>NZ_JBQEPV010000005.1:0-499927 GCF_052045935.1 Paraburkholderia sp. 22098 | reverse complement strand
GACGCGAACGTTGCCTGCGGCAGGTTAGCCAGCGCGGCAAGCATCTGACCGGTCTGATTCGAATCGTCGTCGATGGCCTGCTTGCCGAGAATCACCAGTTGCGGCTGCTCCTTGTCGACGAGCGCCTTCAGCAACTTGGCGACCGCCAGCGGCTGCAATTCTTCCGCCGACTCGATCAGGATCGCGCGGTCCGCACCGATGGCGAGCGCCGTGCGCAGCGTTTCCTGCGATTGCGTGACACCGGCCGACACCGCGATCACCTCGGTCGCCACACCGGCTTCTTTCAGACGCACGGCTTCTTCAACCGCGATTTCGTCGAACGGATTCATCGACATCTTTACGTTCGCAATGTCGACGCCCGTGCCGTCCGACTTGACTCGGACCTTCACGTTGTAATCGACCACTCTCTTGACTGGCACCAGGATTTTCATACCGTCTCCTTCGAATACGTCGACGACGCGTGCGCCGCCATTGGCGAACGGATCATGTCTGCCGCGCGCTCAGCCAGCATGAGCACCGTCGCATTAGTGTTGGTCGAGGTTATCGACGGCATCACCGAGCCGTCGACGACGCGCAGGCCCGTCGTTCCGCGCACCCGCATTTCAGAATCGACAACGCTCATTTCGTCCTCGCCCATCCGACACGTGCCAACCGCGTGGTACACAGTCGAGCCATTGTCACGCACGTATTGCAATAGCGCTTCGTCGGTGTCGGCCTGACGGCCCGGTACGGTTTCATCGACGATATAACGGGCGACCTCGGGTTGAGCGAAGATCCGCCGGCCAATCTTGAGTCCTTCCACCATCGTGTTGCGGTCGAGTTCACTGCTCAGGTATGACGGTGCAATGGTCGGCGCTGCCGTGATCTCGCTGCTGGTGATGTGCACATGTCCACGGCTCTCCGGGCGCATCTGCCAGACGCCGCACGAGACACCGGGCTCCGACTCGAGCACGCCGATCCGTCCCTCGGCAAAGCTGCCGGGCGCGATCACGAACTGCACGTCCGGACGGGTGGCGAGGCGCGTCTGCGCAAAGCCGCCGACGAGCGCCGCACTATAGGTCAATACGCCGGTCCCTGACACGACGTAGCGCATCATCTCGCGCGCGAGCGCAAGTCCGTGCGCGCGCTCGTTCGCGGTGCCGGCACCGCGCACTCTATAGCCGAGCCGAACGACATAGTGGTCCTGCAAATTGTTGCCCACGCCAGGCAACGCGATCCGTGTTTTAACGCCTGCATTGTCCAGCACAGCCTTGTCGCCGATGCCACTCATTTCGAGCAGCCTCGGCGTGCCGACCACACCCGCGCTCAAAATCACCTCGCGGGTCGCGCGGATCTGCACCGGAATGCCCGCGCCCGTCGTCCCATTGATGCCGCTCACATGCGTGCCGTTCATCTCGAGCGTAGACACCTGAAGGCCGGTCACTACCGTAAGGTTCGGGCGCGCCATTGCCGGCCGTAGATAACCGCGCGCTGCGCTCGACCGGCGACGTCCGTCGCGCGTTTGCTGGTAGTACCAGATCGACGGACCGCGCGTGTCGCTGTTCGGATCATCGACGAAATCGAGACCCGTCCGCTGGGCGGCCTCGACGACCGCACCGCAAATCTCCGGCGGGTTCTTCACGCGGCTGACCTGAATCGGACCGTGCGTGCCTCGTTGCGGGCTGCTGCCCTCGGTCCACGTTTCCGAGCGGCTGTAAAACGGCAGACAGTTTTTGAAGTTCCAGCCGTTCGCACCCGACCGCTCCCAGCTATCGATATCCTCCGCAAACGGGCGCACGTACAGCAGGCCGTTGATGGCACTGGAGCCGCCGAGCCCGCGTCCGCGTGGAAACAGGATGGCACGGCCACTCGTCCCGGCGTCGGCCTCAGTGCGATAGCGCCATGTCACAGTGGGATGATCGAGCAATCGCACGAAGCCTGCCGGCACGTGGATGAACGGGTGACGATCGCGCTCGCCGGCCTCGACCAGAATCACCTTGATGGCTGGATCTTCGGTCAGACGGTTTGCGAGCACGCAGCCCGCCGTCCCCGCGCCGACGATCACATAATCCGCTGTGTACGATTTCATGACTTCGCTCCGGCAGCGGCTAATTCACGACCTTCCAGTGCAGCGATCTCCTCCTCGCCGAAGCCGTATTCGGCAAGTACTTCAGCTGTATGTTGTCCGAGCGTAGGCGGCGGACGGCGGTAGGCGACGGGGCTGCCGTGAAAATTCACCGGACTCGCGATGTTCGTTACCCTACCCGCGACCGGATGCTCGATCTCGACAACCGCATGGTTGTGCGAGATCTGCGGGTCCTGCGTCAGCGCGGTGTGATAGTCCTGCACGATCGCGCATGGCACGTCCGCGGCGCTCAGATGCGCTACCCAATATTCCGCGGTATGCAGCAGAAATTGCTCCTCGAGGATCACGTCGAGTGCATGCCGATTCGCAGTTCGCGCGGTGTTGCCGATGAAGCGTTCATCGCTCAGCAGTTCTTCGCGGCCAAGCGCGCGGCAAAGGTTCTGCCAGAATTTCTCGGTGAAGCAAGCTGCAAAGAAATAACGGCCATCGGAGCCCTGATAGTTGCGGTACGGCACCATCGTTGGATGACCGCTGCCGAGACGCTCCGGCGCTTTGCCGCTTCTCAGCGTCTCGCCGTCGCGCGGGATCGTGCTGAACAGCGCAGCTGAGAGCAGCGACGTATCAATGCGCTGGCCTTCGCCATGCCGTTCGCGATGGAGCAACGCGGCCGAGATCCCGAACGCGAGCAGCGCCGCCGCGCCGAAGTCCGGCAACGGCGCACCGAGCCGGACTGGATTGCCGCCAGCTTCGCCCGTCATGTCCATGAGACCGGCCACTGCCTGCACGATCGGATCGTTCGCGGGCCATGCGGCGTAGGGACCGCTTTGTCCGAACGCCGACACGCTGGCGTAGACGATCTTAGGATTGCGCGCCTTGACGGCCGCGTAGCCGATGCCCAGCCGATCCACCGTGCCCGGCCGAAAGTTCTCCACGACAACATCCGCCTGCTCCGCCATGCGCAAAAACGCATCACGCCCTTTCGGCGACTTCAGATCGAGGCGGATGCTGCGCTTGTTGCGGTTTTGCGAGAGGAACTGGACGCTTTCGCCCTGGACGAATTGATTGCCCAGTTTGCGCGAGAGGTCACCCGCCATTGGCTCCTCGACTTTCACCACGTCCGCGCCGAGGTCAGCAAGCAGCACAGTGCCGACCGGACCAGCGGTCATGACGGTGAGATCGAGAATACGGTAACCCGACAACGGGCCGACTTGTTTCTTATCCATGATGTGCCGCCTGCAAATGCGATGCGTCCGTAAATTCGGCCCGCGGGTAATCGAGCACGTCGAAGGCGAGACGGAACGGGTCGGCCTCACCACGCGTGATGGTCAACGCATGGCCGAAACCGGCATCGTCGCGCTCGGGAAAGTCGGTGCGGTAGTGGCTGCTGCGCGACTCGCGCCGCTCGATACACGCCTGCAAGATGACTTCGGCAGTGGTCGCCATGTTGTCGATCGTCAACGCATCGATCGCTTGCGGCGGCGAGGCAGCGCCACCCGCGGCGAACTGCGCGCGCGCCTCGCGAACGGCGGCTAACGCGATGTTCAGACCACTCTCCGTCTTCTCGACGAGGCAATGCGCTTGCATCGCCGCGCGCAGATCGGCGGCGATACGTTGAGCGTCGAACGAGGCATTCGGTTTTAGCGCTGTTCCGAGGCGCGTTGCGAGCGGCGCGACGTCGGGCTTCCCCGGCGCACCACTGTCGCGCGCAAACGCGGCCGCGCCGACGCCTGCGCGATGTCCGAAAACCTGACCTTCGGCAAGCGAGTTGCCGCCCGGGCGATCCGGGCCGCGCACGCCGCCAGCGAGCTCCCCTACTACGAACAGCCCGTCGATGGTCGACATCGCGTCGGTGTTCGTCATCCGGACGCCACCGTTCAGGCATTGGAACGCAATCCCGACGTCGAGCAGATCGCGCTTCGGGTCGAGTCCCTTCGCGCGCATCCAGCGCAGGGTGTTCGGAATAGTGGCCGCCAACCGCTCGTCCGGAATATCGGCGAACGAGAAGTGCACCGCACCGCGTTCCGTACCTCTGCCCTGAGCGATTTCCGTTGCGATCGCGATATCGATGTAGCGCGATTCATTCGAGATCGTGAACGGGAACACTTTCTCGTCCATCGCGGCTTCAGGCGTCACGCCTGCCGGCAGGTAGTCTGCCAGGAATTCGTGTCCATCGCGATTGAGCATCCTCGGATGCAGAATGAAGCAGGACTTGCTGAAGAGTTGCACGTAAGGGTGCACCATCGCCGGCCCGAACTGGTGAAACTCCATGTTCACAAGTTCGGCGCCATGGCGGAAGCAGATGGCCTGGCCGTCACCGGTCATTTCCGCTGTCGAGACCTGCTGCGAGAACAGACCGTGCGCACCGCCGGTGCCAAGCACAACGGCGCTCGCGGAAACCACCAGCAGCCGCCGCGATGCAAGGTCCATCGCGACCACGCCGCTTGCGCGCCCACTTGTATCACGCAAAAGGTCGATGAGTGCCGCTGGCTGACGCGTCTCGACTCCTAGCTTCCTCGCTTCGTCCGCGAGCGCGCTCACGAAGGCCTTGCCAGTTTTCCCCTTCACGCCCAGCGCACGCGCATACGTGCCGAAGTCGCTGCGGATGAGTTTATAGCCTTCGTTGACCCGGTCGAACGGCACGCCGAGCTTGATCAGGTCGGCAATGCGCTTCGGTGCGTCCTCCGCCAGCACGCGCACCAGTTCGCGGTCGATGAAGCCGCCCGCCGGACGCATCGTGTCTTCGTAATGCACCGTGGCGCTGTCGTCGGCGCTGCCGTAGCCAGCCGCTCCCATGCTCATGATTTCGCTTGCGCCGTGCACAGTGCTACCGCCCTGCCCGACTGGCGCCTTTGCCAGCACGAGGACCTTCGCACCAGCCTGTGCCGCCGACACCGCTGCACGCGAAGCCGCGCCACCACCGCCAACCACGACTACGTCGGCTTGCGCGTAGTCTACGCCAAAGCCGAGTTTTTCCAATGTCTGAACTGCCGTCACGTCTGTCTCCGCTTACGATTTAAGCGCGCGCGCCACGATGTTGCGCTGGATTTGATTGGTGCCACCGAAGATCTGGAACATCTTGGCTTCGCGGTAATGGCGCTGCATCGCGTATTCGGCTGAGTAGCCATTGGCGCCCATGATCTGGATGCCGTCAGTGGCGACCTGCACGTATGTATCCGATGCCAGGTACTTCGCCTGTGACGACTCGACGTCGCACGTTTCGCCTTCGTCGAGCAGTTTGGCCGCGCGAAACGCCATCATGCGAGCAGCATCGACGCGAGTCTGCATGTCGGCGAGCATGTGCGACACCGCCTGGAAATCGATGATCGACTGCCCAAACTGCTTGCGATCGTTCGCATACCAGCGTGCAAGATCGATCGCCGCCTGAGCGCCGCCCACACACATCGCCGACAAAGCGATGCGCTCCTTTGACAGCACCGTGGTGAGTTTCTTCCAGCCCACGTGCAAGCCACCCACAATCATTTCTCTGGGAACACGGACGCCGTCGTACACCACTTCACAGGTGCGAATGGCGTGGCCGCCGAGCAGGTCGATCGGATTGATCGTCAGGCCTCTTGATTCTTTAGGTACCAGAAAGAGGCTGATCCCGTCGTGCTTCTTCGCTTCTGGATTGGTGCGCACAGCGGTCAAGATATAGTCGGCCTGCATCGCGCCGGAAATCCACATCTTGGTGCCGTCCAATATGAAGTCGTTTCCGTCAGCCACGCCGCGCGTCGTCAGCGAGGCAGCATCTGAGCCGGAGCCGTTTTCGCTCAGGGCGAAGGCGAGAAAGGCGCGACCTTCAGCGAGCTTCGGCAACACCTCGCCCTTGATATTGTCCGGCGCGAAACGAGCCAGCGCGCCGCCCACCATGTTCACGTTCGCATTCCAGAAGCGCGCAAGCGCAATCGTGTGATAGGCGACGATCTCGAGATAAGCGGCCATGTCAAGATAGCCACCGACGCCGCCGTACTCCTCGGGCAGCGTGATGCCGAACCAGCCCTGTTCCGCGGCCACCTTCACGAGTTCCTCGGGGAAGCGCTTCTCTTCGTCGCACTGGCGGACATATTCCGGCGACGCATGGCGCGTCAGCACACGATTCACTGAATCGCGGAATTCGAATTGATCGGCGTTCAGATACGGTTTAAGGTCGCGCCGGTTGACGAGATTGCTTGCGTATTCGGGATTCACTGTGTCTCCTCCTTGTCCGATCAGGACACCTTGCGTTGCGCCAGGACTTCTTCTGCCTGCCCGAGCGGAATGGCACGCAACATTTGCGAACGCGACTTCGCCCCCGTCATCAGAAACGCGAGATCTGAGCCGCTGAGAATGAAACGCGCGCCTTTCTGCACGTAGGCGGTCATCAGCGCTTCGTCGTACACGCCGCCCACGCCCGGTACCTTGCCGTGCCGGTGGCATGCGGCGCACACGGCGTCGATGGCGGCCGCCACACGCGTATGGCCAAGTTGTCCAGTGATACCCAGATCCGCCGCAAGGTCGGTCGTGCCGACCAGCAGCACGTCGATGCCCGGCACCGCCGCGATCGCGTCGGCGTTCTCGAGGCCTTCGCGGGTTTCTATCATTGCTACCACGAGCACCTCGTCGTTGATCGCCCGAACCACATCGGCGATCGGGAGAGCCTGGAATCCGACCTGCGGCAGCATGCCCGGGATCGACCGACCGCCCGCCGGCGGGAAGCGGCACATATTGGCGATCTGCATGGCCTGTTCGGGCGTACTGACGTGCGGCACCACGATGCCCATCGCGCCGGTATCGAGCAGTCGTGTGGCGTGGAACGGCTCATGGCCCGGCACGCGGATGATCGGCGTCACACCGCCCACCAGAGCTGCCGCGCAGATCTGCGCGGCGGTGTCGATGTCCATGGAGTTGTGTTCCATATCGATGAACAGCCAGTCGAAGCCGGCCGTCTGCGCGATCTGCGCGATGTCGACCGTGCGAGCCTGGCGCAGCCCCATGCCGAGTGCCAATTCACCTGCGGCCAATTGTGCTTTTGCGTGGTTCTTGATGGTTTGCATGATGGATTCCATTCAGGCGGTTGCGTCGAGCGGCTCGTCGTTAGCCAGTTCGAGGTTGATGAATTTGGTGTCCAGGTAGTCGCGGATCGCGTTCGGACCACCTTCACGTCCAAACCCGCTGTCCTTACTGCCGCCGAATGGCGTCTCCGCCGTCGACGCCACGAACGTATTCACACCGACGACGCCGGCCTGCAAGCGCTCGGTTGTTTCCAGCGTGTTGCGCATCGAGCGCGTAAAGACATAGGCTGCAAGCGCGAATGGCAGCCGGTTCGCCTCGGTGATGACTTCGTCCATCGTCGTGAACCGGTTGAGAGTGCCGACCGGGCCGAACGGCTCGTCGTTCATCAGGCCAATGTGCGGAGCGGGGTTAGCAATGAGTGTCGGCTCGTAGAACCAGCCACGGCCGAATTGCGATGGACGACGGCCACCGCACAGCACGCTGGCGCCTTCACTTACCGCTTCGTCGACGAGGCGTTCGATCGCCTCGCGGCGCTTCGACGTGGTCAGCGGACCGAGGTCGGTGTTCTGCTGCAGCGGGTCGCCGACGCGTAGCGCCGTCGAGCGCTCGACCAGCGCCTTCACAGTCTTGTCGAAAATCGATTCGTGGATATAGAACCGCGTCGGCGACGCGCAAACCTGGCCCGCATTGCGGAACTTGCCCAGCGACGCGAGATGCGCGAAAGCATCAATGTCTGCGTCGCGATGCACGATCACGGGCGCATGGCCGCCGAGTTCCATCGTGACCTTTTTGAGCGTCTTCGCGGACATCTCGACGATCTGACGGCCGATGGGCACCGAGCCGGTGAAGCTGATCTTCGCCACGCGTGGATCGGCCATGACCGTCGGCGTAATTGCGTCGGCTTTGCCGATCACCAGATTGACCGCGCCCTCGGGAAACCCGGCGTCGACGAAGCAGCGCACCAGTCCCATCGTCGCCCCGGCCGCTTCGTTTGACGGCCGGATCACGATCGCATTGCCCGCGGCCAGCGCCGGTCCCATCTTGCGGGCCAGCAGCAGCAACGGGAAATTCCACGGCGTAAAGGCGGCGACCACACCGAGCGGCTCGTAATGCACCAGATACCGTCCGCCCTTGACGCGGCTTTCGTATGACATGCCGAACACGCGCCGTGCTTCGTCGGCGAACCAGTCGATCGACTCAGCTGACGCGTTAGCTTCCCCAGTGGCCTGGGCGATCGGCTTGCCGGTTTCCAGTGCCACGATTCGTGCGAGCTGCGGCGCGCGTTCGCGGATGAGCGTTGCGGCTCGGCGCAGCAGTGCTGTGCGCTCCCACGGTGTGAGCTTGCGCATTGCGGCTGAAGCCTCGGTCGCGGCATCGATGGCCTTTGTGACCTGCGCCTGCGTGGCCAGCGGCATATAGCCCAGCCGCTCTTCGGTCGCCGGATTGATCGAGACCTGCCCGTTGTCAGCCGTCGCAGACTGCCAGCGACCGGCGATCAGCAAGCCGTGCTCGCGGTAGTGCCCTTCTAGTTCCATTGCCTCCTCCTGATAAGTATCACGGACCACCCATCTTCCAGGTGCTTTCCCGGTGTTTCAGTGCATGCACTCTTTTTCTTATATCAACACCTTGACAGCTAAGTGTCAACACTTTTATAGTGTGTGTCAGCGAAATACGATCCGTCGTATGCACTTGCGAAACCGACGGATCGCTAAAAAGAACGCCGCGGCGCCGCCGAACGCGTCATGCAGCCCTCCCTTTCCTATGGAGCGAGACAAAATGAGTTCGTATTCCCGTCGTACCTTTCTGCAAACCCTTGGAGCAGCCGCGGTGGCGACAACCGGGACCGGTTTGTTTCCATCGCTGGCCAGCGCCCAGACTGCGCAGTTCAAGCTGAAGTACGCGAACAACCTGGCGCTGTCCCATCCGCTCAATGTCCGCGCAAAAGAAGCGGCGGACGCCATCAGGAAAGAAACCGGCGGCCGCGTCGACTTGCAGATTTTCCCGAACGGTCAGATGGGAACGGATACAGATATGCTGTCGCAGGTCCGTTCGGGGGCCATCGACTTTCTCACTCAAGGTGGCGTGGTGCTGTCGACGCTCGTGCCGGTCTCCGCGATCAACGGCATCGGCTTCGCGTTCAAGGACTACAACCAGGTGTGGGCGGCGATGGACGGCGACCTCGGCAGCTACATCCGCAGGGCGGTTTCGAAGGTGGGGCTCATCGCGATGGAAAAACCGTGGGACAACGGCTTTCGCCATCTCACGAGCTCGGTCAAGCCGGTGCTAAGTCCGACCGACCTCAAGGGCCTGAAGATCCGTGTGCCGGTCAGCCCTCTTTGGACCTCGATGTTCAAGGCGCTCGACGCGTCGCCAACCAGCATTAACTTCAGCGAAGCCTATTCGGCATTGCAAACCAAGGTGGTCGACGCGGAAGAAAACCCGCTCGCGCTGATCGAAACCGGCCGCTTTTATGAAGTCCAGAAGTACTGCTCGTTGACCGGCCATATCTGGGACGGCTTCTGGTTCCTTGCCAACGCGCGTTCGTGGGGCAACCTGCCGCCGGACTTGCAGACCATTGTGGCAAAACATCTGAATGCGGCCGCGGTGGCTGAACGGGCGGACGTCGCCGCACTGAGCACATCGCTCGTCGAAACGTTGCGATCGCACGGTATGGCGTTCAACAAGCCCGACATCCAGCCGTTCCGCGCCTCGCTACAAAAGGCCGGCTTCTACGACCAGTGGCGCAAAAAATACGGCGATGAAGCCTGGGCGTTGCTCGAGAAGTACACGCAGAAGCTCGCATGAGCGCGGACCACCGAAGAGTTTCTGGAGAACGAGTCATGACTTCCCGAGTTCATCCCGAGCAGGTGTTCGCCCGCGACATGGGCGCGCCGAAGGAACGACATGCGGCATCGAAGGTCGTGCGTGTCGGCAGCACACTCGATACGGCCATCAAGTGGATCACCGAAGTGCCCGCTGCGTTGCTGCTGGTGGCCGAAGTGGTGCTGCTCCTCACCAACGTTTTCTGCCGCTACGTGTTGCAGGATCCGTTGATCTGGGGTGACGAACTTGCGTCGATCCTGTTCATCTGGCTGTCGATGCTGGGCGCAGTGGTGGCGCTGCGCCGCGGCGAACATATGCGACTGACGATGTTTGTCGACAGAATGTCCCCGCAAAATCGTGCGTTTGCGGAGACGGTCGGAAATTTCATCGTGATGACTTTCGTGCTGCTGCTGGTTCGGCCGGCAACCGACTGGGCGATGAACGAGTGGATCATCAGCACGCCGGCGCTCGAGCTGCCCAATACCATTCCCGCGGCCGCGATTCCCGTGGCGGCTGCGCTGATGCTCGTGCTCGCCATTACGCGGTTGCTCGAGCGCTCGTCGCTTCGCGATTGCCTGAAGGCTTTCGCGCTCGTGGCCGGTGTTGCCATTGCGCTTTACATCGCACGGCAAGCGCTTGCGCCACTGACCGCGCTGAGTCTGGTCCTGTTTTTCGTCGTCGGCGTGATCACGATCATCTGTCTCGGAGTGCCGATCATGGTCGCATTCGGCGTGTGTACGTTTGCTTATCTCGCAACCGTCACGGGCGCACCGTTGACCATTGTTGTGAGCACGATGAATCAGGGAATGTCCAGCCTGATCCTGCTCGCCGTCCCGCTGTTCATCCTGCTGGGCGCACTAATGGAAGCGATGGGACTTGCCGAAGCGATGATCCGTTTCCTCGCTTCGCTGATCGGACACAAGCGTGGCGGCCTCGCCTACGTGCTGATCGGCGCTATGTACCTCGTGTCCGGCATCTCCGGCTCGAAGGTGGCGGACATGGCTGCGCTCGCGCCCGGCCTGTTCCCGGAAATGAAAAAGCGCGGCGCAAACGAAGGCGACCTGGTCGCCATGCTCAGTTCGGCGGCTGCCATGTCGGAAACCATTCCGCCCAGCCTCGTGCTGATAACGATCGGTTCGGTGACGGGAGTTTCGATCGCGGCGCTGTTCACAGGCGGCTTCATGCCCGCCGTGGTCGGCGCGGTAGCGCTCGCGGCAGTGGTCTGGTTCAAGAGCCGCAGGGAAAGCCTGCAAGGCGTGCAACGGGCCTCCTGGGGCGAGGTCGGCCGCGCATTCCTGATCTCGCTGCCTGCGCTCGCGCTGCCCTTCGTGATTCGGGCGGCCGTGGTGGAAGGCATCGCGACGGCGACGGAGGTGGCGACAATCGGCGTGGCTTACACCTGTGTGGTGGGTTTGCTACTCTATCGCCGCTTCGACTGGAGCCGGCTCTATCCTATTCTGGTGGAAGCGGCGTCGCTGTCCGGCGCGATTCTGATCATCATCGGGTGTGCGACCGCGATGGGATGGGCGCTCACGCAGTCAGGCTTCTCCGCGCAACTCGCCTCTATGATGATGGCTGCGCCGGGGGGCAAGCTCGGCTTCCTGGCGATCTCCGCGATAACGTTCGTGATGCTCGGCAGCTTTCTTGAAGGGATCCCGGCGATCGTACTATTCGGGCCGCTACTGTTCCCGATCGCCCGCGCGATGGGCATCTCGGACGTGCACTATGCCATGGTCGTGGTGTTCGCGATGGGATTGGGCCTGTTCGCCCCGCCGCTCGGCCTTGGCTTTTATGCGGCGTGCGCGGTCAGCAAGGTCGACCCGTCCGCCGCGATGCGCCGCGTTTGGCCGTATCTGGGGGCATTGGCGGCGGCCCTCGTCGTGATAGTGCTGGTTCCATGGGTATCGGTAGGTTTTCTGTACGTAAAATAGGTAGCAAAGAATGGCACAGATAAGGCAATCGTCATGAAAAGCGCGCTCAATGGTGCACAGAATAGCAAGGTGAACGCCCGCGCACCGGAGGTGATTGCGTCGAAACTCGACGACATCCGCGATCAGGTGCGCGCCATGATCCAGCGGGGGGAGTTGCGCCCCGGTGAACGCGTGAACGAGCAGGCGCTCGCCAATCAGATCGGCGTCGGCCGTAATTCGGCGCGTGAGGCGCTACGCTCGCTTGAACAGGCGGGGCTCGTTCGCATTGTGCCGAACCGGGGCGCGGAAGTGCGGCGGCTGTCGCTAGAAGAGGCAATGGACCTCTATGAAATCCGCGCCGGACTCGCACGCACGGCGGGACGCCTCGCCGCGCTGCGCCTGACGACCGACGAGGAGCATCTGCTCGGGCTCCTCCTCGACCAGATGGACGCGGCCGTGGCCGAGCGCGATAGCCGTCAGTATCAGACCCTGAACACCGAGTTCCACCGTCAGTTAATGGCGGCGACCAAGAATCCGCGGCTGATCACGATCAATCAGGCCGTCGAAGACGAGCTGACGCTCTACATTCACAAGGGCGTGTATTCATTCACGCAGATGCAGCGCTCCTCGAAAGAACACCGCGAACTTTTCGAGGCGCTGCTCGCGGGTCAAGCCGACGCGGCTGCGGAGGCTTTCGAGAACCACGTGCAGACGGGAAAGAAGCGCATGCTCGACACTGTGTCCACGAGCTCGTCCGAACGTTAATGAAGTGGAGCAGCTCGTTGAAAACCATCGTCTTTCTGGACCGCGCGACGCTGTCGGCCGATCTACCGGATTTCCCGTTTCCGCATCGCTGGATCGAATATCCGTCCACGACGCCGGAACTTGTTGTGGAGCGTTGCCGCGGTGCGCATATCGTCGTGACCAACAAGGTTCCACTGTCGGGCGGTGTGCTTGATCAGTTGCCGCATCTGGAACTGATCGGCGTGCCGGCCGCAGGCGTCAATCATCTGGATACCGAAACATGCCGCAAACGGGGCATCGGCATCGTCGCGTGTCCGGGCTATTCGACGATTTCCGTGCCCGAGCACGCGTTCGCGTTGATGCTGGCGCTCCGCCGCAACCTTATGCCTTATTGGCACGATGTTTATGCTGGCGGATGGAGCGGATCACCCACCTTCTACGCCGAACTGCATCCGATCCAGGATCTGCACGGATCGACGCTCGGTATCGTCGGTGCGGGTCACGGTGGAAAGCGTCTCGCCGAACTGGCCGGTGCGTTCGGCATGCGGGTACTGTTCGCAGAGCGCAAGCGCGCGAGGTGCGTGCGCGACGGCTATGTCGCTTTCGACGAGGTGCTGCGTGAGGCCGATACGATCAGCCTGCATTGCCCGCTTACCGACGAAACGCGGCATCTGTTCGGTCTCGCCGAATTTGAGCGAATGAAGCGCAGCGCGTCACTCGTGAACGCCGCACGCGGCGGTATTGTCGACGAGGGGGCGCTGATCGAGGCGCTCGACCGCAAGCTGATCGCGAATGCCGCGCTCGACGTCCTCGAGCAGGAACCGCCCGCGGCCGATCATCCGCTGCTGTCCCGCGCGCGCACCGATCTGATCGTGACGCCGCATGTTGCATGGCGGACACAGGTGGCCATGACGCGGCTCGTCACGCAACTCGCACGAGGCATCGAAGAGCATTACGCGGAGCCTCAGCTGCCCGAGTAAATCGGGCCCTGTCCACCCGGTGTGAATTGCTGGAATGCCTCGCTGTGCGACGGAGCCGGCGCCGCTTGTGGCCGCGGCGCTGAAGCCGTTGCCGGTTCGCGCAGCGTAAGCGCGCTGTCCGCGGTGATCGGCACGCTGGGCTTGGCGAGCAGTTCGGTCTTTCGCATCGATCCCACCGATGTTCCGAAGTAGTAGCCGATGATGCTGATCCACGCCGTACCCAAAGCCCCGACGACGACGTTGACGAGATCCTTGTTCGTGCCCGGCAGCGGCTGAAAGGCCATCAGCAGCAGAATGCCGAAGAAGCCGGCGGTGACCGCCATCGCAAGGACTTTGGGTACCCAGTCCTTGGTGCTGACTCCCATTGCGCGCGCGTCGGCCCGATCGGCAGCCTCAATACGCGCCATATCGCTTTCATGTGCGAGGCTCGCCTGCGCGGCAGTAACCATCAACTGTTGGAGCTGCAACGAGTTTGCGTTCTCGGCTTGCCGGACCTTCTCGAGTGCGCTGGGATCGTTCAACGCGAGTTCCACGACGCCGGGGTCGCTCGGCGTGCCGAGCGCATGCGAAATGATCGCGGCGGCGGCGGTCACGCCCACACCGATTGGACCACCCACGAGGCCCGCGAGAAGCGGTGCGCTGCTGCCGATGTTCGACGCTACTTTAGACCAGTCCATCATGCTGCTCCCAGGAGAAGATTAGCGGCCATTCGTTCGGTCCATCCACGGCTGAAATTGGGCCATGCATGCAGGTTGCGCAGGTAACGCAAGCGATAAGCGGCGAAGCGCATGACGAACTTCAGCGGGTCCGCGCTTTTGACTGCATCGAGTGTGTCCGGGCCGAACTTGCCGTCTTCTTTCGCGCCGGAAGCTTTTTGCATCCACAACACCACCAGGCCGCCGTTGTAATTGGCATCGAAGATCTGGAAGGCAACGCGCGGGTCGAGCTCGTCGAGATGCAGCGGGTCCCAGTACTTCTGTTTGGCAATCTGTCTGGCGGTATCGAGCGGCAGGTCTTTCATGGCGCCCGCATAGCCCGCGCTGCGTGCCACGCGCGCCGTGACACCCCACATCGTTTCACCGCCAGGGTCATGCGGATTGAAGGAGTAACCGCCCTCACTACCAATCAGGGCCCTGAACGCATCTTCGAAACTGTCCATCGAACATCTCCCATTCAACCAGGTGTGTTACTGCAACGGGTAGGTACTGCGGGACTAAGCCATCTTCATGGCCGGGTATTCGTTACGCGGTTTGCAACGCAAGCGAGGCGGGCGGAATCGCAACAGGCCTGACTCCGTCATTGGGCTTCGACGGGTCTGGGCGATCGCCTCCCTGCGCCGCTCTGGCAAGCCGCGCCAGATGACTTTCGCGCACCGACAAAGTCCCGGCGTCGAGTTGCAACGCTTGAGCGTATTTGCGCGATGCGCCGGACAGATCGCCCTTGCGATCCAGTGCCCGGCCCCACTCCGCGTAGGAGGGCGCCAGATCTGGGCGAAGTGCGACGGCGCGCGAGAGTTTTTCGATCGCTTCGTCGTAGCGGCCCACAGTGACGAGTGCTTCGCCCCAATCGTGCAGGTTGTCGACAGAGTCTGACTTCATTCGGTCTGCCTGCTTGAACGCATCGAGGGCTTCGGAATAGCGATTCGCGTGCAACAGCACGTCGCCGAGAAGACGCAAGTTTTCCGCCGTCTTCGATTTCTCGCTCGCGCCGGCTCGCAAGGCTTCAAGTGCGTCGTCGATTCGATGCTGCTGTTCGAGTGCAATGCCAAGGCTTGCGTGCAGCACCGCTGAATGCTGGTACAAGGCCAGCGCCTCACGTGTCTGCTGCTCGGCCTCTTTGGACAGCCCCTGATCGGCAAGCAGCCACGCTTTGCCGGCGAGCGCCCATTCGCCTTGCTCGGAGGCGGGCAGTGCGAGCACTTCGTCGTAGATTGCGACGATCTCACCGTAGTCGCATTGCGCGAGCGAACACCTGGTTTTCTGCACTTGCGAGTAGAGATGACTAGCGAGAATATTCGGCTCCGCAAGACGCATGGCTTTGACTGCGATGTCATGTACGAACTTCTCCAGATCGCGTCCTTCGAACGACACGGTGCTTTCGCGGGAATTAAACGGACCGCCTTCAATCTGCACATGCGCCACGTAAAAATCCGCGCTGCCGTTGACCTTTGTGATGCCGACATGAACGACCACGTCCGTGCGCTTGATGACGCCTTTGATGAAGCGCACGGTGGTTGCATACGACATCTCCTGACCGGGTATCTGAATGTCCGGTTGTGCGTCGTTGTCTGTCATGGTGTCGTGCGGAATCGACTCGGCGTCCTGACCGATGGCTCGCATCGAAGACATGATGCGTTCCGCGAGAAAGTGCGATGTATAGCCGCGTTCCACCAGCGACTGCGGCGTTTCGACGGGCGGCACCAGCAATTGCCGCGTGAGTACGCCGCGCACGACGAGGCAGAAAAAACCGATAGTGAGCACCGCGAAAACCCACGGCAAAACATACGGCCACAATTGTTTCGGGCCTCGTCCGATGAAGCCGGCGGCCCGCAATCCGAACGGCACCAATCCCACCGGGAAGTCGCGCCTTGCCGTATGGCGCTTTGAACGGCCGCCCACGCGAAAAGGCCGGCTTCGCCAGTTCACTGGTCGACGTTGGCTCTGCACACTCGACATGACGCACCTCGATTCAACGGATGTTGGTAAGTGCACGACTGGGTGGTGTTTATTACGCATCGACCGTGCCATTGCGCCCAGTAGCTTATGTAGCGGGCGTGCAGAGGACCGCGCTGCATGCGGGCGCGGAATTGTGTTGCGTGGTGGCCAACGAATGTTGCGCGTGAGTTTGCTGACGGGAGACAGGTAGTGGGGAGGAGGCGGGAATGAGGCCGGCAGACTTGCACGCCAGGATTCAGTCCGGTCGTGAGACCGCAGGTCGCAGCGCCAGTCGAGCGACGTTGCTACTGCTGCGGCGACGATTCCACAAGGCTTTTGAGTCGCAGGACTGCCGTATCCGATTCAGACTGAATCCGCGCGCGCAGCACGGACCAGTTCAATATCGCAAACCATAACGACGGCGCGCGATAAGTGAAGTCACGTTCAAAACGGGTTCCGCTCACGGTCGACGTCAGCGAATAAGTGACTGTGCCGGCCGATCTGCCGTCGATCTTGCCTGTTATCACCCATTTGCTCGGCCGAACACGTGCAGCGACTGTCCATACAACGCGGCCGCGCCTCGCCGCCACCCTGAACTCCTCCGTCACCTGCTCGCCCACATCGAGGGAATGGTCCACCGATCCGCTGACCGCGAGCGATGACGGATGCCAGAGGGGCCAGTGAGCCGGCGTCGTGACATAGTCGAACACTACCGAGGGCGGGCGCTGTATCGACGCAACGGTAACGATGCGCGTGTCGAACTCGATCCGCCGCGGCAATGGGAGAAAGAGCACCGGAATTGCGACGAGCACCGCCAATATTGCGGTAACGAACCGTGTACGCGTTTTCATAGCGCCTCGTGCCCTTCGCTGTAACAGGCGAAGCTATTTTACGGCGGAGTAGTAGGCACGACGACTGGCACGTCCCGATGCCCGCCCCAAGGGAAATCCCTGCCCTACCGTTCCCATTGAGTGGGAATATGATTTTTGAAATTCGAGAATCGTCTGGCATTCTGCGTTCTTGATAGGTCGTGGGCGGCGTAATCGTGAACGTTGAACAGGGTGTGACAGGGGCTGAACGCGTGTTGCTGGTGCTGGCCGCGCTCGCCAGTCATGGCAAGGCGATGTCGGTCAAGGATCTGCTGGCCGTAACCGGGCTTGCGCAAAGCACACTGTATCGTCAGATCGCACTGCTCAAGCGCTGGGGTTTCGTCGCCGAAAACGCCGGGTACTACGCGCCCGGTCCGATCAGCTTGCAACTCGCGCTTGGCTTCGATGTGAATTCACTGCTCGTCGAAGCGAGCCGCAGTGAGATGCAGCAGCTCGCGCGCGCGTCGCAGGAAAGCATTGGGCTGGTGGTCGCGGTCAGGCATCAGGTGATGTGTCTTGAGATGGTCGACAGCCAGCATTCGTTGCGCTGCTCGTTCGAGAAAGGCCGGGCCGTGCCTCTCAAGGCGGGTGCCTCGGCGAAATGCCTGTTGGCATTCATGGCCGGCAGGGCGCGCGCCGAAGTGCTCGACATCGTGTTCGACAACGACCCCGTCGGCCGCGCCGCGATCGAAGTAGAACTTCAACAGATTCGAGCGCAGGGTTACGCCGTCAGCGACAGCGAAGTCGACCCGGGCGTGTGGGGCGTCAGCGCCCCGATCTTTCATCACAGTGGACGCGGCACCGGTAGCGGCGCGTCGATCACGTTGATGGCGCCATCGACGCGCGCCATCGGACGAGAAACCCAATTCATCGACGGGACGCTACGTACGGCCCGCGCCATTTCCGAGCATATGCAAACCGACTAACGGTACGAAGCGTTTTTCAACTTCGTCCTTCGATTCGGGTCTCGACTTAACCGCACGACTTGATAAAACCACAAGGAGCCTACTCCATGAAGCTGCAACGACTGTTGTCCCTCGCATGCATCTCGTTCGCCGTGACGTTTGGCGGATTTTCCGGCGCGGCGTCAGCACAAACGCCGGATGTACTGAACGTTGCCACCGACGCCACTTTCCCGCCAATGGAGTACACCGAGAACGGCGCGCGCACCGGCTTCGACGTCGACCTCATGAATGCGCTCGCGAAAGCGATGGGCAAACGCGTGCAATGGACCGACATTGACTTTAAAGGGCTGATTCCAGGCCTGATCGCGCATCGTTTCGACGCTGCGATCTCCGGCATCTACATTACCGACGAGCGCGCGAAAGTGGTCGACTTCACCGATTCGTACTACGCGGGGGGTCTGGCCGTGCTGGTCAAAAGCGATTCACCGGTCAAGACGGTAACCGATCTGAACGGCAAGAAAGTCTCGGTGCAGGTGGGCACGAAGTCGGTGAATTTCCTGCGCGATAACTTCCCGCAAATCAATCGCGTCGAGGTAGAGAAGAACCAGGAAATGTTCGACCTGGTAGGCATCGGCCGGGCCGACGCTGCTGTGACGGGTAAGCCAGCGGCGTATCAAGTTGCGAAAACGCGCGCCGGCTTCCGCGTACTCGACAAAACGCTGACAACCGAAGCCTACGGCATCGCCGTGCGCAAAGACGAGCCGCAGTTGAAGGCAGACCTCAACACCGCGCTCGCCAGGATCAAGGCTGACGGCACGTATGCGGCGATCGTCAAGAAGTGGTTCGGCGCGAGTGCGCAATAAACGGCCGGACTAACCAAATGGAACTTGACTTCTCGCCGGTGATTGCCGGTTGGCCGGACATCATGCACGGCGCGATAGTGACGGTCGAAGTGACCGCCGCGTCGCTCGCGCTCAGTTGCGTGCTTGGTCTGTTGATCGGCATCGGCCGGCTGACGCCGCAGCGGCGCATCGTGTACGGTTTCTGCACCGCGTACCTGACGTTCTTCCGCGGCACGCCGTTGCTCGTGCAACTCTTCCTGCTGTTTTTCGGCCTCCCGCAATTCGGCATTCTGCTGCCGGCGTTTTTGTGCGGCATGCTGGGGCTCGGTCTGTATTCGGCGGCTTACGTATCAGAGATCGTGCGCGGCGCGATTCAGTCAGTCGATCGCGGGCAGATGGAAGCGGCGCGTTCGATCGGCATGTCGTCCGGGCAGGCGATGCGCGCGATCATTCTGCCGCAGGCGATCGTGCGCATGATCCCGCCGCTCGGCAACGAATTCATTGCGTTGATCAAGAACTCGGCGCTGGTGTCGCTGCTGACAATCGACGATCTGATGCATGAAGGCCAGAAGATCATCAGCGTGTCCTATCGTTCGCTAGAAGTGTATCTCGCCATCGCGCTGGTGTATCTGGTGTTGACGCAGGCGACAAATTACGCGCTGCATCGCGTCGAACGCCGCTTGCGTGCTGGAGGAATGGTGCAATGAATACCGTGGCCAAAGTCAATGAGCCTATCGTCAGCATTCGCGGGCTCACCAAATCGTTCGGCTCGCATACCGTGCTCAACGGCATCGATTTCGATATCCATCCGCAGCAGGTCGTGGTGGTGATCGGGCCGAGCGGCTCGGGCAAGAGTACATTTCTACGCTGCTGTAACGGACTCGAACAGGCAGAACGCGGCACGATCGACATTTGTGGGCATCGGCTAGTCGACCAGGGTGCGATGCTCAAGGAGCGTTCGCTGAATGCGCTGCGCACCGAAGTCGGCATGGTGTTTCAGTCGTTCAATCTGTTTCCGCACCTGTCGGTGCTGCATAACATTACCGTGGGTCCGCGCATGTTGCGTGGCGCCAGCAAGGCGCAGGCCGAAGCGGCTGCGATCGCGTTGCTGGAGAAAGTCGGGCTCGCGCACAAGGCGGATGTGATGCCGGCGAGTCTGTCGGGCGGTCAGAAACAACGGGTTGCGATTGCTCGCGCGCTAGCGATGCAGCCACGGGTCATGCTGTTCGACGAGCCGACGTCTGCCCTCGATCCCGAACTGGTCGGCGAAGTGCTGCAAGTGATGAAGCTGCTCGCGAGCGAAGGCATGACGATGGTCGTCGTCACGCACGAAATGGGCTTCGCGAAGGAAGTGGCCGACGTGGTGGTCGTGATGGACGGCGGTGTGATCGTCGAAGCAGGACCGCCCGCGGAGATTTTCTCTGCGCCATCGCAGCCGCGCACACGCGCATTCCTGCAGGCGGTGTTGTCACGCGCATGAGAGTCCCATTTGATGGCAAGGTGTGGGCAGGCCGTTCCGACGACGGCGAGCCCGGCGACACGCGGCGTGTTTTCAATCAGGTGACGCCGTTCGGTAGCGCGCAGCAGGTGCAGCGCGATGTGCCGGTGATCGTGGGCTTCAGTTCTGATGAAGGAGTGCGCCGCAATCAAGGCAGGATCGGCGCAGCGCATGCGCCCAAGGAATTGCGCCGTGTGCTGGCAGGCTTGCCGGCCAAAGCGGCGATCGCCGCGCTTGCCGACGCAGGCGATGTGGTGTGCGATGACGGCGACCTCGAAGCCGCGCAGGCGGAACTGGCCCACGTGGTCAGCGAGGTGCTGGCGGGCGGCGGGCGCCCGTTGGTGTTCGGCGGCGGTCATGAGGTCGCGTGGGGCACGTATAGCGGTTTACGGTTGCATCAGCAGCGTGAAGCCGGGAATCAAGCCACGCTGCTCATATCGCGCAAGCTGTTAATCATCAACTTCGACGCTCACTTCGATCTGCGTCAGAAGCGTCCTGCGAATTCGGGCACGCCGTTCGATCAGATCGCGCTTGACTGTGAGGAACGAGGGGTGTCGTTCAACTATGTGTGCTTCGGCATCAGCGATCTCGGCAATACGGCGTCGCTATTCGCGCATGCGGAGCGACTCGGCGTGCGCTACGTGTTAGACGTCGATATGCAGGAAACGCAACTGCCGCAGCGTCTGAATGAGCTTCAGAAGTTGCTGGACGCGGCGGATGACGTATATCTGACAATCGATCTCGACGTGTTGCCGGCCGCCACGGCGCCGGGTGTGTCGGCACCCGCTGCGCTGGGCGTACCGCTATCGGTGGTTGAAGCGATGGTGCTGCGCGTGCGGGCTTCGGGCAAGCTCCGCGCGTCGGATATCGCAGAGTACAACCCGACGCTCGATCAGGACAGACGCACCGCGAGAGCGGCCGCCCGACTCGCGTACCGGTTGCTTTGAATCATGCATCGTGCTTGACGTCTATGAGGCAGGCGCGCTCGCAACCAGGCAAACACTTTGTCGTTTCCTGGGCACTAACGGCTTATCCATTTGACGCCGCGGCAGTAAACTGTGAGTCATGGCTTCTGCAGGAGGACATCATGCGTCTCGTCGACTGGAACGTTCAGTGGGGACGCGGTGTAGACGGCCGCGTCGACCTCGCCCGCATTGTGCGCGAGGCAAAGGCGCTGTGCGATTTCGACATCCTGTGCCTTCAGGAAGTCACGCGCGGCTTTCATGAGGGACAGGCGCAGGGCGGATTGGCAGGCGGCCCCTCTGCCGATCAGTTCGCCGAACTCGCCGCGTTGCTGCCGGACGCGACGGTGGTCGATGCGATCGGTTCCGATCTTCCGCCTATCGGGCCAGCACGACAGCGGCGTCAGTTCGGCAATGCAATCGTGAGCCGACTGCCTGTCAAGCAGGTGCTGCGTCATTCGCTCCCGTGGCCGGCCGACCCCGCCAAGCCGTCGATGCTGCGTGTCGCTCTCGAAGCCGTTATCGAAACCGATATTGGCCCGCTGCGCGCCATCAGCACTCATCTTGAGTTCTATTCCGAGGCACAGCGGCTGGCGCAAGTGACGAGGCTGCACAAATTGCATCAGGAAGCGTGCGACCATGCGCGCCGTCCCGCGCAAGCGGAAAAACTGGACAGTCCCTTCGCCGACACGGCACGTCCTATGTCTGCCATCGTGTGCGGCGATTTCAACAGCGCGTTCGAAAGTTCTGCTTATTGCAGGATGCTGGAGCCGATTTCAGGCGCGCCCGCCTTCGCCGACGCATGGGCCTGCGCGCACCCCGGCACCCCGCGGGCTGCCACAGTCGGTCTGTATGATCACGAGCAATGGTCCGACGGACCGTTCGCATGCGATTTTGTTTTTGTCACCGAAGATCTGAAGCCGCGCATCGTGGATTGTGACGTGGACCAGAATAGCCGCTCGTCCGATCATCAACCGCTGTGGCTCGAATTGCGCTGATCCGCGAAGACGGACCAAGGCAACAAGTGCCGCCCCCCGCGGCACCCTTCGAGTAGCCGCCCTACGACTCGAGCGAGCGGCTAAAAACTGACCGACTGCAGCTAGCGGCGTACAGCGAATCTCGGCCGGTCAAGATTCCTCAGTGGTTGTGGTTGTGGTTGTCGTCATCGTCACGACCGTCGCGGTCAAGACCGTAGCGACGGTTGTCGCGGCAATCCCAGCGATGATGGCCCGGCAGCCCGGCAATCTTGCGAATCCGGAGACCATCGGCGACATACAGGGCACCGTCACGCGCGAACGCGAGGCCCCGTGGCTGCATGAGCATAGCCTGAATGGCGAGACCTCCGTCACCCGAGTAGCCCGCCGTACCCGTGCCGGCGATAGTCTCAATGGTTCCCGTCTCCCGGTCTACCTGCCGCACGCGGTAATTGGCGCTATCGCTGATTGTTAGCGTTCCTGCGCAATCGGCCGCAATATGCGATGGATAGTTAAGTAGCGCCTGCGTGGCAGGCTGTCCATCACCGTTGTAGCCCGCCTGAAAAGCTACTCCTGTCGTCCCCGGATAGACCCCCGCGACTGTCGTAAATGTTTGACGCTGTCTGTCGAGTTCGCGAACGGTGTTAAGACCAGCGTCGGCAAAGAACATGTCGTTGCGCCGGTTGAACGCGGTCGTGATGTAGTAGAGGAAGCCGGCTTCCGCCGCGGGGCCGCTGGCCGGACCCGCTCCATTTATGCCACCGCCCACCACTGTCGCGATGATGCCGGTGCGTCGATCGACGCGCCGAATCCGCTGGTTGCCAGAATCGCTGATGACGAGGTTTCCGTCGCGATCGAATGCGATGTCCGTCGCGTTGATCAACGCAGCACTTGCCGGTCCTCCGTCTCCGGAGAACCCACGTTGGCTTCCTCCGGCAACCGTGTGAATCGTCAGCGTGTGATGATCGACGCGCAAGATGCGGCTGGTCGACCCATAATCGGCGATATATACATCGTCGTCTGGTCCGACCGCTACACCTTGTGGATAGTCGAGGTTTGTCGCTGTTGCTTTCAACCCATCGCCGTTATAGGCCGTTTGACCGGTGCCCGCGAAGGTGGTGATGATCCCGGTGGCGTGGTCGATACGCCGGACCACATGGTTCACCGGTTCGGCAACAAACAGGTTGCCGTGGTGGTCGACAGACAGACCCTCTGGAGCGATGAGCGCTGATGTAGCCTGCCCCCCGTCGCCAGCGTACCCTTGCACCCCAGTGCCAGCGATCGTGACTATTGTTTGAGATTGCGCCCATGCTGCATAAGGTACGGCAAGCAGCATGATCCAGGCAGACTGGATAAGCCTTGCACGAATGGAATATTTCATCGCTGACCTCCCTAAGGTGAACAGCTGAAACGATTCCCACCGAAGCATTTGCTTCATGGCGAGGTCCATGCGCTTGCCGCCAGGCGTTCGCAATCTATTGACCAGCTGCCCATGCCGAGCCACAGGCGTCCGTTGACTGCCGGCGACGCATTGCGCCCGCGCGGACCGAGGTAGTTTGGAGGATGTCGGTCCCCCATTCCGCGCGAGGCGCGGAATGGCTGACGACGACTGCAGAGCTGACCTGACACCGCGTTGGTCGTAGTGTCTGAAGAATAGACACCCGTGTCGCCGATGCATGCCGATACCTATGCTTTTTGCGCCTTCTCGAGGCGAAAAATTATTCAGTTCTGGTTGAAAAACAATCAAGCCCTAGACCAATTATCACAAGGCCCTGCTGAATGGAGAATGCATCCGGTTCGCAGCGCTCCGTGGCCACCGAGCAACTCAAAACCGATTCTCACCACACCTACACATCCGGAGAACAATCATGTCCCGCGCTTTCCCGTTCGTTTCGCAAGTCGGTGCCGCTTTCGCTGCTTCGGCCGTCATGCTGTTTGCCGCCGCATTACCTGCGACCGCAGCCGCGACGTCCGCTGCTGACGACCACCTCGTAAAGCCGCAAACGTTGATTGTCGATCACACGCTTCCGAAGAAGCAGCTCGATGCGCAGATTCGCGCCGCTCGGACTTACGATACCTTCTGGACCACCGGCGACGAAGCGCAGGCCCACGCCGCGCTGGCGGAGAACTTCACCGATCGCACATTGCCGCCCGGCCGTCCGCAAGGCATCGCCGGACCGCTCGCAGCCTCCAGTGCGTTCCATGCGGCCGTGCCCGACGTTAAGGCATCGGTCGAGCAGATGATCGTGGCCGGCGATCGCGTCGTGACGCATCTGCATTTCACCGGTCACTTCACCGGCACCTTCAACGGCACTCAGGGCAAAGGGCAAACAGTCGATTTCATCGCGACGGACATTTACCGCATTCGCGACGGCAAGATCACAGACAACTGGCATCTCGAAGACAATCTGACCTTCCTGCAGCAACTCGGCGTCGTCGCAAAGTGATCACCGGTACGCAACGAGGTCGAGCAGGCCCGAAGCACCCCCGCGAGGCATTCACCGAACGTCAAGGTTGGCGGCCCAGTTGCTGCTCCGCGCGGGTTCGCTGCGCCTGCGCGTCCATAAGCAGGCGATACGACGCGTAGTACTTGTAGATGTTTCGCACGTACGTGGTTGTCTCAATGCCAATCTTCTCTGCCACCACGATCTCGACGTTGTTGAACCAGACGTCCGGGTTGAGGCCGCGGGCCGCGGCCTGCTTGCGCATCTTCGCGATGCTTCCGGGTCCGGCGTTATAGCTCGCGAACGCGAACAGCGGGCGGTCCACCTCGGAGAAGTGCGCGTCCTGGAAGTAACGCGTCATGAGTCGATCGAGATACTTGGCGCCGGCATGAATATTCGACTCCGTTATCCGGATGTCGCCGACATTGAGTTCCTTACCCGTGGCCGGCATTAATTGCATGATGCCGACGGCTCCCACGCGGCTCTTGGCCTGCTGATCGAGCTGCGACTCCTGATAACCCTGGGCCGCGAGCATGAGCGGATCGAAGCCGTATTGCTGGCCGTACTTCGCGAATAAGGCCACCGTCTGATTGAAGCGATTGAGTTCGGCACTCTCAGCATTGTTATGGATCTGCTTGATGCCTTGCATATACTGTTTGAGGCGAACCTCAGCGACGCTTTGCTTCGTGATGAAATTGTCGTAAAAATCGCTGATCACAGCTTTGAGCTTGGGACTCTGTTTGCGAATAGCCCAACCCACATAGCCTCCCTCACGCACTGACATGTTGTCGTGCACCTTCACATTCGGCAGCATCTGCGCCCACATCCGCGCCTTCCAGTCGTCCACCACCAGGATCTGAAGCAGACCGACGTTCAGCATCTCCATCGCATCTTCGTCTTCGAGTGCATCCGGCAACAGCACAAGCCGCATCGGCGGCTTACCGGCTTTCTGGAAGCGGCCGTTAAGTGCACTCAGGCTTTCGTAGTAGCTACTGGAGCGGCGCACGTGAACCGTCTTTCCGCTTAGATCGTCGAGCTTCGACAATTCCGGCGATTTCGGCCCCGTCAGTACCAGCTCACGGGTTGGCTTGAGGGCGCGCGCCGTGACGAAGTCGGCCTGTTTCAGACGCTCGTCGGTGACGGTCAGGTTGCCAACGGCGATATCGCCCATGCCGCTGTTGAGGCTGGGCAGCAGCCGATCGCGCGTCGTCGGAATCATGAACACGGTGATCGGGCGCTTGTCGAGTCGATCGGCGTAGGTCTTGTTGACGTACCGTTCGAAATCGCGCACGAAATCTGCGCTCAATCCTCGTTCACGTCCCCGGTCATTGAAATACAGCGTACGACTAAAAGGTACGAGCACGCGGATCACGCGGCGTTCGAGCATTGCGTCGAAATCGCCGCGCCAGGGCTTGTTTGTCAGATCGATCCGGCGCGGCGGGCTCGCAGGCACCGGTTTGGAAGGCACGGACGGCGACGACGCAGCCGAAGCCTTGGTTGCCGGTCCAGCTGCGGCGCAAACCGTACTCCACGCGCACAGCGCAAAGAGGCCTGCCACCGTCCAGAAACGAGCAGAACGCATGATGTACACCGTTGCGGTTCCGGGCCGCCGCGTCAGCGTTAGCCCATGTTGACCGTCGTCCTGCGGGGCGGTCGATTCGAGCGGGAAGCTCTTTCAGCATTGCAGTCCGGCTCATTTACAGCATAGTTGCCTGCGAAAACGGTTCAAGGTTTATCGCGGCTTTGAAAGCGGTGAATCGGCAGTAGTTTCAAGCTGATGGCTATATCGGTTTCTGCCGGCTGGCTTCGCGCTGTTCTTTATCGCTCATGATTGGCTTTCACCAGTTCTGCGTCGGCGTCGCCAGCTTCAAGACCATTTCGCGACAAACTCCCCGATCTGAAGGGACGCCATACTTCGCGCGCTGCGGTGTCCCCGCCCTCACGCATAGCGCCATTCAAAACCCTTTTCGACGCGCCGCACGGTCCCCGCCGATGTCTCGGCAAAATGCGCGGCAAACACCGTCGCGCCCGCGTCCGCTGCATGTGCGAGCAGACGCTCGCGTGAAGCGCGGGCCTGCTCCTGATCGAGACAGAACATTGAATTCCATTCGGGCCGATGCACTTGCACCGCGCTGTGCATCACGTCGCCGGAAAAGAGCGCGGTCTCGCCACGCGAACGAAGCTCGATGGCCATGTGACCGATGCTGTGGCCGAAAGTCGGCAGGAAGCGGATGCCGTCGAGAATCTCCGCACCTGCATCCGGCACGGCACGCGCCTGACCGGCCTCGATGACCGGAAGCACACTGTCGTCGTACACCATCCGCCGCGACGCGCCTTCCGGGGTAGCGAAGAAGTCGCGTTCGCGCTCACCGAACACGTAGGTCGCGTTCGGAAACACGGGCGCCCAGCGGCCGTCCTGCCAATGCGTATTCCAGCCGACGTGATCGACGTGCAGATGTGTGAGCAGCACGTAGTCGATATCCTCGCGCCTGAAGCCGGCCGATTCGAAGCGTTCGAGCACGGGATTGTCGAGCTTGTCGAAGAGCGCGCTGAACGGCCGGGACTTGCCATTGCCGATGCCCGTATCGACGACCATCGTCACACCGCCGACTTCCACGACCCACAGATGCGTTTTCAACGGCACTCGCGCGTTAGTGAGATCCAGACTTTCGGTGGCGAAGCGTTCCTCGAGCTCGCGACCATCTTCATCGCTCCACGCCGGGAACAACAGGTTCGGCGCGAGCGCGAAGCCGGTTTCATCGACCCGCGTAATGGTCGCGGCGCCGACGTGATGGACTTGTGAGGCGGGTTTCATGGCGATCCGTTCTCTTCGGTTCGAATGCAGGTTTTAGTATGTGTGTCAGTGCGCGTTTCACTACGCCGTCGCAGCGCGAACGCGCCGGGTCGCCACTGCATAGAGTAACGCGCTGACGAGCGCCGACACACCACCGACCAGCGCCAGTGCGTTTCCAAGACTCGTTCCCGTGTGTCCCAGCCGTTCGTTCAGATAGCCAACCGACAGCGGGCCCACGCCACCGCTGATCGCATTGGTCATGAAGACGAGCAGCGCCAGCGAACGGCCGCGCATGCGGTTCGGCACGGCGATTTGCAATGGCACGGGTGCAAGTCCCATTGCGATGCTGGCAGTAAAAGCACTGACGCCATAGAGCACGATGGCAAGGCTGCTGCTCGCGACGAGCGGCATCGCGATCGCGGCGGGCACCAGCAAGGCAACGGCGCCCGCGGAGAAGCCCAGCACTTTGCGCAAGGTGGTGTCGTCGGTGACGCGCGTTGCGAGCATTCCCGCGCATGCCACGCCGAGAATACCGCCGACCATGTACGCAGGTGCGGCCATCTGTCCAACGGCTTTCGGCGCAAGATGGAAATGGCGCATCAGTAAGGTCGGGAACCATGCGGCGTGCGAGTAGAACAGCGTGATCAGCGCGACGTAGGCCGCAAAGTAAGGCAGGCAGAAGCGATTACGCACGAACAGCTCGGCGAGCACGTCGCGCAGCGACGGCATCTCGTTCTGCGCATGCGCGACATGCATGCTGGTTTCGAGCCGCGCCGGTTCGCGAACTGTGAACGCGACGAGCGCGGCCAGCAGAATGCCGGGCAATCCCACGGCAACAAACACCGCTTGCCAAGGCGCAAAGCCGTGTGCGCTGAGCCACGCGCTGCCGTCGCCCGCAGCTGCCGCCGACAACAACATACCGCCGCCGAACAGCGCAGCGCCGCCGCCTACATACGGCCCGAGCATGAACACGCTACTCGCGCGCGCGACGCGGCGCGGCGCAAAGATGTCGCTGAAGATCGACAGCGCTGCGGGACTCAAGGCGGCCTCGGCAACCGCCGTTCCGGCGCGGGCGAGCAGCAGTTCCGTGAAGTTGGTCGCGAAGCCGCACGCCATTGTCGAAATCGCCCAGATCGCAATGCACGCGGCGATCAGTTTCACGCGGTTGCCGCGATCGACGAGCCTCGCGACGAACACACCTGCCGTTGCGTAGCACATCGTGAATGAAAATCCTTGCAGCAGGCCGATCTGCGTATCGGTAAGCGCGAGCGACTGCTTGATCGGCTGTACGAGAATGCTGACGACCTGGCGGTCCAGATACGAAAATGCGAAACAGACGAAGAACAGCAGCACGACATACACCGGATGGCGCACGCTATCGAAAGACCCGGTACGTGCAATGGCATCGGCGGGCTGGGTTGAAACAGGGTGAACGTTCATGCGCGGTCTCCGGCGTGAGTGGACTTGGCTCAATCTGCGTTGGCTCGTGCAGCGAGCAGCGCGATGCAGTCGCCGGGTTCCACCCGTGCAAAGGTCCGCATGCAAATGACCGTGCCGTCGCCGCGGAACGCGATATCGGCCGGCGCCTGCCACGGGCGGTGCGGATCGTACAGGCGTCCCGCGAGCTGACCCTCGCGCACCTGATCGCCGAGTCTGAACGCGGGTTCGAATACACCCGCAAGCGGCGCATACACGTATGCACGCGCGCCTTCTACGCGTAGAAAGCGCGTTTTGCCGGCCGGTGCCGGCTGCGTGTCGGAGACCACACCGAGCCGGACCAACACGCGCTGCAAGCCGCTTTCGACAATCGCCAGATTCGCGGCGTCGCAGCCCGCATGTCCGCCGAACTCGCCGCACAGAAAAAGCTTGCCGTGCCGTTCGGCAGCGGCTGCGAACGTGCGGTCTTCGCCGAGCAGGTCCATGATCATCGTGTTCGGCGCGCCGAACTCGCGCACGAGGTCCATATACAACGCGTGCCGCTCGCCTTCGGCAGGCGGCGACGCGAGCAGCGTGGGCGCATGCTCGAACGACGCGCCGCCGGCATGCAGGTCGATCACGACATCGGCGCGTGGCAGGAGTTCGCTTTCGACGTAGTGCGCGATCATTTCCGTCGGCTGGCCGTTTCGGGCGCCGGGAAAGAGGCGGTTCAGGTTGCCGCGGTCGATCGGCGACGTGCGCGTGCCATTGATGAAGGCTGGAAAGTTCAGACCCGGTATCACGATCAGGCGACCGCGTATGGTCATCGACGGCATGCGCTGCATCAGCTTCATCAGCGCGACGGGTCCTTCGTATTCGTCGCCGTGATTGCCGCCCGTCAGGAGAACGGTCGGGCCCGTACCAGCACCAGCGTTGAGCACGGCAAGCGGGATCGGCACGTGGCCGTATGCCGAGCGGTCGTGCGAATACGGCAGACGCAGTGTGCCGGTCTGGAAGCCGGAGCGTTCGAAGTCGATATCGGTAGCGATGAGCGAAGCAGAAGTGGACATGGCGCGAACAGTAAAGAGCTTGGGGTGCCTTTACTATCGGCGACGAAAAAACGTCCGGCCAATGCCGTTTTCTGCGCTGGGCGATGCCTTGCAGGCATCGCTTGCCGGCCGCTATGTCAGCAGGTCCAGAAAACGCTTCAGCGTGGGATTCGCTCCGTGCGCCGCCTCATGTGCGACAAAGCAGAATTCAAGCGGCAAGGAAATCTCCAGGTCCAGCAAGTCGACGAAACGCACTCGTGCGGGCGGCCTGTCGCGATTCGCGGCATTGACGATGGCCGCGCCCATCCCTGCCGAAACCAGCGAAAGTATCGCGGTTTCCGTCGACGCCTCCTGTCTGATATCGAGCGTGAGCCCGCGCTCGGCGCAGGCGGACAGCAGGCGATCGTAGTAGGCAGGATAGACGCGGCGTGGGAACGCGATGAACGGCCTGCCGGAGAGTTCATGTGCGCTGACCGCGCCTGCGCTGCCGTGCGGCCACGCTTGCGGCACGGCGAGCACCACGCCTTGATCGAGCACATGCAGGCTCGCGATGCCTTCCGGCAACGCGCCGAAGCGATAGCAGAAGCCGCCGTCGAGCCGTCCCGCGGCGAGCGCGTCGAGTTGCTCGGGCGTGTTCATCGGCGTGAGTTCGAGGGCGACGTTCGGTGCTGCCTGTTCGAAAGCGCTCAACGCGCTCGATACGGGGCCGCTCCACACGGCGTTTTCAACGAAACCGATGCGCAGGTGACCTTGCACGCCGGATGCGATGCGCCGCGCCAGCCGGTTGGCGGCATCGACACGCGCAAGGATCTCGCGTGCTTCCGAGAGATACGCATCGCCGGCGGGCGTCAGCTTTAGCCCGCGCGGCGTGCGCTCGAACAGCGCGGCGCCGATGGCGTCTTCGAGATCCTGTATCTGGCGGGAAATCGCCGGTTGCGTGACGTGCAGCTGCTCGGACGCCGCCCGTACGCTGCGCAATTCCGCAACAGCAATGAAATAGCGAAGATGCCGAAGTTCCATGCTCATTCCAGCAGTTCAGATTGTCAGCAATGATCGCAGAATTGCGCCGCGACCACGCAGCTCGGCCAGGCAGGGCCGGCACAGCGCCGATTGATAACCAATGGACATCAATCGTTAAAAAGATTGCACTTATCGTTTTGCCGGGCAAGGGCCAATATTCGCGAATCCACAAAGAGCGGAACCACAGCATCTTTCGGGATTTCAGGAGACAACGATGCACCCCTCGCCCTCTACCCTTTCGTCGGGCCGTTCAAAGGCCGCGGCGGTTTTCCGCGTAACGGCCGGAAACTTTCTCGAGCAGTTCGACTTCTTCCTGTTTGGCTTCTATGCCACCCAGATCGCCAAGGTCTTCTTCCCGGCCGACAGCGAATTCGCCTCATTGATGATGACGTTCGCGGTCTTCGGCGCCGGTTTCCTGATGCGACCGCTGGGCGCAATCGTGCTGGGCGCGTACATCGACGACGTCGGTCGCCGCAAGGGTCTTATCGTCACGCTCTCCATCATGGCGAGCGGCACCATCCTGATCGCGTTCGTGCCGGGCTACGCAACGCTTGGCCTGCTGGCGCCGGCGCTCGTCTTGATCGGGAGGCTGCTGCAAGGTTTCTCGGCGGGCGCGGAACTGGGCGGCGTCTCGGTGTATCTCGCCGAAATGGCCACGCCGGGCCGCAAGGGCTTCTTCACGAGCTGGCAGTCCGCGAGCCAGCAGGTCGCGATCGTCGTGGCCGCAGCCCTCGGCTTCGCGCTCAACCAGTCGATGAGCGCCGCTACCATCGCGTCCTGGGGATGGCGCGTTCCGTTCTTCGTCGGCTGCATGATCGTGCCGTTCATCTTCATGCTGCGTCGTAACCTGCAGGAGACCGAGGAGTTCAAGGCGCGCCAGCATCGTCCGAGCATGAAGGAAGTGTTCCGCACGCTGGTCCAGAACTGGACCGTAGTGATTGCAGGCATGATGCTGGTGGCGATGACCACCGCGAGCTTCTATCTGATCACCGTCTACGCACCGACTTTCGGCAAGACCGTTCTGCACCTGAGCACCGCCGACAGTCTGCTCGTGACGTTGTGTGTCGCCGTGTCGAATTTCGTGTGGCTGCCGATCGGCGGCGCTCTGTCCGACAAGCTCGGCCGCCGGCCGCTCCTCGTCGCGATGACGGTGCTCGCCATCGCGACTGCCTACCCGGCGCTGTCGCTCCTCGCCCACGCGCCGAGCTTCCTCAACATGCTGCTCGCGCTTCTTTGGCTCTCGTTCATGTACGGCATCTATAACGGCGCGATGGTCGTCGCACTGACAGAAGTGATGCCGGCACAAGTACGCGTCGCGGGCTTCTCGCTCGCCTATAGCCTCGCGACGGCGGTGTTCGGCGGTTTCACGCCGGCGATCTCCACGGCGCTCATCCACATGACGGGCGACAAGGCCGCACCTGGCTACTGGATGAGCTTTGCCGCTGCATGCGCGCTGATGGCGACGTTCGCACTGTATCGCCGCCGCGCAACGACGCTGACTCCGGCGCACTGATCCGCTTCCGCGCTCCGCATCCAGATACACCCTCATTCCGACACCACTACGATCATGAGAAACCTGATTCGAAAACTGTGCGCCGCAGCACTGATTGCAACCTCGGCCGCCGCGGCGAACGTGCACGCCGCCGACTTGCACGTCATGAGTTCCGGCGGCTTTACTGCGGCGTACAAGGTGCTTGGCCCGAAATTCTCGGCGGAGACGGGCAACGCGCTCGACACCGCGCTCGGTCCGTCGATGGGCAAATCGCCCGAAGCGATTCCCAACCGGCTGGAGCGTGGCGAGCCGGCGGACGCCGTCATCATGGTCGGATATGCGCTCGACGATCTGATCCAGAAAGGCAAGGTCGTCCCCGGATCGCGGGTCGAACTGGCCGATTCGCGCATCGGCATGGTCGTGCGCGAAGGTGCGGCGAAGCCGGATATAAGCTCCGTAGACGGGCTCCGGCAGACGCTGCTGCATGCGAAGTCGATCGCCTACTCGGACAGCGCGAGCGGTGTCTATATCGAGCGGGAATTGTTCAAGAAGCTTGGCATCGAGGATCAGGTCAAAGCGAAGGCGAAGATGATCCCGCGCATTCCAGTGGCCTCGGTCGTGGCGAACGGCGATTACGAAATCGGCTTTCAGCAGGTGAGCGAGTTGCTGCCTGTCAAGGGCGCGACCTTCGTCGGCAAGATTCCCGAATCGCTGCAGTCAGTCACGCGTTTCGCGGCCGGCATTCCGGTCAGTGCACAGCATCCGAAAGAAGCAAAAGCTCTGCTCGACTATCTCGCTTCGCCCGGCGTCCAGCCGGAAGTGAAGTCGACCGGGTTGGATACCGTTTCCGCTCATTGACGCAAACCCGAAGGAAGGCTTGCTTGCTGCAGCCTTCCTGTCACATTCCCGGGGTTCGTCTCGCCGAGTCCTCCGCACCGTCCGCGTCGCCTGCAGTTGCCGCTGCCGCCCCCAGCATCTGAGCGAGACGCGCACGGTCGCACGCCCCTTCCCACATGGAAACGAAGATCACAGCGCATGCGTTGCTGATCACGCTCGTCAGCGCGCGCGCTTCGGACATGAAGCGGTCGATGCCCACCAGCAGCGCCACACCCGCTACCGGCAGATCCGGGATCACCGTCAGCGTCGCGACGAGCGCGACGAGTCCGCTACCCGACACGCCGGCCGCCCCCTTTGACGTGAGCAGCATGACCGCGAGCATCATCGCGATCTGAGACGCGGAAAGCGGCACGTCGCACGCCTGCGCGATGAACATCGAAGCGAGCGTCAGATAGATCGCGGTGCCGTCGAGATTGAACGAATATCCGGCGGGCAGCACGAGCCCCACGACCCCTTTGTCGCAACCGAGCGCCTCGAGCTTGACGATCAGGCGCGGCAGTACCGGCTCCGTGGAAGATGTCGCGAGAACAATGAGCAACTCCTCCCGCATGTAGCGCAAGAGCCGCCAAAGCGCGAAACCATGCAGCCGCGCGAGTGAAGCGAGCACCAGCGCAATGAACAGCACGCATGCCACGTAGAAGCACACCATCAGCATGCCGAGAGAGCCGACCGAGCGAATGCCGAAGCGGCCCACCGTGAACGCCATCGCACCGAATGCGCCGAGCGGGGCAAGTCGCATGATCATCGCGAGGATCCGGAACAGGACGTGCGCGACGCCGTCGATTAGCACGAGCACCGGCCGGCCCGCCTTCGGGCAGGAGTTCAGCGAAAAGCCGAAGAGTAGCGAGAGCAGCAGTACCGGCAGTACGTCACCCTTCTCGAAGGCGCCGAGCATCGTCTCGGGGATGACGCTCAGCGCAAATGCGACCAGGCCGCCCGGCTGTGCGTGCTTCACATATTGCGCGAGGATGCTCGTGTCCAGACCGTGCGCGTCGATGTGCATACCCGCGCCCGGTCGCAGAACGATGGCCGTTACGAGCCCGAAAGCTAGCGCCACGACGGTGAGCAAGTAGAAGAGCGCCAGCGCCTTGAAGATCGTGCGCCCGATCGCCTTGCCGCTCGCAAGCGACGTGATCCCCGAGACGATCGTACAGAAGACGATTGGCGCAATCATCATCCTTACGAGGCCGACGAATGCATCGCTGAAGGGCTTGAGCAGCGCGCCCGCTTGCGGCAGAAAATGACCGACCGCCACGCCGAGCACCATGCCCAGCAGCACCTGCACATAAAGCGATCGAAGCGGTCTTGCCGACCTCACGATGCGGTCTTCCGGACTGGCCGTTCTTTCGCAGACGTGTTGACGTCAGAACCATCGCTGCCTTCGACGCCGCCCTGCCTCATCTCGACAATCGTTCTGTGAAACTCCTGCGCGGCCGGAGTAAGCGGACGCCCCCGGCGCCTCACAATTCCTACGCGCCGCTTAACTACCGGTTCAACGAGCGGCACACTCGTGAGGATCGGATGATCGCGGCCGGGCATGGCCATCGACGGCACGGCGGCGACACCGAGCCCCGCTTCGACGAGGCCGAGCATGGTCGTGACGTGACGGGTCTCGCAGACGCTCGGCGCGCGCGGCGCCACTGCCGAGAGTGCCTGATCGAGCAGCAGACGGTTTCCGGAAGTCTTGTCCACTGACACGTACTCATGCTCGTAAAGCTCGTTCCAGGTGACGCGCTTCTTGCGCGCGAGCGGATGATCTCGACGGCATGCGGCAACGAAGCGCTCCTGCAGCAGCACCTTGAACTCGACCTCGGACTCCTGGCTACCCATGAAACTCACGCCAAAATCAGCCTCACCGCTGATCACAGCGCCAAGCACCTCATTCGCGCTCGAATCCAGCAGTTTCACCCTGATGCGCGGAAAGCGGCGATGGTAGCTTGCGACGACGTTGGGCAAAAAGTAGTACGCCACCGACGGCACGCAGGCAATGGTCACATGACCCAGCCGGCTTGAAGAGACATCGCGGATGCCGAGCAACGCGACGTCGAGATCGTCGAGCAGTTGTTCGGCGCTCGGGGCGAACACGCGGCCGACGGTGGTGAGCGTGACGCTGCGCGTGGTGCGCTCGAAGAGACGCACGCCGAGCGCTTCCTCGAGTTTCTCAATGCGACGGCTCAAGGCCGGCTGAGAGATGCTGACAGCCTCGGCGGCCTTGCGGAAGCTCCCCAGTTCCACCACCGCGCGAAACGCCTGCAAGTCGTTCAAATCGAAATTGACGCCCACGAGTTACTCTCCACATCCTAGATGTGCTCATTTTGCATGACGCGGCTGGATTTTTTGGCATAGCCACGAGTCTTTTCCCTACCGCCGGTAGTGCCTCCAAGCATATCGTGAAATTCCGATATATACTTCGTTCTGTAGCGATGCAAACCTGTGGGCGGCAATTTGCCCACGCCTGACCATTGAAGCAGCTCTTGTAGTTGACGAATGAAACGAACTCCCATCGCGCCTGACATGGACGCGATCCACAAGGCGCTCGCCAATCCGGTGCGTCGAGAGATTCTTGGCTGGCTGCGCGAGCCGCATGCGCACTTCGCCGATCAGGAACTCCCGCTCGACCATGGCGTATGTGCCGGCAAGATCGACGCGCGCTGCGGACTCTCGCAGTCCACGGTGTCGGCCCACCTCGCGGCGTTGCAGCGCGCGGGGCTCGTCACGTCGAAACGCGTGGGGCAATGGGTGTTCTTCAAACGCAACGAGCCCGTGATTCAGGCTTTTCTCGAGCATATGAACTCGAAGCTCTGACCGGTCTTGCATCGCCGCTTCTTTCACTCTTTCGTTGCAATGCAACTATCTCTCGGCTCAAGGCGTCCTCGCCTCAGCCAAAGGTGAACATTTATGCCGACTCTTTTCGATCCGCTGCAAATTGGCGACCTGACGTTGTCCAACCGCATCATCATGGCGCCGCTGACGCGTCAGCGCGCCGAGGAAATCCGCGTGCCGAACGCGCTGATGGCAAAGTACTACGCTGAACGCGCCACGGCGGGCCTCATCATCAGCGAAGCCACCTCGGTCACGCCGCAGGGCGTCGGTTATGCCGAGACGCCGGGCATCTGGTCGCAGGAACAGGTGGAAGGCTGGAAGCTCGTTACCAACGCAGTGCATGCAGCCGGCGGGAAGATCTTCCTGCAACTGTGGCACGTGGGCCGCATTTCCGATCCGCTGTTCCTCAATGGCGAATTGCCGGTCGCGCCGAGCGCGCTCGCCGCGAAAGGCCACGTGAGCCTCGTGCGTCCGGAGCGCCCGTATGTCACGCCTCGCGCACTCGAACTCGACGAAATCGCGGGCGTTGTGCAGGCATTCCGCAAAGGTGCCGAAAACGCGAAAGCAGCAGGCTTCGACGGCGTTGAAGTGCACGGCGCAAACGGCTATCTGATCGACCAGTTCCTTCAGGACAGCACCAACAAGCGCACCGACGCGTATGGTGGCCCGATCGAAAATCGCGCGCGTTTGCTGCTCCAAATCACCGACGCATGCATCGACGTGTGGGGCGCGAATCGCGTCGGCGTGCATCTCGCGCCGCGCCGCGACTCGCACGACATGGGCGACTCGGATCCGGCCGCGACCTTCGGCTATGTGGCCCGCGAACTCGGCAAGCGCAAGATCGCGTTCATCGCCGCGCGCGAAGCGTTGGGTGAGGACCGTCTCGGCCCACAGTTGAAGAAAGAGTTCGGCGGCCCGTACATCGCGAACGAGAAGTTCACGAAGGAAACCGCCCAGCAAGTACTCGACGCAGGCGAAGCGGACGCGGTGGCGTGGGGCCAGTTGTTCATCGCGAATCCGGACCTCGTGCGCCGCTTTGCGACCAATGCGCCGTTGAACAAGCCGAATCCCTCCACGTACTACGCACGTGGCGAGACGGGTTACATCGATTACCCTACGCTTGAAACGGTGGAGTAAGCGCAAACGCGTAATCGTGAATGAGCCGTAATGTGGCTGTAAAAGCAGCGGCTGTAACGAGCAGCGAAAAGACGCGCAGCGAAAAGCGGCGGGCGTCATCGGAGAGTGAATCTCCGGCGGCGCCCGCCGCTTTTTTCCGTCTGCGGCGACGCCCGTCTCTGTAACGCAAACTGTTAGTCAAGATTGCGCCGCATGAAGACGCGTTTTGACTCGTCGAGGCCTCGTGCGATATGTGCATCACGCCGTGCGCGTAGAGCCACGTCGAGTTCGGCTTCGTCTATGTCGCGAAAACCGAGTCGCCGGTAATACGGTGCATTCCACGGCACTTCGCGATACGTCGACAGGACCAGTTGCATGATCCGCCGCGAGCGCGCGAGTTGCGCAACCTGCTCGATCAGCGCGGCGCCGATGCGTCGACCGGCATGCGACGTCAGTACATCGAGCTCCTGGATGTAGATACGCGCGGGCTGCGGCTCGAACATCACGAATCCGACGCAGGTTCCCTCGGCATTCACCGCCACGATCAGCTCCTGCGCCGCGATCTTCCGCTCCACGAAAGCGAGACTCATTGGCGGCGCATCGGCAATGCCCGACATGCCGACGCTGACAAAGCGCAAGCTTGCCTCGAATTCGATTGTGCGAACCGTTTCGGCATCGCCGGGCGCGGCAAGACGGAAAGTCACATCGGCTAACTGTTGCATGGTGTTTTTTGACGGTTGATGTTCGGCCCGTTCACGGATGCGACACGCGATATTGACATCCGCGCGGCCAAATACACAAGTATCCGCGCGGCCGCCGGACTACACTGCTGAACATCCGACAACCTGGGGCCAGCATGCAACTCATGCAAATGCTGCAGATCGCTCTGCACTTCGATCAGCACCTGAGCAGCCTGATCGTCCAATACGGTACAGCCGTGTACGCGATGCTGTTTATTATCGTGTTCGTTGAAATCGGCTTTCTGCCGTTATTTTTCCTGCCGGGCGATCCGCTCATTTTCATTTGCGGCGGGCTGTCAGCCACCGGCGCGTTGAACGTCTGGCTCGTGATGTCAGTGCTATTCGCGGCTACTGTGGCGGGAAGCATCGTCGACTATGCAATTGGGCGCGCGATCGGTGAAAAGGTTTATACGGCCGATTACCGCTGGCTCGACAAGAATGCACTGCGCCGTGCGCATGCGTTCTACGAAGCTCGCGGCGGATTAACCTTTCTGTTATCGCCATTCATTGCCGTAGTGCGCACTTTCGCGCCGTTCGCGGCCGGCGTTTCGCGCATGACGTTTGCGCGATTCGTGTCGTTCGTGACCGCGGGCGCCGCACTGTGGATCGGCTCTCTCGTCGCGGCCGGCTATCTGTTCGGCAATGTGCCGCTCGTACGCGATCACATGAGTTCCATCGTGCTGTTAGGCGTCGCGCTAGGCGTCGGATCGCTGATCGCAAGCGCGTTGTGGCGACTCGTCAACAGCCGCTCGCGCATTCATTGAGCGAGTGCTTTCAGCTTACTTTCTGTGCGCTCCTCTGCGCGAATCGCGCGGGGCTGCCGCCCCGCGTTTGCTCCCCCGCATGCACCGCTAGATCCAGCCTTCGATATTCAGCCCGCTCGCGCGTTCAGCTTCTTCCCGCGATACAGCGCGCACGGTCTGCCCGAAACTCCAGATATGCCCCTCCGGGTCCCGCGCAGCATAAACGCGGTCGCCGTAAAACTGATCCGCGGGCTCGCGGGTAATGACCGCGCCCGCCGCACGCGCGCGAGCGCAATGTTGGTCGATACCGTCGCTCAGTTGCACATGCACTGACTGTGTATTTTTCCCGCTCACAGTAACCGGGCTCACGGAGTCTGCCGACCATTCACGGCTGATCATCACGTAGCTGTCGCCGTAACGCATTTCGGAATGTGCGAGTTGCCCGGCGTCGTCGGTAATCACGAGTTGCCGGGTGAAGCCGAAAGCCCGTTCGAGCCACTCAAGAGCGGCTAACGGATCTTTGTAATAGAGCGCCGCGCCGAATGACGGTCGATGCAAAGATTCGCTCATGACATCCCCTTGCAGGCTCAGCAAACGCAACTTAATGACCGCGGATCGAACCGCGCATCCACTCAGCCGCGCGCATACTATTGGCTGGCGGACGAAGCAGGCGCCGCGCTGCTGGGTTGACTCGTGCCGCCCGCGGCCGCGCTCTCGCTCGCACGCTTCGCGGCGTCGCTTTGGCCACTGGTTCCGTTCGCGCCCGCCGAATTGCTCATCACGCCGCTGCTTGCGGAACTCATCGTGTCCTTGCTGGTGTTGTCCTCTTTCTTGCAGCCAGACGCACCTACGGCCAGCGCCGCAATGGATATGGCGAGTAACGCGCTCTTCGGATTGCAATGCATGGTGGCACCCGTTCGGTTTCGATTCGTCGTTGCGCGAAGCGCGGCATGACTCCTCGATAGCAGAACGGCGCAGCATCGACTGTGCCTGGTGAAACTAATAAATCATTCCACGCGGGGCGGCAAGCGGTTTGCTGCAACTCCCGTTACATGGACCACATATCGCACACTGCACTCCGTCAAACCCAGGGAGAACCGGATCATGCTGCTTAGCGACGAAGAACTTGCGCGCCTTGACGGCGTCGCGCCGTTTCTCGAGAGCGAGGCGAAGACGTCGCTCAACTTCGCACCGAATTATGAAGTCACCGCCGAATTCGAGACGCATCTGCAACCGGGACTGCGCATCCGTGCCCCAGCGTCGGACGCGGCATCGGAGGACCCAGAAGCGCCGCCGTATCCGTTGAACCTCTTCGTCGGATTGCCGCTCGATGAGCTACGCAACCTCGCCTACGCAGACGATATGGCGCGCGAGGCGATGATTGGACGCTTCGGCGCATCGTTTACCCCGCGCCTGCTGCGCGCAATCGAAAAAGAAACGCCAGGGGCGATCAATCTCGATGCAGGGATCCAGAACGATTCGGGCACGCTGTCGGTGATGCTCGACGAGCCAGAGCAACGGTGATCACCACACGCCTGGAACGCCCGTCGGAGATTCCATGGCAATGCCTTAACAAGGACGCGCGAGCCACGTGTATTTACTTCCCGGGCGCTTGCACATTTGACAGCGGAGACAGTGGCCTCCGCGCGTCGCGCGCCCGGGTTGGTCTACCGGGCGCTATTCGTCGCCCACGCCTTTCGACACCTCGGCGGGGCTGCCGTACTCCTGATCCGGCAAGCGTTCGAGTGCATCGAGCACCTCGTCGTCGGCGCCATTGCCCTTTGCGGTGTCCAGCAGGCTTGCTTTGTCGGCGGGATAGGAAGCGCCCTTCAGCGCCTTCTGGACATCGATGAATTTGCGGATGGGACCGCCGTTCGAACCTGAATTAGACGTCGCCATGTGCCTCTCCTTGGTTGGCATGCGGTCCCGCTAATTCAGCATCGCGCGTTCCTCGCGGGCGCCCGGTTCTTTACGCGTGTTCTGCCGCCGCAATGCACAACGTAGCTTGTGTCTCGGCATAGCAGGAATGAATCTGGCTCGACGGTTTCATTCGAAGAGCCTCCGTTAGTTGGGATGGCTCACTTTCTTCACTATTGCAAGCAGGGGATCTTGCCGTGAGCACAGCGGACCGCGAAGCCATTCTCTTCAACCAGCAAGCGATTCTGGCGGAATTCGGCGAACTTGCGCTTCGCTCCGACGACCTCGACGAAATATTGTGCGAAGCATGCCGTCTCGTCGCTCAAGCGCTGCAAGCAGACATGGCCAAAGTCATGGAATTGCAGGCCGATCGAATTACGCTTCTCGTGCGCGCCGGCGTGGGCTGGCCGCCGGGCGTGGTGGGCCATGCCACGGCGCGAGCCGAACGCGGCTCGTCGGAAGGTTATGCGCTGCAAACGGGCAAGCCTGCAATTTCGCCGGACATCGCTGCTGAAAAGCGCTTTCGCTATTCGCAGTTCATCGTCGACGCGGGCGTGAAGGCGCTGATCAACGTCGTGATTCTCGGCGGAAAAGAACGGCCTGCATACGGCGTGTTGCAAGTCGACAGTCGCACGCCGCGCGACTTCAACGACCTCGACACTGAATTCTTGCGCTCGTATGCGAACCTGCTCGCCGCCGCGGTCGAACGGCTTCGGATCGCAGCCGAGACACGCAAGCATGCCGTCTCGCTGCACGAGAGCGAAGAGCGCTACCGCATGCTTGCGACGCAGATACCGCAACTGGTGTTCACCTGCCTCATTAGCGGCGAGCGCACGTGGGGCAGTCCTCAGTGGATCGAATACAGCGGCATTTCGGAGCAGGACAGCCTCGGCTTCGGATGGCTGGATGCAGTGCATCCCGGCGATCGCGAGGCAACCATGGCGGCGTGGAGCGTGTGCGGTGTGAAAGGAGAATATGCGGTCGAGCACCGCATTCGCCGCGCGTCCGACGGCACGTACCGCTGGTTCCAGACCCGCGCGAAGCCGTTGCGTGCAGAAGGCGGCGTCGCGGCGTGGCTCGGCACATCGACCGATATCGAAGACCAGGTTCGCGCACGCGAAGCGCTCGAACGCGGCAGCGAGGAACTCGAAAGACGTGTATCCGAGCGCACCGCGGAATTGCAGCGGGCGGTGGATACGCTTCATCGTGAAAGCCGCGAACGCTCGCGCGCCGAAGAACGTTTGCGCCACAGTGAGAAACTCAAGGCCATTGGCCAGCTTACCGGCGGCATCGCGCACGACTTCAACAACATGCTGCAGGCCATCATGAGCTGCCTGAGTCTGATCCGGGTGCGCATGCAGCAGGGCCGGCCCACCGACGTCGTCACGCTGGTCGAGCGGGCGGAAAAAGGCGCAAGCCGTGCGGCGACATTGACACACAGGTTGCTCGCGTTCGGACGCCAACAAACGCTCGAGCCGCGTCTGGTGAGCCTTGATGCGATTGCGCACGACATGGAAGACATGATTCGCCGCGTCGTCGGTTCGGGCATCAACCTGGAACTCAAGCTCGGTGACGGGACGTGGCTGGTTTTGTGCGACCCGAATCAGATGGAAAGCGCGCTCGTCAATCTGTGCGTGAATGCTCGCGACGCGATGCCGGACGGCGGGTGGCTCACCATCAGCACGAGCGAAGTGATATTGACCGACGCAGAAGTCGCCGGATTCGACGACGCCCAACCCGGACGTTACTGCTGCATTGCTGTGTCGGACACGGGCACCGGCATGTCACCGAAAATCATGGAACATGCGTTCGAGCCGTTCTTCACGACAAAACCGTCGGGCCAGGGCGTCGGTCTTGGCCTCAGCCAGATCTACGGCTTTGTCAGGCAATCCGGCGGAATCGTGCAGATGGAAACCGCCCTCGGCAAAGGAACGACCGTACGCCTGTGCCTGCCCGCCTCCGTGCAGAAGGAAGATATGCAGGACGAGTACAAGGATCCGGCAAAAACCATCGTCCTTGTCGAGGACGAAGAAATCGTGCGGGAAGTCACCGCGGAGCAATTGAGGGAACAGGGCTACCGGGTACTGGAAGCGGACAGCGGCGCGGCGGCATTGCGGCTGCTGCATGCAGGCGCGCGTTTCGATTTGCTGATCAGTGACGTCGCTTTGCCCGGCACGATCAACGGCCGGCAGATCGCCGAGGCCGTGAGGCAACGGTATCCGTCGATGCCGGTCATTCTTGTCACCGGCTATGCGCCAGGCGATGCGCTCGCCGATATGGAAGTCATCCGTAAACCCTTCGCTCCCGAAGTACTCGCCGACCGCGTGCGCGCAAAGCTCGAACAATTGCGTACCGATGCAGACTAGACTGTTTACTTAACCCGCGGTCAGTAGACTCAAGTGGCTACTGATCTAACAGAGTCACACGCCATGCCAGTTTATGACTATGAGTGCGCCGAATGCGGCGCTTTCGAAACGGTGCGCCGCGTTGCGGAGCGTGACGAACCTGTGGCGTGCCCTCAGTGCGGGGCCTCGGCTGCACGCGTGGTAATCGGCGCGCCCTCGCTCGGTGGCGGCTCGCCCGACGCCCGCGAAGAAACCGGAGGCTATGGGATGCGGCATTTTGCTGGATGCTCCTGCTGCTGAGATGTCGGCACGCAATGTGCTATGACCCCGTCATGAGCAACATCCCGGAGAAAGAAATGCGACCAGGAGAATCCCGCTCAAGCGCGGATAGCATCGACACCGTTCCGCAGACGTCCAGTCCTGCCTACGCAGCGCGCAATCCCGTCACGCGCGCGTTCGACAACTTCGCGAGTTCGGTAACGCGGCTTGCCGGATCACCGATTGCGTTTGGTATCGCCGTCATCACGGTTATCGTTTGGGCCGTCACGGGACCCTTCTTCCACTATTCCGACGCGTGGCAACTCGTCATTAATACCGGCACGACCATCATCACTTTTCTGATGGTCTTCATGATCCAGCAAAGTCAGAACAAGGACAGTGTTGCGATGCATCTGAAGCTCAATGAATTGCTGGCTTCGCATCGCGCGGCGAACAATCAGTTAATCGGTATTGAAGACGCATCCGAAGACGATCTTCGCCGTCTGGCAGAAGCGTATTTGCGGTTGGCGAGCAAGGTAGGCACGCAAGGCAAGCACACTGTCGACGTGGATGCTTGCGTGGAAAAAACCGGCGCCGGAAAGGGCAAAGAGCACGAACGCGCTTAATTCTGTGCATCGCCCGAATCGGCCGAGGCGCCTTGTACGCCAGCGTCGGACTCGACATAGCCAGGCAGGCCAAGCGCAGCCTGGCTTTTCGCCAGTTCAACCGCTCGTTGCACCAGTGCAGCGTATTCCGATGAGTCTGCGGGAAGCGGGAGCCTGTGGCGAAAGAAATCCGCCCAGCGGAATTCCGCCAAAGGCACACTCGTTCTCTGATAACCACCGGCATCGCGCACCGAAGCGGCGAGGCTGCGGAATTCGTCGTCTATCATTTCCCAGACGTGGAGCGGCATATCGGCAAAGGACACCCGCTGGCCACGCTGATCGTATGGAAATGTCCAACGATTGTTTTCGAGCGTGAGCCAGAATTCGGCCGGCGAACACGTGGACAGATCCCGGATCAGCACGACAGGTACCGACGCTATATCGGCCTGCCAAAGAGCCGCGGCCACGTGGTGATGGTCGATCACGTACGGCTCTTCCTGGGGTCCAAGGACGATCGGGACGGGTTTCTCCGCAATGGCCATGTCAAGGTCATGACCGGACAGCGACTGATAGAAGCGCGTTTTCTCCTCTACCTCGCGCAATCCGTGCGTGACTTGCGTGGGGCGCAAACGATCGATGTCCAGTGACTTCATTGACGTCTCCATTGTTATTAGCGCAACGCGATGGCTCCCCGCCTATCAGGCGGATCAGTACTCCGGGTTCAGCAGGTCCGCCGCGACAACTTCGGCGCCTTTGCGCGCTGCGGCCTCACGTGCTTCAAGCGCGGTTTCGAACGGACCTATCATCGGCGCGCCGTCGTACGGAAATATCAGCCGGTCGTCTGTTATGCGTACGACCTTCAGGTCGCCGGTAAACGTGCCGGTCACAGTACGCCGATACGTCGGGTAGATTCTGTAATCGCTGGCGGTAATGGTTATACCGTCGGGCGATGCCGGATGCCGCAGCGAACTATTATGAAAGTGCAACTTCCTTCTCACCATCTCGATTCCTGCAATTGCGAGTCGACTGTTTCGGGGGCCAGGAAAAACGCGCATCGATGCGTCAAACGCAGGCGCGGCGCACATCGAATGCGCGCCGCGCCCTCTCCCGCGGAACGGGACATCAGCGCCGGAATTACGGCGCCGGTGAAAACGTTCAGCGGCCGATCAGGGCTGACGTTGACCGCCCTGGTGCTGCGGCGTCTTCTGCTGATTCTGCTGTTGCTGCCCGCTCTGCTTGCCCGCGTTCTTCGGATTACCCGGTTGTGTATTGGATTGCTTTGGATCGCTCATTTTCAGCTCCTTCATTTACGAAGTAGTTCGTCGAAGTACTGCGCACTGCTCGCAAGACTAATGGGGACTTTCTTCCTCGTATTCGGTACGAACGCCCTGCGGGAGCCAGGGCTCTTTATGGCAGCACCATAATTCGTAAGTCGGCTCGTAAAGCCCGGCGCTATCGAACGCGCCTAGCGGTATGTCGAGTTCATCGCTGTCCACGTACTCCATGAACGCAACCGATCCACAGGTCTGGCAGAAATATCGCCTGCCTTCCGCCGAGCTTTGCCACATCTGGACCGGCCCGGACAACTGGACGGCGTCGCGCGCGAACATCGCATATGCGCCGAAAGCACTGCCATGCACGCGACGGCAGGTCATGCAATGGCACAGAGAGACGCGCCTCGGCGCTGCACTCACCTCAAACCGCACGGCTCCGCAGGCGCACCCACCGGTCTGCGCCGTCTGGCCGGCTGCCGAGCGCGCGGCGTCCTCAGTGTGCATATCGCTCTCCCAATACGATGTTGCGGTAGAGACTCGCGAGCCCGAATCAACGCAATGCCCGCCGCCCGCCGAAGAGCGCAGCAGGCCGCGTGCCACGAGGCGCGCCACCCGCCACGCGCATACCATTTCGTGTGCGATTCGAGCATTGACGTCGAGCCCGAATCGCAGACAACAACAGTACTACTGGGTCACGCCCTTCTTCGCCGCAAGTTGTTGAGCCCGCTGGTAATGCTCCTTGATTGTCGGCAACGCCTTTTGCGCGGCCTTCTTCAGGTCGGCGTTCTGCCCTTCAGCAATTTCCTTTTCGAAGGCGGCAATGGCTTGCTTGTGTCCTTCAAGACCGACCTTCTGGATATACGCCTGATCGAATTCCTTGCCCTTCAGCGGCTTCAATGCGTCGAGCACACTCGGGTCCGAATTGTCCTTCGGTACTTCCACACCATGCGGCGCGGCCATTTTCAGCTGGACGGTCAGCTTCGTGTGATCGAGCATCATGTGATGCGCAAATGATTTCACGTCTTTATCACTGGAATTGCTAGTCGCGAGTTTTGCCGCGTCGATCTCCGTCGACGAAGACATTGAAGCTGCCTGAACAAAGTCTTTGTCCACCTGTGCGAGCGGATTGGCGGCGGTAGTGGAAGCGGCTTGTGTCTGTGCATTCGCGGCGACCGGAAGCAGGCTGAAACAACCGCACGCTACTGCAATTACTGTCATCTTTTTCATGCGTTTCCTCACTGATTTTCTAACGGGTAGCTCAAAGCGGCGCAATGTTCGTTGCGACATGAGAGACGCAGCAACCGCCATGCCGCCTCTGCGGCCGTGATGCGCATTACGTCGATTTTGGCCCGACGCGTGTTCGTGACCGCAGCATTCCCCAAGCAGAAATTGCGCGGTTCTATCGCAACGATTACAAGCATGCTCGACGAGAATAGGCGTCGCTTGAAGACGTCTTGGCATGCTAGCCGGGAGCGTCCCTTGCTCGACTCCCGTTGCCTTCCAACCAACCCACGGGAGAATGAAATGGCGACGAAACCAAATGACCAGGACGACACCGCGCAAAGCACGGGTAACAACCAATCCGGCGAAGGAACATTTGAGACCGATGTCTCCGAAACCGACGACGAGGGCACCACAGTCCGGCAAGCGGAAGTAAAAGAGGACGATCTTTCGGAAGTGAAAAAAGACAACTCCTGAAGCCTGCAACGATGGTCGCGTTCGCATGTCCCGCGCACGCGGCTGCAACCCAACCTCAAGACACGACTGCCCCGTGAGAATCGCTCAAGTCGCCCCTCTCTACGAATGCGTCCCACCCTTCGCTTACGGCGCCACCGAGCGCGTCGTGTCCTACCTCACCGAAGAACTCGTTCGACGTGGCCACGATGTCACGCTGTTCGCTACCGCCGACTCCACCACGGCTGCACGTCTGGTACCGATCTGCGAGCGCGGACTATGGCGCGACACGACCGTGTGGGACACGCTCACGCACCACGTGAGGCAGCTGGCACGCGTCGCAGATCTGGCGAACCAGTTCGACGTCGTGCATTTTCATGGCGATCCGCTGCACTTTCCGCTGGCACGAGCGTTACCGTGCAAGTCGCTCACCACGCTTCATGGGCAATTGCTGCCTGTAGATCACGGGCCGCTTTTTCGCGAATTCGCGTCAGCGCCGCTCGTGTCGATTTCCAACGATCAGCGCAAGCCGGTGCCCTCCGCCAACTGGCAAGCAACGATCTATCACGGTCTGCCACTCGACGAATTCGAGTTTCAGCCGGAGCCTGCGTCGTATCTGCTCTTTCTCGGCCGCTTGATGCCCGGCAAGCGGCCCGACCTCGCCGTTGAAATCGCGAGGCGCGCCGGACTGACGTTGAAAATGGCAGGCAAAATCCATCCCGGCGAGCGGGAGTACTTCGCACAGCAAATCGAACCGCTGCTGGAAGATTCGCGCGACTTCACCGACTATCTCGGCGAAGTCGGCGGTGACCTACGCAGGCAACTCATCGCGAATGCGCGAGCGCTTCTGTTTCCAGTGGAATGGGCGGAGCCGTTCGGGATGGTGATGATCGAGGCAATGGCATGCGGCACGCCGGTCGTTGCATTTGGACGCGGCGCGGTGCCGGAAGTGCTGACGCATGGCGTGAACGGGTTCATCGTCGATAACGTCGAACAGGCTGTCAGCGCGGTCGCGCGCATCGGCGAAATAGATCGCGCAAAATGCCGCCGTTCGTTCGAGCAGCGCTTCACGGCTGCACGCATGGCGGGCGACTATCTGCGCGTGTATGAAAATCTTCTCGCGGGAACACCCGCACCGGTGCCGGCATCCGACACCGGCGCGGGCGCACGACTTTTCGGTTAGCAATCCGCCGGGCCGAATCAATCAGCCGCGGCCCGCGGCGGGGCCGTGGCAAACAGCATTAGCCGACGTTGACTTCAATGCGGCGTGGCCGCGCTTCTTCGCGTCGCGGAATGACGAGCTTCAGCACACCATCCTGAAGGTTCGCCTCGATTTTCGACGTGTCGAATTCCGCACCCAGCGTGAACGAACGCGAGAAATGCGGCGCGCGGATTTCCGCGTGTTGCAGACGCAAGCCGGCGCGCGTCGGCACGCTCGATTCGGCCTCGATGTGCAGATTGCCGTCGTGCACGCGCACCTCCAGCTTCTCTTTCGACACACCCGGAAGGTCGGCCCACAGCGTGACGCCGTGCGCGTTTTCGATCACGTCGACGGGCGGCGTCAGCGTCGCGCGCTGCTCAGCCGGCTCGCGCTCGCCGCGCGCCACGGGTTGCTGCTCCTTTTGAACAACTTCGGTCGTATCGCTCATGATTCGCTCCATCATCGTGAGGTCATTGAATGGTGATTGCACGCGGTTTGGACGACTCGCGCTTGCCGACGCTAATCGACAGACAGCCGTTCGTGTAGCGCGCCTCGACCTTGTCGGGGTCGGCCTGCTGCGGCAGTTCGATTACGCGGCGGAAAGAGCCTGTAAAACGCTCCTGCGCATATTGGCGCGTGGACTCGTCCGCCTCCGGCGCGACGCGCTTGCGCTCGCCGGCAATCGTCAGCAAGCCTTTGTCGATGGATACGTCGAGTTGCGACGCATCGATACCGGGCGCAAACGCGACGATCTCGATCGAGTCGTCGGTGGTGCCGATATTGATTTGCGGAAAGGCCGACATCCGGCCAGAGCGGATGCTCGAAGGGAAACCGCCGAACACCGCCGACATCTGCTGCTGCAAACGGTCGAGCTGGCTGAACAGGTCGGTCGCGAAGTAAAGGTCACTCATGATCGTTTCCTCCTCGGTAGTACCGGGGCAAGGAGACGGACGGGCCTACGCGCTCCAGTCCGCCTGCCCGCACCCGCTGACAGACAAATCGAAACACGCAGCGCGCCGCCGGAAACGGCGCGTCTGCCTGAGCGGAATCTAAAATAGATTCGGCCACGACGATTTCAAGACCCTTTTGCGCAAATTTTTGACCTTGAAAAACACAACGGAAACCACATAGTCGTGCGAGATCAAAGTGTCGGAGAAACAGGCATGGAATTCGATTCGGACTGGCTGACTCTTGGACGGCATCGGGTCTACCTGCGCTCGCCAGGAGGCTTTCCAACGGAAGCAATGCGAACCGCCGTGGACGTCATACGCATTGCGATAGAAAACAATATGAGTGCGCGCGCAAGGCTCGTGGATGTCACGGTGCGAGAGGAAAAATCGTACGACGTATCGGTCGGAACGACCTTCGCCGAAGACCGGCTTTGCGCCCCGCAACTCGAAGCGGCAATTGCCACGGTTCTCGGTTTGATGCCCTCGCAAGTGCGGATCTTCGTGACAGTCGTCACGCAGGAAGAAGTGGACTTGCACTTCGGCGTGTACGAACGGATGCTGGCCGAGAAGATCAGTGGACTGGCGCCTATCGGGCGCATTTCCGACACCGTTGACGCTGTGCGCAGCAAAAGCTGAGCATGTTGACCGCAAAAGCCCAGCCTTAAGATTTCCTTCAGAATTGCGCGATAAATTTAATGAAAGCCTTTTGCCACGCGACACTGGCGAGCAACGCTCGCCAGACATCAAATAAAAATACGAGAGAACCCTATGCCGAAGGGACCTTCAGCCGCCGCCACCGCGACTGCCCGTGTTACTTACGCGGTTGAACTCGCGCGGGGTGCCTCGCACATCAGCAGTACATTAAGTCCAGAGACAGAAAGGCGCGCAATCGTCGAGACGATCGGCGAGTTTTGCGACCTGTACGGCGAAGCGAAGCTGCCCCTGTTCCAGAAGCTCCTCGCAGAAGAATTGCGACAACGCGGCAAGAAGGAAGCCGCGCTTGCGGTCGCTCAATTCAAGTTCGTCTGCAATTGCGCCGGGCGCTGACGCGCGGGGAGCCTACCCCGACTACTTGTCGAAACCACGCAGCATCGCACCCAATTCGTCCATGCTATAGGGCTTGCGCAGCGCTCCCCAGCGAAACGGCAGCTTGTCCACCGACGGCATCTCGTGACCCGAAGCAAAAATCACACGTAACGTGGGCCGAATCTGCGTAGCACGCTGCGCGAGTTCGAGACCGGACATGACCGGCATGGACAGATCGGTGATCAACACGTCGAATGGTTGTTCCGCGAGGAGCTGCAGCGCTTCTTGCGGCGAGCCGGTGACAGCGGGGTCGTGGCCCAGCAGCTTCAGCAGCTCGCCGATGGCCTCGGAGGTGTCGAGATCGTCGTCGACCAGCAGCAGGCGCAGACCCTTGTCAGCCGCTCCCTCCTGATTTTCGCCGGTGTCATCGTTACGGGCGAGCGGAGGGACGCCGAGTATCTGCCGGATCTTGTACGCCAATTGTTCGCGGCTGTACGGTTTGCTCAGCAATTCAACGCCAGGATCGAGCCGACCGCCATGCACGATCGCGTTCTGCGTATAGCCGGACGTGAACAGCACCTTCATGCGCGGCAACAACTGCACCGCCTGGGCGACCATCGCGGGGCTGCGCAGCGGGCCGGGCATCACCACGTCTGTAAAGAGAAGGTCTATGTGCACGCCGCTGCGCACCACCGCGAGCGCCTGCTCGGCGTCGTTGGCTTTCAGCACGCTATAGCCGAGACCCGACAGCGTGTCGACCACCGTCGATTGCACCTCCTGGTCGTCTTCCACCACCAGGATCGTTTCCGTCCCGCCGAGCAGCGCCAGGGTGACCGGCGGCGAGGTCGGCGCCTCGACCGCTTCTTCCATCGAGCGCGGCAGATAGATCTTCACGGTCGTGCCGTGTCCGACTTCGCTGTAGATCCTGATGTGGCCGCCGCTCTGCTTGACGAAGCCATACGCCATGCTCAGGCCGAGGCCGGTGCCCTCGCCTTCGGGCTTGGTCGTGAAAAACGGATCGAACGCCCGCTGCACGATATCGGGCGCCATGCCCGTACCGGTGTCGGTTACGGCGAGCATCACGTACTGGCCGGAGGGCACGTCCGGGAAGCCCGCGACGTACTGATCGTCGAGCATGGCGTTCGACACTTCCATCGTGAGCTTGCCGCCCTCCTTCATCGCGTCGCGGGCGTTGATCGCGAGATTGAGGATCACGTTCTCCATCTGGTGTACGTCGACGAGGGTATTCCACAATCCACCCGACACGACGGTCTCGATCTCCACCGTTTCACCGAGCGCACGGCGCAGCAGGTCGTCCATGCCCCGAATCGCGGCCGCAAGATTGATGACGATAGGCCGCAACGGCTGCTGGCGCCCGAACGCGAGCAATTGCGACGCGAGCTTCGCGCCGCGCTCCACCGCGTCGATCGCCTTGTCGAGGCGCTCGCGTGTCCAGCCGTCGCGTTTATGCCGGCTTTCCAGCAATTCGAGGTTGCCGCGCAAAATCTGCATGACGTTGTTGAAATCGTGCGCGACGCCGCCCGTCAGCTTGCCGATGGCTTCCATTTTCTGCGACTGCACGAGCGCGATGCGTGTCTCTTCCAGCAGACGATTCGCTTCCATGCGCTCGGTGATATCGCGCGTGATCTTCGCAAAGCCGACCAGCGCGCCGCCGTCGCGGATTGCGTCGATCACGACGTGTGCCCAGAAACGCGAGCCGTCCTTGCGCACGCGCCAGCCTTCTGCTTCGAAACGGCCGTCGCGTGCAGCCGCGGCGAGCCCGCGCTGCGGCAGTCCGCTGCCGGCGTCTTCAGGCGTATAGAAGCGCGAAAAATGCGAGCCGATGATTTCACTGGCCGTATAGCCCTTGATACGGCGCGCGCCCGAATTCCAGTTGGTCACCATGCCTTCCGGCGACAACATGAAAATCGCGTAATCGGTCACGCCGTCCACCAGCAGGCGGAAACGGCGCTCGCTTTCGAGCACCGCGTCGTGCACCGTCTTTTTGTCGGTCATGTCGCGCACGATCTCGCCATAGCCGAGAAGCGTGCCGTCCTGCGAGCGCAGCGCCGTGAGCACGACGCTCGCCCAGAATGCTTTACCGTCCTTGCGCAGGCGCCACCCTTCGCTCTCGAAGCGCCCTTCGCTACGCGCCGTGTCGAGCGCCCTTTGCGGCGAGCCCTTCGCGCGCTCTTCAGCCGTGTAGAAGATATCTAGCGGCTTGCCGACGACCTCGTCCTCGCGAAAGCCGTGAATGGCTTCACCGCCCGCATTCCACGAGCGGATGCGGCCGTCTTCGGACAAACCGATCACCGCGTAGTCGCGCAGGGATTGAACCCAGATGTTGGCCCAGTTCTGAACGATGTCATCGGGCTCGTATGCATGCGCCATTAACCTGCTCCATCGAGAATAGGCTGTGGACCTAATCTGCTTCTGGCGCGCCGCTGACGGCGCACCGCATGTTGTTTTCTACTGTTCTCGTTGTTTTGCACTTAAAGCCCAAGGCAAGCCGGTCCTTTTGCGGCTTTATGCGCATCTGACATTTTATTAGCGAACGCCTGCGATATGAAGAGTGTTTCCGTAAGACCGCCACGACGGGCGTAAGCGAGTGTAAGCGGCCTGAGCCGCTCATGGTACGCCCCAACGCCTGATCCGGCCCGGTACAGGGATTGCTAAGCCACTCAGAAACGCCCCACGAGCCAATGCGCCCAAGCATGAAAACCGGCCAAGCACCCCGAACCGATCTGCAGAGCGTTGCAGGCAGGCCGCCGCGCGGCGCGATTGCGCTCAGGGCCGCAGGCGTTTTCGCAGCCGCTTCGGCAGCCGCTCTATCCGGCGGCCTTGCGTTCGAAGCACAGGCCGCCCCGGCTCATGATGCGCTGCGCCCATCAGGCGTGCAGGCCGCGCACATCTTCTCACTCTGGACCGTCACGCTGACCGTCTGCTCGCTCGTGTTCGCGGCGGTGCTGATTGCGCTGCTCTTCGCCGTGGCGCGGGCACCGCGTGTCAGCCGCGATGCGAGCCCGGATCTGGGCTCGCTCGAGCGCCCGGAGAGACGCGTGGGCCGCGTGGTGAGCGGGGCGTCGATTGCGTCGGTAGTGTTGCTCTTCGGGCTGCTGCTCGCCGATATCACGACCGATCGCGCGCTCTCCCGACTGCCCGTCGCCGACGCGGTTCATCTGGAGATGACCGGGCATCAATGGTGGTGGGAAGCGCGCTACGCAGACGACACGCCCGGCAGCGGATTCGCGGTCGCGAACGAACTGCACGTGCCAGTCGGGCGGCCCGTCGTCATTTCGCTCAAAGCCGACGATGTGATTCATACGTTCTGGGTGCCGAATCTGCATGGCAAAAAGGACATGATTCCAGGCCGCGAATCGACAATCGAATTCCGTGCCGACCGCGCCGGCACGTATCGCGGGCAGTGTGCCGAATTCTGCGGTCTCGAACACGCGCTAATGGCGTTCACGGTGGTCGCCGAGCCTCCCGCCCAGTACGACGCATGGGTCGCGCGCCAGCGGACGCCTGCGCCGCAGCCGGTCGACGCGCTACAGGCGCAAGGCGAGCGGCTCTTTACGACCGGCAACTGCGCCGGCTGCCATACCGTGCGGGGCACGTCCGCAAACGGGGTGATCGGCCCCGACCTCACCCACGTGATGAGCCGTCCGATGCTGGCCGCCGAAACATTCGAAAACACGCCCGCCAACCTCGAGTCCTGGATCAAGGCGCCCGGCAGCATGAAGCCCGGCACCACGATGCCGGCAACCCAGCTGTCGGCGCAGGATCTGAATGCCCTTATCGCATGGATCAGAACTCTCCAATGAGCGAACGTCAATCTTCGCCCGCGCGGCCGGCCGCACATCTGGTGGACGGCCCCGCTGCCGGCCAGCAGGTCGCCGAAGCGCTTGCGCGCACATGGAGCGATTCCCCGGGCTGGCTGGGCCGGCTCTCCGCTGTCAACCACAAGACCGTGGCGCGGCGCTTCGTGATCACCACGTTCGTTTTCTTTTTGTTGGGCGGCCTCCTCGCGCTCGCCATGCGACTGCAGCTCGCGCGGCCCGGCAATCGTCTCGTCGGTCCCGAGCTATACAACCAGCTTTTCACGATTCACGGCACGACGATGATGTTCCTGTTCGCCGTGCCGGTCATGCAGGCCGTCGCCACCTGGCTCGTGCCGCTGATGATCGGCGCGCGCAGCGTCGCCTTCCCGCGGATGAATGCCTACGCCTACTGGGTCTTCCTGTTTGGCGGCGTGACGCTTTACGTGGCGTTCGTGCTGGGCGCCGGTCCGGACGCAGGCTGGTTCAGTTACGTGCCGCTTGCCGGGCCTGATTACTCGACGGGCAAGGGCGTCGACATCTGGGCGCAGATGATCACCTTCACCGAACTCGCCTCGCTGCTCGAAGCGGTCGTGCTCATTACGACGATCTTCAAGATGCGCGCGCCCGGCATGTCGCTCAACCGCATGCCCTTATTCGTGTGGGCCACGCTGATCACGCAATTCATGGTGCTGTTCGCGATGCCGGCGGTGATGCTCGGCAGCACCGCGCTGATTCTCGACCGTCTGGTCGGTACGCATTTTTACAACGCGGCGCGCGGCGGCGACGTATTGTTGTGGCAGCACCTATTCTGGTTCTTCGGGCATCCCGAGGTGTACCTGATCTTCATTCCTCCGCTCGGCTTTCTTTCTTCGATCATTCCAACCTTCGCGCGCCGCCCGATTTTCGGCTACCCGGTCATGGTGCTCGCGCTGATCATGACGGCCTTTCTCGCGTTCGGTCTCTGGGTGCATCACATGTTTGCGACGAGCATTCCGGCGCTCGGCAAGAGCTTTTTTACAGCCGCCAGTCTGATGATCGCCATCCCGTCAGGCGTACAGATCTTCTGCTGGATAGCGACGCTGTGGACCGGACGTCTCAATCTGAAGACGCCGCTATGGTTTGCGCTCGGCTTCTTCTTCATTCTCGTGCTGGGCGGCATGACCGGTGTGATGCTCGGATCGGTGGCGCTCGACTTGCAGGTACACGACACCTATTTCGTGGTCGCGCATCTGCATTACGTCTTGCTCGGCGGCGCGGTGTTTCCGCTATTCGGCGCGTTCTACTACTGGTATCCAAAAGCAACTGGCCGGCTAATGAACGAGACGCTGGGGCGCCTGCAATTCTGGCTGTTCTTTATCGGCTTCAACGTCGCGTTCTTTCCGATGCACGTGCTCGGTCTGCACGGCATGCCGCGCCGCGTGTGGACCTACCCGCACGGCATGGGCTGGGACGGCATGAACCTGGCTGCCACGGTAGGCGCGATAACGATAGGCGTCAGCGTGCTGCTGTTTATTATCAACGCGATGTACAGCTACCGGCATGGTGAAGTGGCAGGCGCCGATCCGTGGGGCGCGGGCACGCTCGAGTGGAGCACCACGAGTCCGCCGCCGCCGCACAACTTCGACGCGCTGCCCGTGGTTCACGGACGCGACCCGTTGTGGGAGCCTTCCGCGCAACCTGCCTATGTCAGCGGCCTTGCTGCCGAAGCGCGTGAAGTGTTGTCTACTACCGCGCTGGACGCGTTGCCTGATTTGCGTCTGCTGTTTCCGTCGCCTTCCATCTGGCCGTTTATCAGTGCGGTGGCGACCACCGTGCTGTTTATCGGCTCGATCTTTTCGCCGTGGGCTGTCGTGTGGGGCTCGGTGCCGGTCACGATCGCGTTGATCGGCTGGTTCTGGCCAAATCGCGGCCAGAACCAGCAAGCGGTCCAACTGGAGCAGCGGCCATGACGGAACTGCGCAAAGCGCCGGTAGACGCGATGCAAAACGATGCGGGCGCCACTCCCGTGCTGATGCTGGACGTGCGCCATCTGCCGAGCTTCGGCTTCGGACATAGCAGCCTGATGTGGTGGAGCACCATCTGCCTGATGCTGATCGAGGGGACCGTTTTTGCCATCGCGGCAATGACGTACTTCTATCTGCGCGGTCTCACTGCAAAGTGGCCGCTCAACGCCGCGCCGCCCGATCTTCTGTGGGGCACCGCAAACACCGCGATTCTGCTCGTGAGCATGTGGCCAAACCAGCTTGCAAAGCGCGCTGCGGACCGCCAGCAGCGCGTCCGCGCGCGTCTGTGGCTCTGCGTATGCCTGGCTTTCTCTGTGGGCTTTCTGGTGGTGCGCAGCGTAGAGTTCGCCGCACTGAACGTGAGCTGGTACACGAACGCCTACGGCTCGGTCGTGTGGCTGCTTCTCGGCCTGCACACAACGCACCTCATTACGGACACACTGGACACCGCGGTGCTCGCCGTGCTGCTGTTCACCGGTCCGTTCGAAGGGAAACGTTTCGTCGACGTGAGCGAGAACGCGCTGTACTGGTACTTCGTCGTACTCAGCTGGTTGCCGATCTATGCGGTGATCTACCTCGCTCCCCGCTTGTGATGGAGGTTTGCCATGCGAACCTGGCTCGCGCTCCTCGGTGCGCCTTCCGCGGTACTGGCCGCGCTGAGCGCTGACTATGCGCTCGTCACGCCCTCCTGTGCGTGGCGAACGGTCCTGCCTCTGGGCAGCGTGACCGGCACTGCGCTGCTGTTTTCAATGATCGCGACGCTGCTCGCGTGGCGCCGCTGGCGCGAGGCCGGCATGATCGCCCCCGCGACTGCGAGCGCGCTCCCCGCGCGTCCCGCAATGCTTGCGTGCGCGGCCACGTGGGTCGGCATGCTTTCGACGCTCGCACTCGTCGCAATGTGGATACCGCAATGGCTTATTTCCCCCTGCGTGCAATGAACAAATCAATGCGCCGCGCACTCGCGTTCGCCGCGTTGTGTATTCCGCCAGGCGTACACGCACATGTGTTAAGTGCCGCGGAGAGAAGCGCGCCGCCCGTGCTGCGCTGGACTTTCGAACCATGGGTCGTCGCACTGCTGGTCGTGAGCCTCGGCCTCTATGCAGCCGGCTACCGGCGCCTGCGCGCGCGCAGCCGACGCGGGCGCGGCATTCGCACGCGTCAGCTATGCGCATTCGTAGCCGGATGGCTCGCGCTCGTCGCCGCGCTCAATTCGCCACTCGACGCATTGAGCGCGGCGCTCTTCTCCGCGCATATGGTTCAACATGAACTGATGATGATCGTGGCCGCTCCGCTGCTCGTGCTCGGCCGACCGCTCGCGGTATGGCTGTGGGCCTTTCCTCCGGCGGCACGGCACGCGATAGCCGCCGCCGTCCGCACGCCGGTGCTGTACGGACTGTGGCACGCGCTGTGTGCGCCGACCGTCGCATGGCTGCTGCACGCCGCCGCGCTGTGGGCGTGGCATATGCCGCGCTTTTTTGAAGCGGCGCTCGCGTCGGCCGCTATTCATACGCTTCAGCACGCGAGCTTCCTGCTAAGCGCGCTCCTGTTCTGGTGGGTCGTTTTCGGCGAAGGCGCGCGGCGGGATCAAAGCGGCTATGCGATGTTGTCGCTCTTCACGACGATGGTTCACACCGGCGCGCTGGGCGCATTGCTGACGCTTGCGCCGGGGCTTTGGTACCCGGCGTACATCGAGTCAACCTCGGCGCTCGGCTTCGATCCGTTGCAGGATCAACAACTCGGCGGCCTCGTGATGTGGGTGCCTGGCGGTCTGGCGTATCTGATCGCGGCGCTTCTGACTGGCGCGCGCTGGCTGATGCATCGTGCGCCAGTGACGCTCATGCCTAACACGCTGGCCGCGCGGCGGGATACCACCTCATGATGCGGCGCTTCAAACTGATCGTGCTGGCCGGCACGGCGATGCTCGGCGCGTTCACGACTCCGTGTGTCACAGCCGAGCCCGCCGGCGCATCGGACCCGGCGCTCGCGGCCCTCGTAGCGCGTGGAGAATATCTCGCCAAAGCGTCGGACTGCGCGGGTTGCCACACGGCCGTCGGCGGACAAGCCTATGGCGGCGGCTTGGGACTTACATCGCCATTCGGCACGATCATGAGCAGCAACATCACGCCGGACCGCCGATACGGCATTGGCGCCTACAGTTACCAAGATTTTGCACGCTCTGTGCGCGAGGGCGTGTCGCCGGGCAACAAGCGGCTTTATCCGGCGATGCCGTATGCGTCGTTTTCAAAAATGTCCGACGACGACATGCGCGCCCTTTACGCGTATTTCATGCACGGAGTAAAACCGGCGCCCGAACCGGCTCCGCCCACCAAGCTGGCGTTCCCCTTCAATCAGCGCTGGGTGCTCTATTTCTGGCAACTCGCGTTCGCACCAACAGAACCCTATCGGCCGAAGGCCGGACGTGACGCGCAGTGGAATCGCGGGGCATTTCTCGTGCAAGGTCCGGGGCATTGCGGCGCATGTCACACACCTCGCGGGCCAGGCTTTCAGGAACGCGGCTACGACGAGTCGTCGCCCATGTATTTGACGGGTGGAGTCAACGACAACTGGTTCGGGCCGAATCTGACCGGCGATCCGGGTTCGGGACTCGGACGTATCGGCGAAAAAGATCTCGCCGCATTTCTGAAGACGGGACACGGTGCGGGTCTCGCCGCATTCGGTTCTATGGTCGAGCAAGTGGAAGACAGCACCCAATATCTGACCGACGAAGATGCGCTCGCCATGGCGCACTATCTGAAGTCACTGCCGGCGCAAAAGCCGTCCGGGAGCTATGAGCCGCATGCCCAGCCCGACTTGCCGACGCGCAACGGCAATCGGGTCGATGCGCCTCAATCCGTCGGCGCGCGGGTCTATATCTCGTTCTGCGCGCGGTGCCACGGTGTGCAAGGTGCGGGCGTGCCCAATGTATTTCCGCGGCTGGCGGGCAACCCGTCAGTGATCACCGAAGATACGACTTCTCTGATTCGCTTAATGGTGGAAGGCGGCAACAGTCCCGCGACTATCAGTGGACCACCGCGTCAAGCAATGCCGGGCTTCGCTCAAACGCTCACCAATGCGCAAATGGCGAACGTGCTTTCATGGATCCGCACCTCATGGGGCAATGACGCGCGACCTGTAACGGCCAACGACATTCAGTCGTTGCGCGAGAAAATTCACAAGTAGCGCGGCTCGCAGCCCGCGCGATCCGATCTGCATTACGCCCCGCGCGTGGTGGCTTCGCGCTGGTTGTCGGGCGCCTGTCCGTCGAGGCGCTTTTCGAAGCAGCAAGAATCGTCTTTGCCCACATACGGCCCATACGGTTCGATGCGATGGAAACCGTGTCGCTCGTAGAACTCGATCGCGCGACGATTGTTCACGTGCATGCCAAGCCATAACGCCTGATAGCCTAGTTCTGCTGCTTCTTTCTCGAGTCGCGCGAGAATGGCACTGCCTGCGCCCTCCGCGCCGGGGCGCGCATAGAGGCGCTTGATCTCGGCGATGTGCTCGCCTAACGGACGAAACGCGCCACAGCCAAGCGGCGTCGAAAAACCGGTCCTCGCAACGAGAAAGCGCGAGCGCTCAAGCGCGACGTCGTGAATGGAAAAGCGGCTCTGTCCGCCGTCGCCGGTAAACACGGCCAGCGTCGCGCTCAGTTCGTCGAGTAGCGTCTGCGCGTCAGTCGAGGACGGATCCTCGCGATTGATAACGATTGTTGGAAACATCATGTACGTCGCCTCCTTTGCCGTCGCATGCGAAGCAAAAAGAGCAAGCGCTGTACCGACGGTAAAGCGGCGCGCAAACGCTGAACGTGGGGCGAAAAAAAAGCGGCTCGCCGTGTGGCGAGCCTAACCGAACAAACAACCATGGCGTCCCGGTGAAGGGACACGTTTGTCGAGCAATCGCCGTGCCGCTGGATGAAGACAAATGCGCAACGGGTATTGCACTTGCTCGCTGACAACTGACTGGCTTATCGTGACAAACGAGCCCGGATAAACGAGGACGCAAAAATGAACATTCCCCGCAGCGTGGTTGGATTTCTCTCGTCGCGCGGTCTTGTGATCGCCACCGCCGAATCGTGTACCGGCGGTCTCATTGCATCTCTGCTGGCAGACGTGCCGGGCAGCGGCGCATGTCTCGACGTGGGCCTCGTCGTTTACTCGCCGACCGGTAAATGCGGTGTACTGAACGTGCGGTCGCAGACGATCGAAGAACATGGCCTGACGAGCGAGGCAGTCGCCCGGGAGATGGCCACAGGTGTACTCGCCCTCGAAGGGTGCTCGGCTAATATCGCAGTCTCGAATACGGGGCTCGCGGGTCCGCCGCCCAAAGGCACGGATCTGCCGGCAGGCACACAATGCTTTGCGTGGCGTTACAAGCGCCGGGACGGTGAATTCATGTTTTCCGAAACGCGAGTGTTCGACGGAGACCGCACCACTATCCGGCGAAACGCAGCGCTTTACGCGCTTTCGCGAGTCGAGTATTACTTCAATCAGTTGCCGAACGTACGATACGCTCGACCCGGTTCGCCGCACTCCGCCTGAACGCGTCGCGAACGCCGCATCGGGCTGTGTTCAACACTGGTTGCAGCGGATAAGCTGCCGCTTCCGACCGGCTATTCATAGGCGCCGCACATCATGACGCAATCATTCTTCAACTTGTACAGTCACGATTTTGCACGTGTCGCGGTTGCGGTTCCGGTGTGCCGCGTGGCCGATCCGCAATTCAACGCGCAGCAGACGCTGAAACTGGCCCGCGAGGCCGCACAAAAGGGCGCACTGCTTGTCGTGTTTCCCGAACTCGGCATATCGGCCTATACGTGCGACGACCTCTTCCATCAGCGAGCACTGCTCGACGCTTGCGAATCGGCTATCGGCGAGATCGTTGCGGCCTCTACGAGTATCCCCGCGGTACTGGTCATCGGCGCGCCACTGAAGATCGAGCATAAGCTGTTCAATTGCGCATTAGTGATTTCGAACGGCAAGCTATGCGGCGTGGTGCCCAAAAGCTACCTGCCCAACTACGGCGAGTTTTACGAAGCCCGCCAGTTCAGTGCGGCGGAGAACGCGTCGAGCTCCGAAGTGACGTTATGCGGACAGCATGCGCCCTTCGGCGCGTCATTGCTGTTCGACGTCCCGCACGCGCCACTCTTTCGCTTCCACGTAGAAATATGCGAGGACGTATGGGTTCCCGTGCCGCCGTCGTCGTTTGCGGCGCTCGCGGGTGCAACGGTGCTCGTCAATCTTTCGGCATCGAATATCGTGATCGGCAAGTCCGGTTATCGGCACCAACTCGTCGGGCAGCAATCCGCGCGATGCCTGTCCGCGTATCTATATTCGTCCGCGGGCCGCGGCGAATCTACAACCGATCTCGCATGGGACGGCCAGGCGCTGATCTACGAAAACGGCGAACTGCTCGCCGAATCCGAGCGTTTCGTCGACACGTCCCATGTGATTTACGGCGACATCGACCTTGAACGGCTGTCGCGCGAACGGATGAGGCAAACCACTTTCGGTCAGTCCACGCGCCGCCACGCAAACGAGGTCGGCAAATTCCAGGTGATCAGCGTGCCGGCTTCGCTGCCCGATGCGGAGCATTTGCCGCTCATGCGTTCAATCAACCGTTTCCCGTATGTGCCGTCAAATCCCGCGACACGCGATGAACGCTGCGCCGAGGTCTACAACATTCAGGTGCAGGGGCTGCTGCAAAGACTCGGCGCGGCTGGAATTTCAAAAGTGGTAATTGGTGTCTCGGGCGGCCTCGATTCCACGCAGGCATTGCTCGTATGCGCAAAAGCCATGGACCGGTTGAAGCTGCCGCGCTCGAATATTCTCGGTTACACGATGCCGGGCTTTGCGACCAGCAGCCGCACACTCCAACAGGCGAAAGATCTGATGCAAGCCGTGGGCTGTTCGATGGAGGAAATCGACATACGCCCGAGCTGCATGCAAATGCTTCACGACTTGCACCATCCGTTTGCGTCGGGCGAAAAACAATACGACGTCACATTCGAAAACGTTCAGGCGGGCGAGCGCACCAGCCACCTTTTCAGGCTCGCCAATTTCCATCAGGCAATTGTGATCGGCACAGGCGACCTGAGCGAACTGGCGCTCGGGTGGTGCACCTATGGCGTGGGCGATCACATGTCGCATTACAGCGTCAACGCGAGCGTGCCGAAGACGCTGATTACGCATCTGGTGCGCTGGGTCGCCGAGTCGGGCCAAGTCGGCGACGCGGGCTCGCATGTGCTGGAGCAGGTACTGGCGACCGAGATCAGCCCGGAACTGGTGCCCGGCAAGGTCGACAAAGTCATCGACCAGAAGACCGAAAGCATTATCGGTCCGTATGAGTTGCAGGACTTCAACCTCTATTACCTGTTGCGCTTCGGCTTTTCACCGTCGAAGGTCGCGTTCCTCGCGCATTGCGCATGGGCCGACCGCGAGCGCGGCGTCTGGCCGGCGGGTCAACATGTGGCGCGCAACGAATACACGCTTGGCGACATCAAGCGCAATCTGGCGATTTTCGCCGAGCGCTTTTTTCACACCAGCCAGTTCAAGCGCTCCTGCATTCCGAATGCTCCCAAGGTTGGATCGGGCGGCTCCTTGTCGCCGCGCGGCGACTGGCGTGCACCGAGCGACAGCGAGGCAACGGTCTGGTTGCGAGACATCGAAAGGATTCCCGGCTAGCGGGACGTTGCAGGTATGGCGAATGCGGTGTGTGGCGCATCCGCGAGCGCCCGCATGCCGGATTCGCGTGCTCATGTGCATGTCGACTTCGCGTGCAGACAATCCCCACAAACCGACGCGCGGCGCCGCGTCATTCTGGAGAACTGCCATGCCCGATACCAATTCGTCGATGTCTCCCACCATTACCGCGATGATCCGGCTCGATCATATGCATGTACTTGCCGCGTTTCATCGTTATCACACAGACACGCCGTGGTGGCGCAAGCGCGCAATCGTTAATTCCGTTTGTGCCGCACTTGAAATTCACGCGCAACTCGAAGAAGAAATCTTCTATCCGGCATTGGCCGGTGTAATGAGCGAGGATAAAACGCTCGAAAAGAGCCAGCCCGAACACGACGAAATGCGCGCCACAATCGCAAAGCTACGCGCAAGCGGACCCGAGGATGCCGCATACGACGGTCTTTTTCAGCAACTGATGCGCGAGGTCATGCATCACGTGGCCGACGAAGAAACCGTACTGCTGCCTGCCGCTGAGCGGGCCTTGAAAGGCGAGCTGCGTTCGCTCGGCTCAAAAATGACGCGCCGTAGAATGCAGCTTCTTGGTGAGCGTCCGCGGGAAATTGCAGTGAATACCGCAGGTACATTCCCGATTGCGACTTTCCTGCTCGGATCTCTGCTCGTGATTGGCGCGACGCAATGCTTGCCGAAGTCGCGCAGATCGCGCTACGCCGATTGACCGCGCTGAAAGCGGATCGCGAATCCGCCGGGCAATCGTCGCCCGGCGGGTCTGTCATGCACCAGATGTAGCAACCGGCTTTTCGACAATCCGCACCGGAATGGACTTGGCGCCGGGCACTTTACTTTCTTCGGCGTAATGCCAGAGCGGCAGCAGCGGATTGCATTCCGGGTAGTAGCCGGCAATGCAGCCACGCGGAATGTCGTAAGCCTTGACGGTGAGTCCGCTTACGCGCCGGTCGAAGCCGTCGTCGGAAATGGTCTGCAAGCCGATCTTGTCGCCTTCGGTTAGACCACTCGCCGCCATATCGTCTTCATTCATCAGCACAATCATGCGGTTACCCTTCACGCCGCGAAAGCGATCGTCCAGCGAGTAGATCGTCGTATTGAACTGGCTGTCGGAGCGCAGTGTCATTAGTCTGAGCGCGTCCGTTTCGCGCTCGGGCATGTCGGGATCTTCGCCGAGTGCCTTCGGTACCTGAAACTCCGCCTTGCCGCTTTTCGTCTTCCATTGCCGCTCGCGAGCGGGGAGAGGTTTGTGAAATCCGCCCGGCGTCCACATACGCTGGTTGAAGTCGTGGAATATCTCCGGATAAGTCTTTTCTATTTCATTGCGCACGATCGAGTAATCATCTCGCCACGCATCCCAGTCAACGTTGAAGCGAGTGCCCAGTGTCGCTTTCGCGATTCCCGCGACGATATAAGGCTCCGAGCGAATGTTGTCGCTGGCCGGTTCCGCCACGCCGCGCGAACCGTGCATGCACGCGGTGCTGTCTTCCATTGAGACAGCCTGGTCGCCGCTCGCCTGCCGGTCGATTTCGATGCGGCTCAAGCACGGCAAAATGTAGGAGATATCACCGTGTACGAGGTGACTGCGATTGAGCTTGGTCGCAACGTTCACATTAAGGCGCAAACCTCGCCACGCAGGTTCTATCCGCAAGCGGTCCGGCACGGAACGCACGAGATTCCCGCCGAGGTTGAATACACCCTTCACCTCTCCTTTGAGCATGGCTTCAAACGCTTCGACGGTATTCATGCCTGTTTTGCGCGGCGGCTCGAACGAGAACTGGCTTGCCAGCTTATCGAGCGGCGCCAGTTCGGGCTTTTCTGTAATGCCGACCGTGCGCTGCCCCTGCACGTTGGAATGACCGCGCACAGGTGACGGCCCAGCGCCGGGCTTGCCCACGTTGCCCCGCAGGAAGAGCAGATTGCACACCATGCGGACGTTTTGCACGCCCAGCCGGTGCTGCGTCAGTCCCATTCCGTAGTGGACGATCACTGCATTCGCCTTCATGTATTCGTCTGCGGCCGCCTGTATCGCGTCGCGAGTCAGACCGCTGACCTTTTCTATGTCCGCCCACGAAGCCTCGCGAGCATAGTTCGCGAATGCTTCGTAACCGGTCGTGTGATCGCGGATGAAATCCGCATCGACGACACGCGGCGCACCTTGCTGGATGGCCAGATCGTCCGCAGCAATCACCGCCTTGCAGATGCCGAGAATCGCAGCGGTATCACCGCCGGTCTTGAGTTGATGATATTGCGTGCTGATCTGCGTGTTCTCGGGCGTGAGCATCTGCACCGGCGACTGCGGATTCGCAAAACGCACGAGCCCCGGCTCGCGAAGCGGATTGAACGTGATGATCGGCACCCCGCGTTTGCGCGCGTCCTGCAATTGATGAAGCATGCGCGGGCTATTGGTACCCACATTCTGGCCAAAGAAGAACATCAGGTCCGTCTTCTCGAAGTCGTCGAGCGTAATGGTGCCGACGCCTACCCCGATTGCTTCCTTCAGCCCGACGCTGGTGCTTTCGTGACACATGTTCGAGCTGTCGGGCAGATTGTTCGTACCGTACATGCGCGCTAAAAGCTGGTACATGTACGACGTTTCGAGCGACGCGCGGCCCGACGCATAGAACACCACACTGTCCGGCTCGAGCTTGTTGAGCTCGCGACCGATTTCATCGAACGCCTGTTGCCATTCCACTTGCACGTATTTGTCGGTGGCTGGATCGTAGCGCATCGGCGCGGTGAGCCGCCCCGCTTCTTCCAGGTCATGGTCGTGCCATGACAGCAGTTCGGTCACGGTATGCAGTTGAAAGAACTCAGGCGTCATTCGCTTGGACGTCAGGTCCCAGGCAGTGGCCTTCGCACCGCTCTCACAGAACTCGAATACGTGCGGGTCGGCCGGCTTGGCCCACGAACAGCTCACGCACATGAAGCCGTCCGGCTTATTCTGCTTCGCGAGCACAGCACTGTCTTTCAGGCCGACATGTTCCTGCGCGAGAATTGTGGTGACTGCCTTCAGCGATCCCCATCCGCCCGATGCGTAGGGGTAATCTCGTGTCGTGTCCTTTTCTTTCATTACGGTCTCCGCGCGAACGTCAGTACAGAACGAGAGCAAAGTGTGTACCTGTTGGCGAAAAGAGCGCATGCTCCTGACAATAGGTTTACACGCCTTTCGCATGGTCTTGCGCGGGTACCCGCGCTATGCCGGCAGACACAGTCAGGCCACGCATTTGCATTTACAGTGCTTATATTCAGAAGCATGCGCTGCGGCGCAAATTGCGAATCCGTCCATCAGGTCAGCCACGTCCTTATTCGAGGTACCGTAATGCCACCCTCGGTCGACGCACTATTTCTTGCCCGAACGCAGTTCGGTTTCACCATCGCCTTTCACATTATTTTCCCGGCAATGTCCATCGGGCTTGCCAGCTATCTTGCAGTGCTCGAGGGCGCATGGCTCTTCACCGGCAAGCCGGTATACCTGGCCGTATTCCGCTACTGGCTGACGATTTTCGCAGTGGTATTCGGCGTCGGCGTGGTGTCTGGCCTTGTCATGTCGTATGAGTTCGGCACCAATTGGGCGGGCTTTGCCTATCGGGCGGGACCTGTTGTCGGTCCGCTTATGGGTTACGAAGTACTAACCGCGTTCTTCCTTGAATCGGGCTTTCTTGGTGTGATGCTGTTTGGCATGACCCGCGTCGGCCCCAAGCTGCATTTTCTTGCCACAGTGCTCGTCGCTATCGGCACTTTGCTAAGCGCCTTCTGGATTCTCGCTGCAAATTCATGGATGCAAACGCCGCAAGGATTCGAGATGGTCGACGGCCGCTTTGTGCCCACCGACTGGCTCAGCATCATCTTCAACCCTTCGTTCCCTTACCGGCTCGTGCATATGGTGCTCGCGGCCTATCTGAGCGTGGCGTTCATCGTCGGCGCGGTGGGTGCGTGGCACTTGCTGCGCGATCCCGGTAACGAGCCTGCGCGGCTCATGGCTTCCATGGCGCTATGGATGGCGTGCATCGTCGCGCCCATCCAGATTCTCGCCGGCGACGCGCACGGTGTGAACACGCTCAAGCATCAGCCCGCAAAGATCGCCGCACTCGAAGGCGACTGGGAGTCCAAACCGGGCCAACCGCTGATTTTGTTCGGCATGCCAAACATGAAAACCGAGACTACCGACTACGCAGTCGAGATCCCGCATCTGGGCGCGCTGATCCTCACACATACATGGAACGGCTCTATTAGAGGACTCAAGGAATTCGCGCGAGAAGACCGCCCCTTTTCGCCGCTTATTTTTTGGGCTTTTCGCGTCATGGTCGGCCTTGGCGTGCTGATGGCGCTGACCGGTTTCGCGAGTCTGGCACTTCGGGCGCGTCATTCGCTTTATCGCGCGCGCTGGCTTCACCGGCTGATGGTCGCAATGGGACCGTCCGGCCTCATTGCCCTGTTATGCGGCTGGACCGTGACCGAAGTGGGCCGTCAGCCTTACACCGTATATGGCCATTTGCGCACCGCCGACAGCGTGTCGCCCATCGCCGCGCCCGGCGTCGCGACATCGCTTGCGGCTTTCGGCGTCGTGTATCTGATCGTATTCGGCGCGGCAATGGTATTCGTACTGCGTCTCATGGCGAGGTCGCCATCGCTCGCGACAGAAGGGCCCGCCAAGGACAAGCCGCATCGCAGCGCGGGCATCACGCCCGGACCGGCGCAACGGCAGCCCGCATCGACCACCACTGGCAACACTTCTGCACGGGACGATCGCCATGACCGCCACGATTGATCTGCCGCTCGTCTGGGCGGCCATCCTGGCGTTTGCCGTGCTTGCCTACGTGCTGCTCGACGGATTCGATCTCGGCGTGGGCATCCTGTTCGCCGTCGAGCGCAGCCGGGACGATCGCGACCTGATGGTGAACACCATCGCGCCCGTATGGGACGGCAATGAAACATGGCTCGTGCTCGGCGGCGGCGGACTTTTCGCCGTGTTTCCCCTCGCCTATTCGATCATCCTTCCAGCGCTCTATCCGCCGATCATCGCGATGCTGCTCGCACTCGTGTTTCGCGGCGTGGCCTTTGAATTCCGTTTTCGCGCGACGGGTTCTGGCCGCGCGTGGTGGGACGTCGCTTTCTTTTCGGGTTCCACCATGGCCGCTTTGTGCCAGGGACTCGTGCTGGGCGGACTGCTTCAGGGCATCCACGTGAAGGGAGTCTCGTATTCCGGCGGCTGGTGGGACTGGCTTACCGGCTTCACCGTGCTGTGCGGCCTCGCCGTGGTCGTCGGCTATACATTGCTTGGATCGTGCTGGCTGATCTGGCGCACCGAAGGACCGCTGCACGAGCGCTGCCGGCGTTATGCGCGCACCATGGCAGTGGCGGTGCTTGCGCTGATCGTCGTGGTTACGCTGTGGACGCCAATGTTGCAAGGCTCGCTCGCTGCGCGCTGGTTCCGCTGGCCGGACATTGCATTCACCGCCGCCGTGCCGGTACTGCTGATTCTTCTCGCGGCCGGCTTCTGGCGCAGCCTTTCGGCGCGGCGCCAGGCGCTGCCACTACTCTTCGCCTATGGCATTTTCATTCTTTGCTATGCAGGTCTTCTGATCAGTCTGTATCCGTATCTCGTGCCACCTGCAATTTCCTTCCGCGACGCCGCCGCGCCGCACGCGAGCCTCTTATTTCTTCTGGTGGGCGCAGCGATTACCGTTCCGATGATTCTCGGCTACACGGTGTATGCCTATTCGGTTTTCAAAGGCAAAATGCGTCCCGGCGAGGGATATCACTAACATGTGGCGACGATTCGCATGGTTTGTCGGCCTGTGGTTGCTGGGCGTTGCAACCGTCGCGCTCGTGGCAGGCATATTGAAAGCTGTATTACACGCCGCTACGCATTAAGCGATCTTCGAACGTTCTGCACGCGTCACGGCGGCTGGAATGTTTGCGCGTTGACGCGTAACGTTTTCAACCGGATGCACATTAGAGTGCATTCGCTTACTTGACGCAGAAACTCGCGCGCCTGTCACAAGCGCGCGGCGGGCCCGAATCACGGTGCTCCTGCGGCACCCGCTCGCGCGCGATCCTCAAACGCCCTTTCAGGGCAGCGTGTACGCGATCACGTAATCTCCTTGCTTCGTGCCAAGCGAGCCGTGACCGCCCGCGGTGACCAGCACATACTGCTTGCCGTTGCTGTCGGCGTAGGTCATTGGCGTTGCCTGCCCGCCTGCGGGCAAGCGAGCTTGCCACAACCGGTCGCCAGTCCGTACATCGTAAGCGCGCAGATAGTAATCCAGCGTACCGGAGAGGAATGCGACACCGCCAGCAGTCGTGATCATGCCACCCAGACTCGGCACGCCGAGCGGCATGGGAATTGGCAGCGGCGCGCTATCGCGGATGGTGCCGTTCTTGTGTTCCCACACAATGTGGTTCGTGCGCAGATCGACGCCCGCGACATATCCCCACGGCGGCGCCTGGCACGGAATGCCGAGCGGCGAAAGGAACGCATTGAGCTCGAATCCATAAGGCGTGCCGCGAGCGAGCTTGATGCCGCTTGTTTCACTGCCCTTCTTCTCTCCGTTATCGGACGGAATCTGCGAGCGCGGCACCAGCTTTGAAGTGAAGGCCATGTAACTCGGGTTCGCGATCAGTATTTGCCGAACCGGGTCCACTGCAATGCCGCCCCAATCGAACACACCGAAATTGCCCGGAAATACGAGCGATCCCTGCTCGGACGGCGGCGTGAACATGCCGTCATATCGCAGCGATTTGAACTTGACGCGGCACCACAGCTGATCGAAAGGATTGGTGCCCCACATGTCGCGCTCGCGTACTTTCGGCGGTTTGAAGTTCAGCGCGGAGAACGGTTGCGTAGGCGAAGTGTGATCGCCTGTTCCCGCGCCCTCGGGCACCGGTTCTTCCGTGATCGGCACGATCGGCTTGCCGGTCTCGCGGTTCAGCACGTACAAACTGCCCTGTTTCGTCGATGCGATCAGCGCAGGTTGCACGCCACTGGGTGTCTGCAGATCGATCAGCGAAGGTTGGCCGCCTACGTCCATGTCCCATAGATCGTGGTGAGTGAACTGGTAATTCCAGCGCATCTTGCCGGTTGCGAGATCCAGTGCAACGACGCCCGCCGCCACTTTCTCCGAGGCCGGCGTGCGCAGGCCGCCCCACTGGTCGGGTGTCTGATTGCCGAGCGGCAGATACACCATGCCGAGTTTTTCATCCACGCTGAAGACCGACCACATGTTCGGCGAATTACGAACGTACGTCTGATTGCCGGTAATCGGCTGGGTCTCGTCTGGATTGCCCGCATCCCAGTTCCACACGAGATGACCGTCGTGCACGTCGAACGCGCGGGTGACTCCCGAGGGCTCGTTGGTCGACTCGTTATCCGTGACGTGGCCGCTGATAATGACCAGATCGCGAGTTACCGCGGGCGGCGACGTCGAGTAATAACCGCCCGGCGTAAAGGGACCGATATTCGTGCGCAGGTCGATTTGACCGTTATTACCAAAATGCGTGCATGGCTGACCCGTGTCGGCATTGAGCGCGATCAGTCGTGCATCGGCGGTCGGCAGGAAAATGCGGCGCGGACATTCGGCGCTCACGGCAGCGGCGGCCGTCTGTTGGGTCGCAGCCGATGTATCGCTGGCGGCCGTGGCTGCGGATGCCGATTGCTCTGCGCCCGCCGCTGTGGAAGCACCGTTGGCCGCGTCAGTGGTCGCTGATGCGCCATCCGCCGCAGGCGCCGAAGCCGATGCTTGGGGATTCGAAGCGGCAGCGCTCGCATCAGTGCTTGCAGGCGCGCCTGCAGCCGCGCCTTCAGTAGGCGCTGATGCCGCCGCATTATCCGCCGCTGCTACCGCGGCATTTGCCGGATACATCGCGTCGTCGTGATATGACACGCCGCGGCAAGTCATATGCTCCCAGTGCTTGAAGCCAACGGGACTCTGAATATGCGGATCGTATCGCCAGAGTTCCTTGCCCGAAGCAGGATCGAGCGCGATCACGATACTGTGCGGCGTGCAAAGGAAGAGCTTGTTGCCGACCTTGATCGGCGTATTCTCATCGGTAGTTTCGGTGGGGTCGCCCGGGCCCGGCTTGTCGCCTGTTTCGAATTGCCAGGCCACTTTCAGTTGCCCCGCATTTTCCGGGGTGATTTGCGTAAGCGGCGAATAGCGCTGACCGAGCGGCGAGCCGCCGTAGTCGGTCCAGTCGGCCGCCTGCCGGTTCGCGTCACCGGCAATTGGTGTAGTGGGTGGAGCGGCAGTGGAAGCCAGGGTGCCCGCGCGATCATACGGATGATTGAACGCTGTGGCGAGGCCGAGGAGTACGGTCAGGATCACGGCGGCAGTCAACGGCACGACGCCGTCGCGATGCGCGGCCGGTGGCCCGAACACCAGTTTGCGTGTGACGGGCGGCAGCAATAGCCACAGAGCGAGTACAAGCCACACCCACAAGCGCGGCAACAATTGCCAGAAGTCGAAGCGCGCTTCCACCACGGCCCAGATCGTCGAACCGAACAGAATCAGCGCGAATAACCATAGCGCCGAACGTCGGCGAATGCTGAGCAGCACGCCGGTCAGCGCAATCGCGATCCCGGTCACCACGTAATACCACGAACCACCCAGCGCGACGAGCGGGACTCCGCCCCCAGCTAGCGCCAGGCCGATAATGATAAAGACGACAGCGGGGACGGCAAGTGCGGGAGGAAACCGATGTGGCTTCGACATATTCACCACCTCTACAGACAATGATTCGAATTGGATTACACGAGAAAAACCGACCGTTTGGCCGAAAGCGCCGTTTGTGCAAGTAGCATTTACGGTTCCCGGTGGACTCATCGGCAAGGCATGCAACATGCAACGTGCGCCAAAGTCGCACTGATTACCCCGAAATGTCATGAAGCATCGAGCCACCGTCCTTTGCCTGCGCGCTAATCACATCCTGCTGGTCGCGAGATCCAACGGACGGTGGGCGCTGCCCGGCGGTCGATGCAAGATCGGTGAGCCCGCGTTCGACGCGGCCGCTCGCGAGCTTGTTGAAGAGACTCGAATGAGCGGCATCCCGCTCCAGTACATTTTCGAGTTCTGGGGCGCCCGCACTCGACACTATGTATTTGCCGCGCGTATTCCCGAGCACGTCGAGCCGATACCGAGCAATGAAATCAGCCGATGCCGCTGGGTAAGCGTGAAAGACGTTCGTTCGGCATGGGTCAGCGTGTCGACTCGCGGCATCGTTCAGATACTTCTGGAAGAGAGCAGTCCCATGGGGCCCGCAAGGAGATCTAGTCCATTGCGGGCGTTCTGAGCGCACCGGGAAGCGTGGCATGAGCGTTGCATGACGAAGCTTGTCGCTTACTTACCCACGGAGTTTCACAATGGCAGGAGATAACTCGTTCAAGCCCGGCGAAATCGTCAAGACCTCCGGCATCTATTCAGTCGTTCACGACGACGGCAAAGACACCTTCGAAGTAACGTGCGTAGAGGGAGAACATTTTCCGCCTACGCGCAGCGGCAAAGGTGCGCACTTCGAGCTCAAATATGCGGCCACGCACGCGCATCGGCACGGTGAGCTGAAGGGAAGCGAAGCAAGGCAAAACGCCTAACCGGCGACAAATCGTCGAAACAGCGCGCCCGGCAAGAGCACAAAACGATGCCTAAAACTTCCGCTTCGCCGTTCGCTCTTGCCGAGCGCGCAATCATCAGCCTGTACGACGGCGGCGTGCTATCGCCCGCTGTCCTCGAACGGCTATTGGCCGTTTTCGCACAAGAGAACACTGACTGGAACGCGAAACCGTCTCAACGCACCGTCGACGGACGCTCGCTTCACGAAGTGGTCGTTCTCACCATGTTGCCAGGCGAATCGTTACGTTCGGCGAGCAAATCCTTCCTGTCGGTAATCGAGCACATAGCCGGCGTATCGCGAACTAAAAATCCTGCGAGCGCGGCGGAGGACGTAGACGACCACGAAGAAGAATCCGCGGACCAGGACGACGACAGCGCAGAACTGGCGCGGCAATTGTCCGGGAGTGCTCGCGCTCCGCGGCGCGGCCGTGCCGCGAACGTGAAAGACAAAGCTAGGAACAAGGACGAAGACTCCGACTCGCCCACGCGGCAGCCGAAGAGAACGGCAGCGTTCAATCCGCTGCTGAACGCTGCAGCACCGCGCAAGAGCAAAAACTAAACTGCGGCGCATGGGCACAGTGCTTGCGTTACCCCGTTCAAACCTGCCGCCAGGCGGCGTTTCAACACGGAGAGCGACATGCCCGAAAAACAACCGAACCCCAATACAGACGATGCACTCGAACTGCTGATCGCGGATCATCGCGCCGTCGAGCGACTATTCACCGCGTTCAAAGAAGCTAAAGAAGACGATCTGGAAGCGAAAGCCACGCTGGCACAGCGCGCGTGCGAAGAGCTCACCATTCACACCATCATCGAAGAAGAACTGCTCTATCCCGCTGCGGCTGAAGCGCTGCCGTCAGGCGATGTGGTCGACGTGGAGGAAGCGTACGTCGAGCACTTTCTCGTGAAGACACTGATCAGCAAATTCGAAACGCTCAAGGCGGGGGATAAAGGCTTCGACGCGACGTTCAAAGTGATGAGCGAAATGGTGCAACATCACGTGGAAGAAGAAGAGAACGAACTGTTTCCGGAATTGCGAAAGGCCAATCTCAATGTGAAGGGACTGGGTCAGAAAATCGCGCAGCGCAAGATGGAACTGCAGGGCAAGCTCGACGCAGTCGGCAGCCGTTCGGTCGGCGACAAGACCTGACGCGCGAAGTTGTCGCGGGTCGTGCGGCGCGCGTGGCTCGCAAAAAAAACCGGCCCTTGAATGGGCCGGATCACATGATCAAAACCGCTCTCTCAGTCCCGCGTCGCTTTTCAGCCGGCGGGACTTCCCCACTTACTTCTGCTGCTTCGCCTTTTCGTTGCCGGCTCGCTCCGCGAATTCGGTCAGCTTCAAATCCGTCGCCTTTTCTTCTGCCAGCGTTTCCTTCAGCAGATTGACGGCTTCGGTGAAACCCAACTGCTTTCCGATCGCGCACAGGCTGCCGTATGCGGCGATTTCGTAGTGTTCCACCTTTTGCGCGGCAGCGACCAGGCCGGCATCGAGCACTGCGCCTTTCTCCATTTCGTCGATCAGCTCCTGCCCTTCCTCGATCAAGCCTTCCATCGCGACGCACTTCATTCTTTTCAACTTCACGCCACTCGTTTCTACAACCTTATCGATTCTCTCCACCTGTCCTTGCGTTTCCTCCAGGTGCATTTTGAACGCCTCGCTCAATTGCGGATCGGACGCAGCACGCGAGAGTTTCGCCAATGCCTTGGTCAACTGCTTCTCCGCGCTGTAGATATCCGACAGCATGTGAACGAACAGATCGTCGATGGTCTTTCGCTGTGTCATGTGCAACTCCCAAGGTAGTGGTTAGGAGCCCTGCAATCCGCAACGCGTGTGCCAGAACATCGGCACGCGCGTTGTGACGATTTAATGGCTCAGGTATGCGGGATGCGCAAGGAAGCGTGCAGTCGAAAGTTTCCCAACCATACTCAGCGGAGAAACCAATGTTCGTCCACAACAAACGACTTCAATATACCGTGCGTGTCGCCGCCCCCAATCCGGGCCTCGCCAATCTGATGCTTGAGCAATTCGGCGGACCTCAAGGCGAGTTAGCGGCCGCGTGCCGGTACTTCACTCAGGCCGTCGCAGAAGACGACCCGGGCCGCAAGGATTTGCTGTTCGACATCGCTACTGAAGAACTGAGTCACCTTGAAGTAATCGGCTCCATCGTCGCTATGTTGAACAAGGGCGCGAAAGGCCAACTGGCCGAAGGCGTCGAGCAGGAAGCAGAGCTGTATCGCTCGTTGACAGGCGGCGGCAACGACTCGCATACCACCGCGCTGCTGTATGGCGGCGGACCTGCGCTCACGAACTCCGCGGGCGTACCGTGGACGGCTGCGTACATCGACACGATTGGCGAACCGACCGCCGACCTGCGCTCGAATATCGCTGCCGAAGCGCGCGCGAAGATCGTCTATGAGCGCCTGCTGAATGTCACGGACGACCCGGGCATCAAGGAAGCGCTCGGTTTCCTGATGACGCGCGAGATCGCTCACCAGAAGTCGTTCGAGAAAGCGCTGCACTCGATTCAACCCAACTTCCCGCAAGGCAAGCTGCCGGGTGTTCCGGAATTTACAAACGTGTACTACAACATGTCGGCTGGCGAAGGCGACGCACGCGGTCCGTGGAACGAGGGCCCGGAATGGGAATTCGTCGAGGCACCGCAGCCGGCAGTGGATGGCGGCGACGGTCTGCCATCGGTCAACGTGACGCAAGCCGATGTCGAAGTGCTAGGCGCGCTGGCCGAGAGGACCGCATCGGATACGGAATCGGATCCGATGACGGGCGCCGATCTTGGCTCGGGTAAGCAGCCGGGCTAAGCGTTTATCCGCGGCGGGCTGCCCCGCCGTTCGATAACGGCGCGGCATTGACCACGGTATTTGCAGTAGCCGAAGTCGCGATCAAGAAGAAAAAATGCCGCGAAGCGCATTGCGCTTCGCGGCATTCGAACATCAGTTCCACGCTAGTTGAAGATCAGAGTTGACCGCAGCGAGGATTACCTCGCGGTCGCGATGTGCGTATTCACCTTGACTGGCGGCGAGTGGTCGAAAGGTGGTTGCGGCACGAAACTGCTGATGACACCCGGCTCGAAGACGAGACAGCAGGTCGAGCCGCCGTACTGGAAAAACCCTATTTCATCGCCCTTGGCGACGCGCTGGCCAGGCAACGCCTCTATCATGCACGATGACACATCGGCCATGCCGACGAAAAGACAGCCGACCTGACCGATCGCAGGATCGTCGCTTTCGATAACGATCACGGCGCGCGCCGCCACCGCGGTAATGTAGCCCTGCGAATCGTTCAGACCGCCGGCGTCGCGGCCTTCCGAATCGGCGTCGGAATAGTAGGTGCCATCCAGCGCGTACGCTTTTTTGATGACGCCACTTACCGGCGCATGCCACCGGTGATAATTGAATGCACTGAGAAAGGACTGATAGATCGAGCCGCCGACAAAACGCTGTGCAACTTCGCGCTGGCTCGCAGAAAACATATCCAGTAGCGAATAAGGCTGTGCCTTGATCCAGAAGGTATCGGTCAGCTTGACGTCTGTCTGGATGTTATACGGAGCCGCCTCGCAGGCGCTGACAATGATCTTGTCGTTATCCGGCTGATCGACTGGCCGTACGCCCTCGCGGAACCGGCGCGTGAAGAAGTCGTTCCATGACGAAAAGCCCCAATACGGCTTGTCGGTATCGCAGACGAACTGCGACATGCCGATTTTCTCATCGGCCTCGGGCGAAAACCATCCATTCGGCGCCGACGTATTCAGGTGTTCACGCGAATGCGGCCCACTCAGGAACCCGCACCAGCAATTGAGCACGCGTTTAAGCCGCTGGTTCAATGCCGGGTCGCGGAACAGCGCGTAGCCGGACGGCATGCACATTGGCCAGTCCAGCACCGCATTCAATGGGCAGTGAATCAGACTGGTCTCGCTGAACGGCGGCGCATAAGTCATTACGTAATCGATGATCACCATCAACTCGTCTATTGACGAATAGCCGAGCACATAACCCGCGTCGCGGGCCTGATCGATAGCACGCGTCATATCCATGCGAAGAACTGGGTCGCCGCTCAGAAGCGCGGCCAGATCTTCTACCGCCGACGTTCGCGGCGCATGCATCGCGCGAGCGCGGGCTTTTTCCGCGAGGTCGGTGCGATATCGCGCGAGATGCTCTTCGTTCGATGGCAGCCAGCCGCCGAGCCTGCGCCGCTCGGTGGCGGTTTTGTCGTTGTCTGTCATGCTGATCCTTTCGGCTCATCGGAAACAATACTCCCACCGGTTTGCAAAGGTCATTCCTGTTAGCTTCAGGTCATGTTTCAGAACCAGGCCCGCTATTTGCAAGCCAGCTGTTCCTGTCGTCTTTAAGCAAGTCCATCACAAAATGATGCAATCGCGCGCACGTCTGCTCGTCGTTTCTCCACATCTCGACGACGCCGTTCTGAGTTGCGGGCTGCTTCTCGCAGCTAATCCATCGGCCATTGTTTGCACGGTGTTCACCGCGCCGCCGCCGGAGAACATGTCCACTGACTGGGATCGGCAATCCGGTTTCACTGATGCGTTTGAGGCAATGCAGACGCGCAAGCAGGAGGACATTCGGGCGTTGCAAAAGCTCGGCGCACAGCCGGTACATCTGTCCTTCTGCGATGCGCAATACCTGTTGACACCGAGCCCCGATGATCTGACCGGAGCGCTTCGCCGCACGCTCAACGAGCACAGTCCAGAGAACGTGTTCTTCCCGCTGGGCATCTTCCATTCCGACCACACTTTAGTGTCGGACGCATGTCTCGCGCTGATTGACGTCATGGCCGACACCGCATTTCACGGCTACGAAGACGTGCCGTATAGGCAGAGGCAAGAAGCGGTATTGGAGCGCATTGAAGAACTGACCAAAAGCGGCTACGCGCTGTCGCCCACCACCGACATGGGCGCGCCGGTCAATGCATTCAGCGCGCATGAGCAGATCAAGCGAGAAGCCATTGCCGCCTACGCGAGCCAGTTGCGCGCGTTCGGCCCACAGGGGCAAAGCTCGCTTTATTCGACCGAAAAGTATTGGCGGCTGCAAAGAGCCTCAAGCTAGTTGAAAGCGGACGGCACACCGATTGCTTGAACGGGGCATCGCCTCGTCAAGAATAAAGAACCGCATGGAAAAAAAATCGCTTTCCCGGCGCATTTCGGTCGTCGTTCTGACGTACAACCGCGCCGATGAGCTTGTGGCCACTCTCGAGCGCCTACTCGCCCTTCCCGAAAACCCGCCCATTTTTGTCGCGGACAACGGCTCTAGCGATAACACCGTCGCGCTCGTGAAGGCGCTGTTTCCGACTGTATGCATCGTCGAATGCGGGGCGAATCTCGGCGCGGCCGGACGTAATCGCGCCGCCGCGTACGTCGGCACGGACTACGTGGCCTTCTGCGACGACGACACGTGGTGGGAGCCGGGCTCCCTCGATCGCGCGGTGCAATTGCTCGATGCGTGGCCGAATGCGGGCGTACTGAGCGCGCGCGTGGTGGTCGGCGAAGATAACCTCACGGACCCGACCTGCTCGGTCATGCGTGCAAGTCCGCTTGGCAGCGAAGGGCTGCCAGGCCCCGCGTTGATCGGCTATATGGCAGGCGCATGCGTTTTTCGCACGTCGCTGTTTCGCCAACTGGGCGGCTACGAGCCGCGCCTTTTTATCGGCGGCGAAGAAGAACTCGTCGCGCTGGACGTGCTGGCAGCCGGGCACTCGATTGTCTATTGCGATCAATTGACCGTGCACCATCATCCGTCGCCGTCACGCGATAGCGGCTTGCGGCGCCGCACACTCGCGCGTAATGCCGCGTGGATCGCGTGCCTGCGCCTGCCCTGGCCCGAGGCGAGCCGCGCGACCATGCATGCGCTCGCGACGTTCTCACGTGAAGGCACTCTCGCGCGCGACGCCGTTCCGTTGTTGCGCGGGCTCGCATGGGCATTGAGACACCGCAAGCCAGTACCGGCTCAGGTGCTGAGCCTGCGCGAACGGGTACGCACGGGCGAGCGTCAAATGGCGGCGCCGGTGCCGGCCACTGCCCGCGCAAAACCAACGGTAAGCAAGGTCGACGCGCGTACCTGAGCCGCAGGACGTGGAGAGGCGCACATGCGCGCGGCGAACGCGCACCGCCTCCCGCTTTTTATACGCCCGTGCGTGCGGACGCCATCGCCAGATTGCGAATTTCGCCTATCAGCTTTTCCGGTGCAACCGGCTTCGAAAGATGCGCCTGGAAACCGGCCATCTGCGCTCTCATACGGTCTTCCCCCTCCGCGTAGCCGGTGATCGCGATCGCCGGCACGCGGTCCTGCAGCGGCAATTGCCGATCGGCTTCCAGGCGTCGCAAACGGCGCAGTACGTCATAACCGTCTTCGTCCGCTAGCACGATGTCGCATAGCAACGCATGCGGCCATTGTGTGGTCGGTGTGGCGGCGAACCAGTCCAGGGCCTCCTTGCCCGACGACGCAGTTCGCACGCGCGCGCCACTCGACACAAGCACCGCTTCTAATGCGTCGAGCGCATCTTCCTGGTCGTCGATAGCCATGACAAAGAGACCTTCTAGCGGCGCCGCGCCGTCCACTTCCGAGGTCAACGGTACCGCTGCTGAACCGGCGCCTGAATCAGCGTCGGCCACCGGACGCAAAGGCAGCATGGCGACATAGGCGAGCCGCCCGTTGAGCGTCATTAGCGTGAAACTGCCGCCCGCCGCAGCCAGCGCTTCCTCCATATAACGAGCAGCCGCTTGCGACAGTTCAGCGGGCTTTTCGCCCATGCCGAGTACCGTGACCCACACCTGATTGTTATGCCGCTCGACGCGAAGCTCGATGCGCTGCCCCGGCCTCGCGTGCACGATCTCGTTGCGGCACAACTCGGCGATCAGCGGTTGCAGCACGCTCGGGTCGCCAGTCACACGCAGATCGTTGTCGCTGATCTGCGGATACAGCGTCACCCGCTGCGCGGCAATTTCGTCGTGCAACGCGTCGATCACGCCGGCCATCAGCGCCGCGAGGCTGACAGACTGCGCGGTGAGCTTGCGCTGCGCGTGCTCGAGTTCGCCCTGCTGCCATTGCAGGGACCACATCTTCGCGTAGACGCCTTCACGCGTGAGCAACTCGCGGTGCGTGCCCTGCTCGACCACGCGGCCATGCTCCATCACCAGAATCCAGTCGGCGTCGACCACGGTTGATAGCCGGTGCGCGATCACGATCGACGTGCGGCCTTGCGCGAGCCGCGTCAATTCAGTCTGGATCGCCCGTTCCGAACGCGTGTCGAGCGCGGAGGTGGCCTCGTCGAATACGATGATGCGCGGGTCCTTCAGAATGGCGCGCGCAATGGCAATGCGCTGGCGCTCGCCGCCCGAGAGCCGCACACCGCGCTCGCCGACGCGGGTGTCGTAATGATCGGGCAGACGTTCGATAAACTCGTCGAGTTGCGCCGCGCGCGCCGCCCGCACCACGTCCGCGCGCGTTGCCGAAGGCCTGCCGTACGCGATGTTATAGGCAATGGTTTCGTTAAACAGCACCGTGTCTTGCGGCACGATGCCGATTGCTTCGCGCAGGCTCTTTTGCGTAACGTGACCGATGTCCTGTCCGTCTATAAGAATCCTGCCGCTGTTTGGCTGATAAAGACGAAAGAGCAGCTTCACGAGTGTCGACTTGCCCGACCCGCTGCCGCCGACAATCGCCAGCGTCTTGCCAGGATACGCATGAAAGTCCACGTCGCGCAGAATCTGCCGAGCCGGGTCGTAGCCGAAGTCCACGTGCTCGAATGAGATTTGCCCTGCGCTGACTACCAGCGGTTTCGCGGCCGGTTCGTCGATATCCTCGCCAACGCGCCCACGCGCGGCGAGTATTTCGAACATGCGCTCGACGTTGACCATTGCGTCGTTCGTCTCACGAAAAACGAAGCCGAGCGTATTCAGCGGCATGCAGATCTGGATGATGTACGCATTGACCAGAATGAGATCGCCGACAGTCATGCTTCCGGCCACCACGTGCTGCGCCGCGAGCAGCATGATTGCGCCAATGCCGAACGCGATCACCGCGCTCTGCCCTACGTGCAGCGCCGTCAGCGCGCGCTGATTCGCCGTTCTGGCGTGCACCCACTTGTCGAGCACGACCGACAACCGCTTCGTTTCCGTGTCTTCGGTGGCGAAGTATTTGACCGTGTCGTAGTTAAGCAGACTGTCGACGAGCCGGCCATCCGATTGCGCCTCCAGAGCATTCACCGCGCGCTGGAACGCAACGCGTCGCCGGGTGAACACGAATGTATATGCCGCATAGCAAACGAAGGTTGCCGCAATCGCGATCATGAATTCGCGCGCGTAATTGTGGACCATGATCGCGACGATAGTCGCGATCTCGAACGCGGTCGGCACGATCGTAAATAGCGCGACGCCGAGCAGAAAGCCGATGCCGTCGGCGCCCTTTTGCACGTCGCGAACTATTGCGCCGGTCTCGCGTTTCGTGTGAAAGCGCGCACTCATGCGATGCAGATGCGCGAAAGTCCGCTCGGTAAATGCAGCGACGGTGCGCTGCGTGACGATACTGAACACCACGTCGCGCGCTTCGTTCAATGCGTCGCCGAGAAAACGCAGTAATGCATAAGCCAACACGAGGAACACCGGGAACAGCGCCTGCGCGACCGGGTGCCCCAGTTCGTCCACCACATGCTTGAGCACGAGCGGGATCAGAACAGTGGAGAGCTTCGCGGCAACCATCAGCAGCAAGGCAGCGACGGTCTGATTGCGATAACGCCAGACTGCGCGCATCAGGTCGGCGGCAATGCGGCGGGTCAACTGGGAACGGGGCAGCGTTGCGGAGTTCGGCATGGTGTCCTGAGAAGGCCGCGGCAGCGCGTGAACTGCAACCCGGCATTAGATTCCACGAAGCGGATTCGCAAAGCGGCGCGACGAGTGGCATGCATGTCGAGCACGTGCGCTTGGGGCAGTAATGCCCACACTGCGGAGCACACCTCGCAGCAAACCCTGCGCCCGCCGCCGGACAAAACTTAGCATAGACGACACATCAGCGGCACGCGATGTAAGCAGCACGTTGAAGCAAATATTTTCGTCTACGTTGGTGACGGTGATCGAACTTACATGGCCGCTTGTAGAAAAAGGGAACGCCACACCGTTTCCTTAAGCGAAAAAAGGGAACGCTACAGCGCTTCTCCGCACCCAACGCCGCATTGCGCTTCGCGCGTCACCCGCAGCGCATAGGCACAGCGCATGCTCATGCCGGATAACAGCGTTGTATTGCGTGAAATTGCATAAGAGTGCTCAGCAAAACGCGCCATGGACACCCCCGCTAATGCCAATCTCCGCGAAGGAATCTCAATGAAGATCGCCCTCATCAGTGAACACGCCTCGCCCCTCGCCGTCGCCGGAGGCGTCGACAGCGGAGGACAAAACATCTATGTCGCGAATGTTGCGCGTGAACTGACAGAGATGGGCCATCAAGTGGATGTGTTCACGCGGCGCGACCGCGCGTTGCTACCGCTCATATCCGACATGGAGGGCGTCCGCGTGATCCACGTCCCCGCAGGGCCGCCGATGCAGTTGCCGAAAGAACTGCTGCTGCCCTTCATGGATGAGTTCGCCGCGTTCCTGATTGAGTTCTTCCGCCGCGAGAAAACGCCATACGACGTCATGCACGCGAACTTCTTCATGTCGGGGCTCGCGGCATTGAAGGTCAAAGCGGCGCTCGGCGTGCCGCTCGTCACGACGTTTCACGCGCTCGGCCGTGTTCGGCGGATACATCAGGGCGCGAGCGACGGCTTTCCTGACGAGCGCTTCGCAATTGAAGACGACCTCGTCGCGCAGTCCGACGTGGTGGTCGCGGAATGCCCGCAGGATGAAGCAGACCTGATTGAGCTTTACCACGCCGACCCCGCGCGCATCGAGATCGTGCCGTGCGGTTTCGACGCCGACGAGTTTCACCCGATGGACCGTGCAGCCGCTCGCGACGCACTCGGCTGGCAGCAAAACCAGTTCACCGTGCTCCAGCTCGGACGGCTCGTGCAGCGTAAGGGTATCGACAACGTGGTTCGCGGCGTGGGTGTACTGAAGAAAGCCTTCCGGACCTCTGCGCAACTCTACGTGGTGGGCGGCAATTCCGACGCGCCGAATGAAAAGGCCACGCCGGAAATCGCGCGCCTTCGTGGCATCGCGCGTGAATGCGGCGTAGCTGAACAAACCATTTTCGTGGGACGGCGCGGGCGCGCGCAACTGCGCTACTACTACAGCGCCGCAGACGTGTTCGTGACGACGCCCTGGTACGAGCCGTTCGGTATCACACCGGTCGAGGCCATGGCTTGCGGCACGCCGGTGATCGGCGCCGATGTCGGCGGCATCCGCTATTCGGTTGCAGACGGCATCACCGGCTTTCTCGTGCCGCCGCGCGATCCGGCCGCGCTCGCCGCGCGCCTGAACCAGTTGCGGCGCGACCCCGCGCTCGCTCGCAGGATGGGCGAAGCAGGCGTCGAACGCGCGCGCAAGGAGTTCACATGGCGCGGCGTGGGCGAATCGCTCGCGCAGATCTATATGCGCACCGCGCGGCTCGTGCCCGCCAAACCCACGGAAGACCGCGTGGAAGTTCCCCTGCGAGCAGCGGCCGGCGCATCGTTCCGTTAGGCGCCGCGCAGCATTGCAGCGCTGATAGCGCAGCTAGTTATGTCGAGCCGGTGCGGACCTATGGTCCGCTCGCGGCGATTCCGGTCCACATTTTTCTACACCGCCTTCGTCATGCTGCGACCCGCTGTATTTCTCGACAAAGACGGCACGTTGCTCGAGGACGTGCCCTACAACATCGACCCTTCGCTGATGCGCCTCGCACCGGGCGCGCGCGAAGCGTTGACGCTGCTCGCGACCCAGCCTTTCGAGCTGTTCGTGATCAGCAATCAGTCAGGCGTCGCACTCGGGAAATTCCCGCGAGCGGCGTTAAAGAACGTGGAAGCCGAACTCACGCACATGTTCGCCGAATCCGGCGCGATGTTCTCCGGCGCGTACTGGTGCCCGCATCATCCGGACGGCACCGTTGCGCCTTATTCGACCGCCTGCGATTGCCGCAAGCCGGCACCCGGCCTGTTGCTGCGCGCAGCCCGCGAGCATCGGCTGGACCTCGCGCGCAGCTGGTTCATCGGCGACATTCTCGACGATGTCGAAGCGGGCAATCGTGCCGGATGCCGCACGATTCTGCTCGACAACGGCCACGAGACCGAGTGGATAGAAGGACCTCAGCGCGTTCCTACCGCGCGCGCCGCGGATCTGCACGAGGCTGCCCGGATCATCGCAAACGCTATGGAAGCAGCGGCGCCGCCCGCACCCGCCGGCGAGGAAACTGCTCAATGAATGCGCCGCTGCTGATCACCCAGCCGACACTCGCTCACGCTCGCGTGCCCGACAGCCCGCAGCTTGAGCATTGGGGCGAGGAGATCAAGCGCATTCTGTGCGTGCGGCTCGACAATCTCGGCGACGTGCTGATGACCACGCCCGCGCTGCACGCACTGCGCGAGTCCTCACCCGGCCGCCACATCACGCTGCTTGCGTCGCGCAGCGGCGTTGCACTCGCGCCGTTTCTCGACGATGTCGATGACGTGATCGCATACGAAGCGCCGTGGGTTGCGAATCCGCCGACGAGCGCGCGTTCGCTCGCCGACGATCAGCGCATGCAGGAACGATTGCGGCGCGGCGGCTTCGATGCCGCCGTGATCTTCACGGTCTATAGCCAGAGCCCGTTGCCCGCGGCGATGCTGTGCCATCTGGCGGGCATTCCGCGGCGGCTCGCGCATTGCCGCGAGAACCCGTATGAGTTGCTGACAGACTGGCTGCGTGAACCGGAGCCGCAGCAGCGCACCCGTCATGAGGTGGAACGGCAACTGGACCTCGTGCGCCAGGTCGGCGCAGAAGCCCCCGACACGCGTATGCGCTTCACGGTTCATGAGTCGGACCGGCGAACGCTTGCAGAGCAGTTGACCGCGAGAGGCGTGCACGGCGGCGCAACAGCCGGCACGCCGTGCATCGTGTTGCACCCCGGTGCAACCGCCGCATCGCGACGCTATCCGCCCGAGCGCTTCGGTCACATCGCGACGCGCCTTGCCACCGAAACCGGAGCCCCGCTTCTGATCACCGGCAGTGCGAGCGAGCGTCCTCTCGTCGACGCGGTGATCGCCGCCGCTGCGCCGCGAGTTCGCTCACAACTGCACGATATGAGCGGCGCGCTCACGCTCGGCGAACTGGCAGCGCTGATCGAACAAGCGAGCGTGCTGGTGTCGAACAACAGCGGACCCGTGCATCTCGCGTCCGCGCTCGGCACGCCGGTCGTCGATCTGTATGCGTTGACCAATCCGCAGCACACGCCGTGGCAGACGCCGAATCGCGTGCTGTTTCGCGATGTCGAATGCCGCTGGTGCTACCGCAGCGTGTGTCCTCAGCACCATCATGCGTGCCTGCTGGGCGTCACGCCCGGCGAGGTCGTGAAAGCGGCGCTCGAGTTGCGCGCCGAAGCACGAACTCGCGCAGCCTCCGTCGACTCCGACGCTCACCGCTCGAACGCTATCGAATTCAACGCCCACCACAGCGACGCGGCGCCGCCGCTCGCCGATGAACCCGTGGCTCCCTGAAACCCACTCCTACTGCGAACGCCCATGTACACACTCGGAATCAATGCCGTCTATCACGACAGCGCCGCAGCCCTGCTGCGCGACGGTGTGGTGCTCGCCGCCGCCGAAGACGAACGCTTCACCCACGTCAAGCATGCGAAGCGCCCCGTGCCCTTCTCAACCTGGCAACTGCCGTTCGACGCGATCGACTACTGCCTGAAAGCCGCCGGCATCACGCTCGCCGACGTCGATCATGTGGCCTACTCATACGATCCGAGCCTCTTTGGCGGCATGCCGAAGCGGCCCGGCGCGACTATCGAGTTGCCGTTCGATCCCGCCAACACGCGTCTGTCGGACCCGTCTGCATCGCCGTGGGACCCGCTATTTCTCAGCTACATCGCGAACGCCAAGGGCCAATTGCTCGACGGCGCGCCGCATCATTTGCGCAAGCGCTTTCAGGGTGTGGACCGCGACAACGGCTTCAAGTGGCATTTCGTCGACCATCACCTCGCGCACGAGGCCAGCGCGTTTCTCGCCGCTCCTTTCGAAAATACGGCGGTGCTCACCATGGACGGCCGCGGCGAAGGCGTGACGACCAGCATGGGCCAGTTCGTCGACGGGAAATACACGCGGCTCAAGCAGGTCGAACTGCCGCACTCGCTCGGACTGCTTTATGAAGCGGTAACGGACTGGCTCGGCTTCCTGCATTCGTCCGACGAGTACAAGGTGATGGCGCTGGCGTCGTACGGCAAGCCGGAATACCTCGACGTGTTCCGCGATATCGTGCGTTATCGCGGCGACGGCAGCTATACGGTCGACGCCCCGCGCCTCGTCCAACGCTTCGGTCCGGCACGCGAACGCGGCGGCCCGCTCGAACAGCGCCACTTCGATATCGCTCATTCGTTGCAGCGCGTGCTCGAAGAAACGGTACTGCAACTCGCGGGCTGGCTGCATGAGAAAACCCGCTTGAGCAAACTCAGCATGGCAGGCGGCGTCGCATTGAACTGCGTGATGAATTCGAAGCTGCGCGACGCAGGTCCATTCGACGATGTGTGGGTCCAGCCCGCAGCGGGCGACGCGGGCACCGCGCTTGGCGCAGCGTTGTGGATCGATTCGCGCGAACGCAGCGAGCGCGGCGATCGCAAGCGTCATTGGGTAATGGACCACGCGTACCTCGGTCCCGAATATCCGGAACAGGAGATTGAACAGTTCCTGCAATGGTCGAAGGTTCCGTACCGGCGGCTCAACGACATTGCCGGCGAGACCGCCGACCTGCTCGCGAGCGGCAAGGTGATCGGCTGGTATCAGGGCCGCACCGAGTTCGGTCCGCGGGCACTCGGGGCGCGTTCGATCCTCGCTTCGCCGGTCGATCCGCACATGCAGGCAAAGCTCAACGAGATCAAGGATCGCGAGGACTTCCGCCCAGTCGCGCCGGTCGTCATGGAAGAACATGCGAGCGAATGGTTCGTGAATGGCCAGGTCGCGCCGTTCATGCTGTTCGTGTTCGACGTGCGCGCCGACAAGGCCGAGCGCATTCCGGCAGTGCGTCACGTGGACGGCACCGCGCGCGTGCAGACTGTGAACCGTTCGCAGCATCCGCTCTACTACGATCTCCTGTCCGCGTTCAACGAGCGCACCGGGGTGCCGATTCTCGTCAACACGTCGTTTAACACGCGCGGCGAACCGATGGTGAATTCGCCGCGCGATGCGGTGGAGTCGTTCTGGACTTCGCCGCTCGATGCGCTCGTGATCGGCCCCTTCGTCGTCGAGAAAGCGCGGGGCGGCGCATGAGTCCATCCGCTACGCGACCGATCGACGTAGGAGGCAGCTTCGGCAATCCGCATAGCGAAGCCGAGCCGATTGCAGCCGGATATCCGGGCGTGCTGCTGGCGCACCTCGACGTGTCGGTGGTCGTGCCGACTTACCGGCGGCCCGACATGCTCGCGTCGTGTCTTCGCGCATTGACGGAACAGGACTTTCCCGCAGATCGCTACGAGATCGTGGTCTGTGACGACGGTCCCGACGAAGCGACTCGCGCATGCGTCGCGCGCATTGCCGGCGAGCAGGCAGAGCGCGGCCTCGCCGTGCGCTACGTGCCGGTGACTCGCACGCAGGGCCCCGCGGGCGCGCGCAATGCCGGTTGGCAACACGCGCGCTCGCCGGTGATCGCTTTTACGGACGACGACACGCTGCCCGATCCGCAATGGCTGCAAGAAGGGCTTGCGGCGATTCGCCAGGGGGCGGCCGCCGCCGCGGGCCGGATCGTCGTGCCGCTGCCCTCTTCGCCGACCGACTACGAGGCGGATGCGAGCGGCCTCGAGCGTGCGGAATTCGCGACCGCAAACGTATTCGTAGCGCGCAGCTTTCTGACGATGACAGGGGGCTTCGACGAGCGTTTCACCTCGGCGTGGCGCGAAGACTCCGATTTGCAGTTCACGCTTCTGCAAGCGGGCGGCAAGATCGTGCGCGCAAGCGATGCGGTGGTCGTGCACCCGGTGCGCCCCGCGCGCTGGGGCGTCAGCATCTCGCAGCAGAAAAAGAGTCAGTTCGACGCGTTGCTCTACAAGAAGCACCCCGAACTTTTCAAAACGCGGATTCGCTCGTCGCCTCCGTTGCTGTACTACCTCATTCTCTGCGCCGCATTGGCCGCGCTGATCGGCGTTTTCGTGGGCGATGGCAATAGCGTGATGCTCGCGCTGTTCGCGTGGTTCGCATTGACGGCTTATTTCTGCGCAATGCGTTTGCGCGGGAAAGACCGCAGCTTGCGCCACATTGCCGAAATGGCGTGGACGTCCATCCCGATTCCATTCCTGTCGATCTTCTGGCGGCTCTACGGCGCTGTACGTTACAAGGTGTTCTTCTTATGAATGCAGACTCGTTCATCGCCTCTGCCGCGCCGCGCCGCATAGCGATCTTCCGTGCGTTGCAACTGGGCGACATGCTCTGCTCGGTGCCCGCGCTACGAGCGCTGCGCGCGGCCGCGCCGCAAGCGCATATCGCGCTGATCGGCTTGCCGTGGGCGCAGTCGTTTGTCGAGCGCTACGCCGATCTCGTCGACGAACTGATCGTCTTTCCTGGAGCCGCAGGCTTTCCCGAGCAACCCGAGACGGACGAAGGGCTGCCCGCATTCCGTGAATGGATGCGCGCCCAACGCTTCGACCTCGCAATCCAGCTGCATGGCAGCGGCGGCATTGCGAACGATCTGCTGCTTGAGTTCGGTGCCAACGCCTATGCGGGCTTCGTACAACCTGACGAGCAGCCGCGTGAAGGCGTGTTTATCGACTGGCCAGACGACCTGCCCGAACCCGAGCGCTACCTTGCATTGATGAGTGCGCTCGGCGCCGAAACCACCGAGCGGCAATTGTCGTTCCCTCTATGCGAGCGGGATGGCGACGAATACGCGTCGTTAGTGGCCGCGCACGGCATCGAAGCGGAGCGCCTCGTGCTGGTTCATCCAGGTGCGCAATTGCCCTCGCGCCGCTGGCCGGTCGAGCGTTTCGCGGAAGTCGCCGACCGCCTCGCCGCCGACGGCTGGCAGATCGCCATCACCGGCACGACGGCGGAAGCGTCGCTGACCGGCGCGGTGCTCGGCGCGATGACCGCGCCCGCGTTGCACCTCGCCGGTTCGACATCGCTTGGCGGACTAGCTGCGCTCGTCGCGCACGCGCGACTCGTCGTCTGCAACGACACGGGCATTTCGCACATCGCCGCGGCCATGGCGACCGCGTCCGTCGTCGTCGCGTCGGGCAGCGATACGCGCCGATGGGCACCGCTCGATCACGAGCGGCACCGCGTGCTTGCCGACTATCCGCCGTGCCGCCCGTGCATGTTCCGCGAGTGTCCTTACGGCCACCCTTGTGCCCTGAACATCGGCGTGGACCGCGTCGTCGAGACGGCGCGCGCGCAACTGGCCGAAGTCCGCGGCGCGCATCCGGCCAGTGCCTGCGCATTGCATACGCACGCCGAAACCGGGTCCTTCGAGGAGTTGCACCATGCTGCGTAACTGCCGCCGTCTGCGTGTGCTGACATGGCACGTGCACGGCAACTACCTGTACTACCTGACACAGGCGCCGCACGATTTTTATCTGGTAACGAAGCCGGGTCATCCGCCTGGTTATGCGGGCAAAGTCGGCGTGTTGCCGTGGGGCGACAACGTCCATGAAATCAATGCGGACGACGTGCCGGATCAGGAGTTCGACGTGATCCTGTATCAGCACAAGACGCATTGGGAATACGACCGCGAGCATGTGTTGAGCGACGCGCAGCGCCGCTTGCCGCGCGTGTATATCGAACACGATCCGCCGCAGGAAAACCCGTTCCAGCAATGGCATTGGGTCGACGACCCGGACACGCTGCTGGTTCACGTCACGCACTTCAATCAGTTGATGTGGGATTGCGGGGTGACGCCCACGCGCGTAATCGAACATGGCGTGGTGGTGCCGGAAGGCGTGCGCTATACCGGCGAACTGGAGCGCGGCATTGTCGTCGTGAATCATCTCGCTCAGCGCGGCCGGCGCCTCGGTGCCGACGTATTCGCCGACGTGCGCACGCGCGTGCCGCTCGACCTGGTCGGCATGGACGCCGAGCGGCTCGACGGCATTGGCGAAGTCGGCAATCTGGATCTCGCCGCGTTCACCGCGCGCTATCGCTTCTTCTTCAATCCGATCCGCTGGACCAGTCTCGGCCTCGCCATCGTAGAGGCGATGACGATCGGCATGCCGATCGTGGGCCTCGCGACTACCGAACTGGCGACGGTGATCCGCAATGGCGAAAACGGCTTCGTGCATACAGACGTGAATGCGCTTGTCGACGCAATGCACGAACTGCTGCGCGATCCTGCGGAAGCCAGGCGCCTCGGCGAGGGCGCGCGACGCACGGCGCAGGAGCGGTTCCACATCGACCGTTTCGCGCAGGACTGGCACGACGCGCTGCTGCAAGTGACCGCTTAGGCCACAGGTCGGCGCGGCTTGCGCCGAACAAACGTAAGACGACTAGGACCACGCAACATGAAAGAACTTACCCGCAAGCGGATTCTGGTCACAGGCGGCGCCGGCTTTCTCGGCTCACACCTGTGCGAGCGGCTCGTGACGCAAGGCCACGACGTGCTGTGCGTCGACAACTTCTATACGGGCACGAAGGACAACATCGCGCATCTTCTCGATTGCCCGAACTTCGAGCTGATGCGTCACGACGTGACATTTCCGCTGTATGTGGAAGTCGACGAAATCTATAACCTCGCCTGCCCTGCGTCGCCGATTCACTATCAGCATGATCCGGTACAAACCACCAAGACGAGCGTGCACGGTGCGATCAACATGCTCGGACTCGCCAAGCGCGTGAAAGCAAGAATCTTCCAGGCATCGACGAGCGAAGTGTATGGCGATGCGCTCGTGCATCCGCAGAAAGAAGACTACTGGGGCCACGTGAATCCGATCGGACCGCGCTCCTGCTACGACGAAGGCAAGCGCTGCGCTGAAACGCTCTTCATGGACTACCGCCGTCAACATGGGCTTTCCATTCGCATTGCGCGAATCTTCAACACGTATGGACCGCGCATGCATCCCGCCGATGGCCGCGTGGTGTCGAACTTCATGATGCAGGCGCTGCGCGGCGAGCCGATCACGCTCTATGGCGACGGCTCCCAGACGCGTTCGTTCTGCTACGTGGACGACATGATCGACGCCTTCATCCGTTTGATGAACACCGCCGAAGATCCCGGCGGCCCGGTCAATCTCGGCAATCCGCACGAAGTGAGCATGCGCGAAATCGCGCAACGGATTGTGGCGACTACGGGCTCCAGTTCGCCGCTTGAATTGCATCCGCTGCCGACCGACGACCCGTGGCATCGTCAGCCGGACATTTCACGCGCGCGCGAGCTGCTCGGCTGGCAACCCAAAACCTCGCTCGACGACGGACTCAGAGAGACCGCGCGCTACTTCCGTGCGCGGATCGAGGCATCGTCGGAAGCGACTGCCGACGTTGCCTCGATTGGAGCGCATGCGGATCAGCGCCCCGCCCTCACGTAACTCGCCAGAAACGTGCGGGTGCTGCCGTCGGGGAACTGCACGGCCACCTGCTCGCCGCTCGCTAGTGCGACCTCACCGGCGCCATAGCGCGGCACGCGCACGGCATCGCCCGGAGTCCAGACGCGTGGTTTGCGCGACTCCTCACGCTTGCGCTGTGCGACTTCATTCGCGTGCGTCTCCGGTGCAACGATAGCGTCGGACCCCATGTCGATCTGCGGCGGATTCACGCAGTTATCGCAGACGCCGCAGCGCTCGGCGGCAGGCGAGTCGCCGTAATAGTCGAGAATCGCGCGCCACCGGCATTGACCCGTTTGCGCGTAGTCGATCATCTGCTGCAGCGTTTCCCTGTCGTGCGCGCTCATCTGTTCGAATTTGGCCGCGGCATTGGCAACCGCGTCGCGCGCGGATTCCTTCGCGCCCTCGCGGCTTCGCAGACGATAGCGGCGCTGCCGGTCGCGGCCGGCCACGCGGGCGTCGACCAACATGTTCAACGCGACTTCCAGCTTGCCCGCACCGACATCCGGCAATGCCTGCTTGAGCGCGGCCAGCGTGACGCCCTTCGGATCGTCGGCAATACGCGCGACAAGCGTGTCATAGACACGCTGCGCGAGTTCGACACTCGGATAGCGTCCCGCAAGGAAAAATTGCTGGATGCGCCGGTCGTTCAGATCGAATAGCAGCACGCAATCGGCGGGCTCACCGTCGCGGCCCGCGCGTCCCGTTTCCTGATAGTAAGCGTCGAGGCTGCCGGGAATCTGGTAATGGATCACGAAGCGTATGTCCGCCTTGTCGATGCCCATACCGAACGCGTTGGTTGCGATCATCAAACGGGTGGCGCCCGACATGAACTGCTCCTGCGCCTCTTCACGAGCGTCAGCCGCCATTCGACCGTGATAGCGCGAGACCGACTCGCCTGCCTCCGTGAGCCAGCCGTAAATGCGATCGACGTCGCGCACAGTCGCCGCGTAGACGATGCCGGTCCCGCTGAGCGATGCAATCAGCTTCGACAATTGCTCGCGCTTGGCAGTCACGGCGCGCGCTGCGCCGTCCTTGCCGCCGGCCGTGCTGACCTGGACGACGCGATAGCGCAGATTCTCGCGATACGTGCCCGTGCGAACCACACGCGGCTCGCGCAATGCAAGCGAGTGGACGATGTCGTCGAGCACGCGCGGCGTGGCCGTGGCGGTCAACGCAAGCACCGGCGGCTGACCGAGCGACTTCACCGCAGCCGCGATCTGCAGGAACGCGGGGCGAAAGTCGTGTCCCCATTGCGATACGCAATGCGCCTCGTCGACCACCACTAGTCCAACGCGGTTTTCGGGGCGCGCGCGCAACGTTTCGATGAAGGCCGGTTGCGCCAGGCGCTCCGGCGTCACGAACACAATGCCGCTCTCGCCTGCCGCAATCCGCTCCAGCGCTTCGCGCTCGGCGCGACTACGCAGCGTGCTGTTCACGAGCGTGCAGTCGATTCCAGCGGCCAGCAGTTTGTCTGCCTGGTCTTTCATGAGCGCGATCAGCGGCGACACGACGAGCGTGGTGCCCTCGAGATGCAGCGCCGGCAACTGATAGCAAAGCGACTTGCCCGCGCCCGTCGGCATCGTGGCAAGCGTGTCCTTGTGTTGCAATACGCTGCGGATAATGTCCTCCTGACCGGCGCGCAAGCGCACGATACCGAACATGTCACGCATGGTCTTGCGCATGCTGCGAAGCCGTTGGTCGACTGTCATAGTTGGAAACAAGCGTCCTTGCGGGCGTTTTCGCCCGCGGTTGTAGTGAGATGAGTGTGAAAGACGATGTGAGAGACGAGTCCCCGCCCGAAGCGGCGTGACCTGCCGCTCACGGTTGCAGCTTGACCTTGATCCAGCCCGGCTCGCGATTGTCGAACGCGCGATAGGCCTCGATCGCGTCGGTAATCGGCTCGCGCTGCGTCAGCACGGCAAGCGGATCGAACGAGCCGTTACGCACGATCTCAACGAGATGCGGCGTAATCGCGCGGTGATTGCAGTTGCCCATGCGCACGACGAGATTGCGATTCATTGCTTCGCCGATCGGGAAAACGCGGTCGTTCGGCGGATACACGCCGATGATCGACACGGTGCCCGTTTTCGCCACCGCTCTGACCGACCACGTCAATACTTGCGACGGTCCACTGCCCGGACGCCAGTTATCGCCATCGGGGTTCGTATCGGGCGCAATCTCCTTCACTTCCTTGTCGAAGGCCTGTTGCTGGTCGCGCTCTTTCTGCGCGGCCGGGCCGTGCTCGGCACGCACCGCGTCCACGCCCACTGCATCGATCACGCGATCCACGCCGATGCCGCCGGTCAGTTGCAAGATCATGTCGACCGGATCTTCTTCGTCGAAATTGATCACTTCTGCGCCTTGCGTGCGAGCCATGTCCAGCCGTGACGCTATGCGATCCACCGCAATCACGCGGCCGGCGCCCATCAGCTTCGCGCTCGCAATGGCAAATTGGCCCACCGGACCCGCTCCGAACACCGCGACCGTATCGCCGGTACGAACGCCCGCCAGCTGGGCGCCGAAATAGCCGGTGGGAAAGATATCGGAGAGCAGGATCGCGCGATCGTCGTCGATTTCGTCGGGCAAACGGATCAGGCTCGCGTGCGCCAGCGGCGTGCGCGCGTATTGCGCCTGCAGACCTTGGAACGGGCCGGTGGTTTTCGGTCCGCCGAAGAATGCAGTGCCGGCGCTCGCGCCATTCGGATTTGCGTTGTCGCATTGGGCCGTGTAGCCCGAGCGGCAATACGAGCAAAATCCGCACGAGATAGTCGACGGAATCAGCACTCGATCGCCTTGGCGCAGATTGCGCACACTGCGGCCCACTTCCTCGACGATGCCGATTCCTTCATGACCGAGAATCGTGCCCGGCACCATGCCGCCCAACGTGCCGCGCACCATATGCAGATCGGTGCCGCAAATCGCGCTGGACGTGAGACGTACGAGCGCGTCGGTCGGTTGCTCAAGTTTGGGATCGGGAACATTGTCGAGACGGATGTCCCCTATGCCGTGAAATACCACTGCTTTCATCTGCACTCTCCTTCTCTCAGGTCTGGCAGCGTCGCGGCTTATGGCTGCCTGCATCGACAGCCCGCGTCGATTCCGCGGGCCTTGTTACGCCACAGCAATCCGCGTGCAACGCTTCGTGTGAAGCGTCGGCAGCGAAGCGGGTATCGCTTTTGCTCGATTTCGATGTGCGTGAACGAAGCGTCAATCAACCAGAGAGGAGAAAAGCATGAACCAGGAACCGTCCGATCCCGTGGAACGCGCGGACCAGCGGCGCGAGAAGCTGGGTGATGGAGACGTCAAGATCAAATCCGACGGCACAGTGGAAGAGCGGGAGCATGGAAGCATCGACCCGACTCTCGTTCCGAAAGGAAAAGATCACCCCTCTGAAGGGCCGTACACCCCTGAGCACGATCACGTGGACCCCGATCTCGAACCGGGTGGCGCCGAAGGCCATCCAACCAGCAAGGGTGATTTGTCGGCGTAACGCTGTTCGCGTGTTGCTCGCATTACCAGACGGTCTGCAAAGACACTGTGCAAGACAAGCCGATATAGCGCGCAAACTCAACGCTAAATGAAGCGTACCCGCCGTCCGGAGGGTACGCTTTCTACGCCGATGCGAAGGCTTATGCGGCGCTCGTCGCGCTTCCCGCACGCAGGCGCTGACCCGTCGTCGACGACTGATCGCCGCGCGTATAGGGCGCAAGCGCGTCCGGCGTGCGCATGTCGCGTGGCGTTTCAAAGTCCGCGAGCGCGGCACCGCGCATCTGCTCGGGCGAGCTGGAAAAACCGGTGCGGTCGCTATAGTCCGCCGACGGCAAACGCGGCGCACTCTCCGCACAACTGGCGGCATACACGTCGAGCGCCGTGACGCAGACCACGTTCACGGCCGCGGCTGCCGCCCGTTGCCGGTCGCGTGCGCTCCACTTGTTCGACGACAGCGCGAGCGTGCCAAGGTCGAGTGCATCGCCGCCCACGCGCGCCCACAGGAACGGCCGCGGATCGCGCGACGCCAGTATGCCGACGCCGCACGCAAGCTCGCGCAAACCATAGAAGCGCATGGTGCCGGGTCCTGTCTCGACACCTGCCACGCGAGCCATCATGCGCGGCGCGACCAGTTCTGCGAGGCCGAGCGCAATGCTGTACCACCCAAGGCCGCGCGCGATCGAATCCGGTTGCGGCAGTCGTTCCTTCAGAGCGCGAGCGCTCTCCTGCTTCGGTTCAGTACGGGAATCCATTTACATCACCTTCATTCTGGGGAGCCACGTCAGCGCAGCTCACGTGAAATAACAAACAGCGCCTGTGCCGCGACGATTACTGCCCGACGCGTCAAGGTTTGAGCACGACCTTGATGCAGCCGTCTTCCTTGTCGCGGAACGTCTTGTACATGCGCGGGCCTTCATCGAGCGAAACCGTGTGCGTGATAACGAACGACGGGTCGATCTGCCCTTCCTGGATTCGCCGCAACAGATCGTCGGTCCAGCGGTTGACGTGCGTCTGTCCCATGCGCCATGTCAGGCCCTTGTTCATCGACGCACCGAACGGAATCTTGTCCACCAGACCGCCGTAGACGCCCGGCACCGACAACGTTCCCGCAGGACGGCAAACGTAGATCATCTCGCGCAGCACGTGCGGCCGGTCGGTTTCGAGCATCACGGCCTGCTTTGCGCGGTCGTACATGGAGTCAACCGAACGCGTTGCGTGCGATTCCATGCCAACAGCGTCGATACATTTTTCCGGCCCCTTGCCGCCCGTCAGTTCCTTCAACCGTTCGAGGACGCTCTCTTCCTTGAAATCGATCGTGACGGCGCCGCCCGCGCGCGCCATCGAAAGACGCTCAGGGACGCAGTCAATCGCAATCACCTGCTTTGCGCCGAGCAGTACGGCGCTGCGAATCGCCATTTGCCCGACCGGGCCGGCGCCCCAGATCGCGACCGTATCGGTTGGCTCGATATCGCATTGCACCGCAGCCTGCCAGCCGGTCGGAAAAATGTCGCCGAGGAAAAGCACCTGCTCGTCGCTCAGACCGTCCGGAATCTTCACATGCGTTTTGTCCGCAAACGGCACGCGTACGAATTCGGCCTGCCCGCCAGGATAACCGCCCGTCAGATGCGTGTAGCCGAACAGGCCCGCCGTGGTATGGCCGAACATCTTGTCGGCAATGTCCTTGTTGCGATTACTCCGTTCGCACACGGAAAAGTTGCCGCGTTTGCATTGATCGCATTCGCCGCAGATGATGGTGAACGGCACGACCACGCGGTCACCCACCTTCAGCGCGCTGTTCTCCTTGCCGACTTCCATCACCTCGCCCATAAATTCGTGGCCCATGATGTCGCCGGACTCCATGCCGGGCATGAAGCCGTCGTAAAGATGCAGGTCGGAGCCGCATATCGCGCAACTCGATACCTTGATGATCGCGTCGCGCGGATGTTCGATCTTCGGATCGGGCACAGTGTCGCAGCGGATGTCTTTCTTGCCATGCCATCTAAGCGCCTTCATATATCCTCCACACTGAACGGTTCAACTACTCGCGGGTGAAACGCGAACACATGCGCATCCCGCGTGCCGCGCGGTCTCGTACCGCGCAATAGTCGCCGCATCGCACGTGGAGCGATGGCGTCGGCATGAAAGCGTTAAATCGCGCTAGCGCTGAAACACACTGCGTGCGGTCCTCGTGAGCCACGCCATTACGCTTGTGCGTGCGAGCGTTCCAATCGCTTTGCGCGGCCCGAGAAGCACGGCCGCAAGACCGGCCGCGAGCACCAGTGCCAGGTAAGGCGTGTCGGCGAGAGAACTCATTGCGTTGACGGCCGGCACACCCGCTATCGTCGTTCGCCGAGGTGTGTGCAACGCCAGATTTGCAGACAGCAAGCGCGCGCGAGAGGCGGCCATGCGCTGAAGGATCGCCGCGCGGCGTTCCTGATGCCAGGCTGGATCGTGTTTCATTTCAGGGCGTCCTTCAGGGCTTCCAGGTCATGGGACACTTCGTCGCGCAGCACATGCAACGGCTCGACGGGCTTCTGGGCCTTCATCATCGCGAAGGTGGCGATCGATATGACGAGCCATGCGGCCGCAACACCCCACGCAACAGAAATGACGTAAGGCGTGTTCCACGCCGTCACGATGATGGCCACGCACAGAAAAGAGAGGGTGAACATGGCAGCGACCGCCAGCACGACCATCGCGATGACTTCGCGCACCAATCGCCCTTTCGCCTCCTCCAGTTCGAGTGCCAGAAGTTCGGCGTAGTCCACCGCCCGACTGGAACAGAAACGCGCCACGTTGCGCCACTGGCTCACTTTGGTATGTATTGACATCCTGTATCTCCCGCCAGCAATTGCCGTCACGGGCGCTCGCCACCGGTTGCGTCAACCGGCGACGAGCGCTTGATCCGAACGATGCAATCGACTCTGTGTCAACCGTATCTAACGGTAATCCCTGTCGCCGCGAACGTCGCGGGCGGTTGCCGAGCGCAGCGCGCCGAGAATGAAACCCGCGGCCGCCGCAATCGCGAGCGCGGTGAACGGCCGCTCCGTGGTCGTCTCGCGCACGACGTCCGTGAGATCCGCCCACACCTGTTGAGCCTTGCCGCTTAGTTCGCGGGCGGTGCCGGCCATCTGGGTCCCGGTGTCGCCGAGCATCTCGCCCGCCGCCTCCTGCACCTTGCCGCCTATTTCCTTCACTGCCCCTTCCACTTTTCCTGTTTCCATGTTTGCTCTCCGTGGTTTGCGCGCACTAGGGTGCACAACACTGGCCGCGCAGCCGGAGCCCCGGCATGCGTTGTCGTCACGCCGCAAGAAGCGCGCCGCGTGAACGCCCGAGGAGAACTCATCGGTAGTAGACGGAAGTGAGCCGAAGGAAGCCGGCGCGCAAGAGAGAGGAACAGGGAAGAGAACGGCGGATGCGGAGAGAGAAACGGCGGATACAAGCGAAGTACGAATAGCGCATCGCGCGTATCCAGAGCATCGAGCCTGTGCCCGACGTCAAAAACTCGCCGTTACATGGACGTGCGCGTCAGCGCAACCAGGGTAAGTCATGACGCGCGCCTATGCGTTGGAGGCGCGCGTTTCAGTGTCGGACGAGTGGTTTAACTTTGCGGCAATGCGCCGTTGAGCAGACGCTGCAGTGTGTCGATCTTGCGAAGATGCACGCCCCACAGCTGGCCGCCGTCTTTGATGCGACTCAGACGCTCGTGCCAGTAGCTGAGCGGAAAAGCTGAATTGTCGCGTGCACTTGCATGCGAGCGCACGAGAACCTGTTCGATATGGGCAAGATCGCGTTCGATCATCGCCTGTCGCATGGAGCCGAGAGTTCTGGAATTGAAAGTTTGTTGCATGACAGTGAGGGCGGCGGTAAAAACGGCTACTACAGCAAGCCGCGTGCCGCGACTTCACACGGCCTCCGTTCGATACCGCCGAAATCCATGCGCCACGCGCTATTCGACGATTTGGAAAAGCTCATGCACGCGGCATGGGCTCCCGGTTTTTCGCGCCAGGCATGGCCCAAAACGGTGGATATCCCTATTCCCTTTTTACAAGCCTGTCCCTGCCGCTGTGAAGCCAGCCAGCGCACAACGCGAAGACTCACGCCGATTCAAGCTTCCCTTCCCCGCGCCGATAACAAACAGGTGACGATCCACTTTGAAGGAGCGTTCCCGATTTACCGGCTGTCATGGTTCCAACTACGCGCGCTTCTTTTTTCCTTTCTCAACGCCTGGTCGCTTGCTCTGTCGCGGGATTGGCAACGCTCTGTTCGCCGGCAGCTGTCGCCGGTAACGAGCCGCGCGCGAGCGCAGCTTCGACCCCGGACACAGAGGAGTTGGCGGCGATGCCATTGGAGGCGCTGATGCAGGTCACTGTCAGCACGGCGTCACGTTTCGATCAGTCGGTTACCGACGCACCGGCCGCCGTGGTCGTTCTTACCGCCGAAGACATCAGTCAGTTCGGCTGGCGCACGCTTGCCGACGCGCTCGCGTCGTTGCCGGGCCTGTATGTGACAAATGACCGCTCATATGAATACCTCGGCTCTCGCGGCTTTCAGCGTCCTGGCGATTACAACAGCCGGTTTCTGCTGCTGATCGACGGCATGCGTACGAACGACGGCGTATACGGTCAGGCGCCCATCGGCACGGACTTCCCGCTCGACATGGATCTTGTGAAGCGCATCGAGTATGTGCCGGGCCCCGGTTCGGCTATGTACGGCGCGAACGCGCTTTTCGGCGTGATCAACGTGATCACCAAAACCGGCAGCGATCTGGCGGGCGCGGAAGCCGCCGTCGCGGTGGGGAGCTTCGGCGAGAAAAAGGCGCGTGCGTCATACGGCTGGCATGGTGCGCACGGTGCCGACATTCTTGTTTCCGCGACGTCGTATGGACGCAGCGGTCAGGATCTGTACTACCCGGCATTCGACACGCCCGAGCAGAACAACGGCGTCGCCAACCGGCTCGACTACGACCGCGCGCAGAACTTCCTCGGCAAGGCCGCGTATGGCGATTTCCGCCTCACGTTCATTTACGGAAACCGCACGAAGGGCGTGCCCGATGCGCCGTACGGCGCGGTGTTCAATGCGCCTTTCAGCGTGACGGACACACGAAGCTATCTGGATCTCTCGTACCAGCATTTGCTTGCCGACGGCGTCACGCTGGCATCGCAGGTGTACTGGGGCCGCTACGACTACCGGATGCCGTCGGTCTACGGTCCGCAACCGTATGTGGCCAATGTCGACGGCAGCCACGCGCTCTGGTACGGCGCCGACGTGCACGCGACCGTGTCGTCGATCGACAAACATCGAATCGTGATCGGTACGGACTTCACCCGAGACGCGCGCCTGAACCAGTACAACTACAACGTCGACCCGTATGCGCAATTGCTCGACGACCATCACAGCGGCAACCGCGCCGGTGTCTATATCGAAGACGAAATCACGTTGCCCGCGAATTTCACGCTGAATGCGGGCTTGCGTTACGACCAGCAAACGGCCTCGGGCGGCAACCTGAGTCCGCGCATCGGGCTCATCTACAAGCTGACTCCGCGCGATACGTTCAAGCTGCTGTACGGCGAGGCCTATCGCGCGCCGAACGCATACGAGATGTACTACGCGGTAGGCGGCGCCGACGGCCAGTTGGGTAATTCATCGCTGAAGGCAGAGCACATCGCGACGACCGAACTCGTATATGAAAGAGCCGTGTCCGCGATGGCCCGCGCGACACTCTCGCTGTTCCAGTACAACGCGCGCGAGCTGATCTCGACGACACAGCAGAGCGCCGGTCTTTATATCTTCCGCAACGTCGATCGCGCCACCGCGCGAGGCGCGGAACTCGCCTATGAGCAGCAAATGGCAGGCACGCGGGTGCGCGCCAGCTATTCGTACCAGATAGCTCACGACTCCAACACCGGGGCCGCACTCCAGAATTCGCCGAAGCATCTCGCGAAGGCCAATGTCGCTGTGCCCTTCTTCGCGAATGCGTTGGTATCGGGACTCGAAGTGCAATGCACGTCCACGCGACTGGCCGCGGTCGGCGAAACCGGCGGTTTCTGCCTCGCGAACGTGACGCTAAGTTCGCGCCGGCTGATTCGCGGTGCGGACCTGTCGTTTTCCATCTATAACCTGACCGATAAACGGTACGCCGACCCAGTGGGTCCGGGCTTCACCCAGGAGACAGTTGCGCAGCAAAGCCGGACCTTCGTGTTCAAGGCCGTCTACGGGTTCTGACATGAATCGCGTTCGCATCAGGACCATAGCGGCGTGTTTCGTGTTCGCGTCGCCGCTGATCGTGCAGACATCAGTCGATGCGCAGGTGGACCTGTCCGCGCTCGAGGCGGCCTACATCTTCAACTTCGCGCAGTTCACCGACTGGCCAGCGGGACGTTCGGCGGACAACCTGCTCTCGGTATGCGTGGATCAGGAGAGCCCGCTCGGTCAGGCACTCGCCAAGCTCGACGGCAAGCGTTCGGGCAAACAGGGATGGCGCGTTCGGCCGCTGCCTCGCACGGAAAAAGCCGCCGACTGCCACCTCGTCGTGTTAACCGGAAGCACTCCATTGAGCGCGGCAGTCAAGGCGCTGCTGACATCCGACGCGCCCGTCGTGATCGTGAGCGAGGTCGACACCACCGAGCAGGGCTGGGTGATTCGCCTCGTGCGCGACGGCGATCATCTGAAGTTCGATATCAACGTTAGCGAGGCTTCACGCCGGCACATCACGCTCAGTTCGAAACTCATGCGCCTCGCGAGGACGGTTCTATGAAAAGTTTCTCCGCATGGTCACGGCTTGCATGGCCACGCGAGCATGTGAACCTGGTCGGCGTGGCGATCGCGCTGCTCATTTCGAGTGTCGTGCTGCTGATCTATCAGGCGCTTTCGCTGCGCGCGTCGCTGACCGACGACGTCAGCATGCAGGCATCGGTGCTCGCAGAAAATCTGACCGCCTCGGCCATGTTCGGCGACCGCGAGGCGACGGCCGAAATACTCGGCTCGCTTCGCAAGGTTCCGCATGTCGAGAGCGCAACCGTCTATACGCCAGATGGAGAACTCTTCGTGCGCTATGCGCGCCCCGGGCTCCGCCGCGCTGACTACGAAGAAGGCACGCTCGAGAACGTGGGCAACTCGCGCCGTCTTTCACTCGAAGACATCTTCGTCGCGGCGCCCATCATTCATAACGACCGGTTGCTCGGCAGCATCGTCGTCGTAGCAGCAACCGACGCGATAAAAATGCAGCTTGCCCAGTACGGCTGCTTTCTCATTGGCGCGTCGCTGTGTTCGGTATGGATCGCATCGCTCGTCATGAAGCGTATGCGCGAGCGTGTGTCGCGCGCGGAGAAAGACCTCGAATATCTTGCTTCGACCGATCCGCTGACGGACCTGCCTAACCGCCGCGCGTTCTACGATGAACTGAAGATGCGCCTGCACAAGGCAAGCGCCGCCAACAAACGCGTCGCGCTGATGATGGTGGACCTCGACAACTTCAAGACCGTCAACGATACACTGGGCCATGGCGCGGGCGATGAACTGCTCAAGCAGGTCGCCGAGGCGTTGCGCAACGTCGTCCGGCCTCACGACCTGGTGAGCCGAATCGGCGGCGACGAATTCGCTATCGTGCTCGGGCCCGATGCAAGCCGGGTTCGCGCACGCGCGACTGCGGGCCGCGTCGCACGCAACCTGTCACGCCCATTTGTTCTGCACGGTATTGAGTCGGCCGTATCGGCAAGCGTAGGGTTCAGCGTCTATCCCGAGGACACCGCCGAAATCGCGGAGCTGGTGAGCAATGCGGACATTGCGCTGTATTCGGCGAAAAGCAGGGGCAAGAGCATTGCCGTCGAGTTTCAGAGCGAGATGACAGCCGAGGCGCAACGGCGCGCGCGTATCGAAGCCGAACTGCGCAAGGCGCTCGAACAGGACGGGCTCGACATTGTCTATCAGCCGCAATTCGACTGCCTTTCCGGCCGCCTGCTCGGCGCGGAGGCGCTGGTCCGCTGGACGCATCCGACGGAAGGCCCCATTTTGCCGGCCGAATTCGTTCCGATTGCCGAAAACAGCGATCTGATCGTCGCGCTTGGCCGCTGGGTCTTGTGGCGCGCTTGCCGCGACGCCGCGAACTGGAACGCCGGCACGAATGCAGGCGTGCATGTGGCCGTGAACATTTCCGCACGCCAACTGCGAACCGAGGGCTTCACAGACGAAGTCTGCACCGCGCTGAAGAAAAGCGGCTTGCCCGCTTCGCTGCTCGAACTCGAACTGACCGAGAGCCAGTTGATGTCCAATATGTCGGTGGGCATTCAGGCAATGCAGGAGTTGCGCGCCGCCGGCGTGCGCCTGTCGCTCGACGACTTCGGCACAGGCTACTCGTCGCTGTCATACCTGCAGTCTTTTCCCGTGCACAGCATCAAGATCGACCGCAGTTTCATCTGTCCATTGCCCAATGGCGGTCAGCCCATCGTCACCGCGATTATTTCGATGGCGCATAGCTTCGGCCTGCTGGTCGTCGCGGAAGGCGTCGAGTATCCCGCGCAACTCGAATGGCTTTGCGACGCGCGCTGCGATGTGGTTCAAGGCTTCCTGACGGGCCGTCCGATGCGGCTCGAACAATTGCTCGCGATCATTCGCGCGGAAGAAGAACAGAAAGACACGCGTAGCAGAACACCGGTCGCGCCGCGGCCGCACCGTGTGCCAACCGCTTGAGAGACTGACGGTCCACTTGACCCGCGCCATATATGAAGGTAGCCTACACAGGTTACCTTCATATATCCGTCTGGCTTTCTGCTGGCACACATGGGCAAGAACGATCCGCCGCTCGACTCCGATTCGCTTCACACACTCGCCGAAGATCTGCGGGTGCTGACCGGCAAGCTGCGTCGCCGTCTGCGCGAAGAGGCGCATCTGGGCGACTTCACTCCTTCGCAGATACAGGTTCTCGGCCTGCTTGAGCGCGACGGCCCCGCAACGGTCACCGAACTCGCGCGCACCCAGGGCATGCGTCCGCAATCCATGGGCGAGACGCTTTCTGTTTTGAAAGCCGCAGGCCTCGTGAGCGGCGCCCCCGATCCGAACGACGGCCGGCAAACCGTTCTTTCGCTCACGCCCGCCTTCCGCAAGAAGATCAAGGCAAGTCGCGCCGCACGCGAAGACTGGCTGTTTCGCACTATCCAGACGCGCTTTTCGGCAGCCGAGCAGCAGCAACTTGCCGCTGGCGTCGAATTGCTCAAACGCCTGACCGAATCGTAATTCTCACGCAAACCAGAACTGGAGCTCACATGGCACTGACCACGCTCGACGCAAAGACCGCACTGGTGGTGATCGACTTACAGCAAGGCATCGTCGCAATGCCCACCGCTCATCCCACGGTTGAAGTGGTCGCGCGCGCAGCCCAATTGGCCCACGCGTTTCGCCGCCACGGCCTGCCCGTCGTACTCGTGAACGTGGCGGGCGGCGCGCCGGGTCGCGCGGAGCAGGCGCGTCCTACCGGCAATTTCCCCGCGGGATTTGCCGATCTCGTTCCCGAACTGAACCGGCAGGAGTCAGATCATCTGGTGACGAAACGCACGTGGGGCGCGTTCACGAATACTGATCTCGAAGCGTATCTGCGCGAGCAAGGCGTGACGCAAATCGTGCTGGCGGGTGTGGCGACCAGCGTCGGCGTTGAATCAACCGCGCGTTTCGCACACGAGCTAGGTCTGAACATCGCGTTTGCTGTCGACGCGATGACCGACCTGCACCTGGACGCTCACACGAACAGCCTCACGCGAATCTTCCCGCGGCTCGGCGAAACGGGCACCACGCAGGAAGTGCTCGACATGCTCGAACAAACGCGCGCATGAGTATGCGCTGCAGGCCAGACACCATCCAAACATTCGTAGGAGATAAATTCCGGTGAGCAGTACGTTCCGTTCGCTGCGCAACTTCAATTACCGTGTGTGGGCGAGTGGTGCGATCGTTTCCAATGTCGGTACATGGATGCAGCGCACCGCGCAGGACTGGCTTGTCCTCACGGAGCTTACGCAACACAATGCGACTTCCGTGGGTATCGTGATGTCGCTGCAGTTCGGGCCGCAAATGCTTTTGCTGCCGCTCACCGGCTATGCGGCCGATCATTTCGACCGTCGCAAGCTCCTGTTCGTCACGCAGGCGGCCATGGGCAGTCTCGCGCTTGGCCTTGGGCTGCTTACGATCACCGGTCTCGTGCAACTCTGGCAGGTCTACGTTTTCGCAGGACTGCTCGGCTGCGTAACCGCATTCGATTCGCCCGCGCGTCAGACTTTCGTGTCGGACCTCGTCGGCGAAAGCGATCTTTCCAATGCGGTCGCGCTGAATTCCACGTCGTTCAATGCTGCGCGAATGATTGGTCCGGCGGTGGCGGGGCTGCTGATCGCGTCGGTCGGAACGGGCTGGGTGTTTCTGATCAACGCGCTCTCGTTTATCGCCGTACTCGGCGCGTTGCGCATGTTGCGCGCTCGCGAGCTCCATGCAAAGCCTCGTGCAATGCGCTCGCGCGGCAGCTTCGTGGAAGGTTTCCGCTATGTATGGAAGCGCCCCGATCTGAAGGCGGCGCTGCTCATGCAGTTCCTGATCGGCACGTTCGGACTTAACTTCCCTATTTTTATTTCGACGATGTCCGTCACCGCATTTCATGCGGGCGCGGGCGAATACGGCGTGTTGAGTTCGACCATGGCGATCGGTTCCGTCACCGGCGCGCTGCTTGCCGCGCGCCGCGCGCAACCGCGCATGGCGTTGCTGCTCGGCGCCGCGGCAGTCTTCGGTGTGGGCTGCACGGCAGCTTCGTTGATGCCGAACTATGTGCTCTTTGGCGTGATGCTCGCCTTCATCGGCGTGTCGACGCAAACCTTCAACACGTCCACCAACAGTCTCGTGCAACTCTCCACGGAGCCGGCCATGCGTGGCCGCGTGATCGCGATCCTGCTCGCCATTGCGCTCGGGGGCACTCCGCTTGGCGCGCCCGTGGTCGGCTGGGTCGCAGACCGTTTCGGCCCGCGCTGGGCACTCGGCGTGGGCGCGGCGTCGGGCTTCGCCGCCGCGCTCGTGGGCTTGCTTTACCTCGTCAAATACAGGGGCTTTCGCGTGTATGTCGACGCGGGACGTCTGCACTACAGCATTGACGAGCCACGCCAGGCGCCGCCTTATGTGAGCCCCGCGATAGCCGTACAAAACGCCGTCCTGGATGAAGCTGAAGAAGAGTCTTCATCAGGTGTGTAGCGCGAGTTACTTCGCGACCGGCATCGTGAACTCGGCACCCTTTGCGATGCTGTCCGGCCAGCGCTGCATGATGCTCTTGTAACGTGTATAGAAGCGCACGCCTTCTTCGCCATACGCGTGATGATCGCCGAATAGCGACCTCTTCCACCCACCGAACGAGTGCCACGCCATTGGCACCGGAATGGGCACATTGATGCCGACCATACCCACCTGAATTTGCCTGCCGAAAGCGCGCGCTACGCCGCCGTCCGACGTAAAGAGCGACACGCCGTTACCAAACTCATGCGCGTTGATGAGTTCCACCGCGCTGGCGAAATCGGGCACCCGCACCACGGCAAGCACTGGCCCGAAGATCTCTTCCTTATAGATCTTCATTTGCGTGCCGACATTGTCGAACAGCGTTCCGCCAATGAAGAAGCCTGCTTCGTTCGCGACCGGATGCGCACGGCCGTCCACGATGAGCGTCGCGCCCTCTTCTTCGCCCGATGCGATATAGCCCGCGACTTTTGCCTTGTGCTCGGCGGTCACGAGCGGGCCCATTTCAGCGTCGAGGTTCTCGCCGTTTTTGATCACGAGCGACTTGACGCGCGGCACCAGCTTTTCGATCAGCTTGTCGGCGACGTTACCCACTGCCACCGCCACCGAAATTGCCATGCAACGCTCGCCGGCTGATCCGTATGCCGCGCCGATCAGCGCGTCCACGGCCTGGTCGAGATCGGCGTCGGGCATCACCACGAGGTGATTCTTGGCGCCGCCGAGAGCCTGCACACGCTTGCCGCGCTTCGACGCCTCCGTATGGATGTACTCGGCGATCGGAGTCGAACCGACGAACGACAGTGCGGCGACGTCCGGATGTTCGATGAGTGCATCGACGGCCACCTTGTCGCCGTTGACCACATTGAACACGCCGTCCGGCAAACCGGCTTCTTTCAACAAGTCCGCAATGCGCAGCGACGCCGAAGGATCGCGTTCCGACGGTTTCAGCACGAAGGTGTTGCCGCAAGCCAGCGCCACGGGGAACATCCACATGGGCACCATGACCGGGAAATTGAACGGCGTGATGCCCGCGACCACGCCGAGCGGCTGACGCAGATTCCAGTTGTCGATGCCGCCGCCGATCTGGTCGGTGAAATTGGTCTTCAGCAGATTCGGAATGCCGCACGCGAATTCGACCACTTCGATGCCACGCACGACCTCCCCTTGCGCGTCCGTGAACACCTTGCCGTGCTCGCGCGTAATGAGCATCGCGAGTTCGTCGTGGTGCTTGTTGAGCAGTTCTTTGAACTTGAACAGGATGCGTGCGCGCTTGAGCGGCGCGGTTTCGCTCCACGCGGCGAAGGCGGCTTTCGCGGATTGCACTGCAGCATCCACTTCCTCGATCGACGCAAGCGCGACCGCCCCTGTCACCTGACCCGTCGCGGGATTGAACACTTCCTTGAAGCGGCCGCTGGCAGGGTCGACCGCAACCCCGCCGATATAGTGGCCGATCTGCTGCACCGAAAGTTTCGCTTGTTCGTTTGCTGCGTTCATTGATTACCTCGGATTCGGGATGTGCCGCGGCATACGGACCGGGCGGACAGACGGATTGGAGTCCGTCAACTGTATCCACGCTGCGTCGCATATTCCCGATACAGCAAAACAGAACCGCGCCTCACTGTATTGTTTTTTGCGCGGCAACTGTGCTGGGCGCACTGCGCGTGACCGGCGGCGTTTTGCGTTCTGCGGCATCGCAGCATGCACTTGCCGCGAACTTGGCCCCGTCGTACAAATCCTGGCTTGCATAGTTGGCGCGCCCGACGCCAAATGAGGCAGCCGCAGAAGCTGGTCACCCAAAAATCAGGTGAGGAGGCGCAACATGACAACGAATGTATCGGTGGATGACCGCAAGCATCGCGGGCAGGCGCGCAAGGCAACCGCCAGTGGCTGGATCGGCTCGGCACTCGAATACTACGATTTCTTCATTTACGCGCAGGCAGCGGCGCTGATCTTTCCTCAGCTGTTTTTTCCGTCCGGCAATCCAAAGATCGCGATCGTCGCCTCACTGGCGACTTACGGTGTGGGTTATGTCGCACGGCCAATCGGCGCGTTCGTGCTCGGACATTGGGGCGACACGCATGGCCGCAAGAACGTTCTGCTGCTCTGCATGTTCCTGATGGGCTTTTCGACGATGGCCGTGGGCTTCCTGCCCACCTATCAGCATGTCGGCTTGCTTGCACCGGCGCTGCTCGTCGTGCTTCGTCTGATTCAGGGCTTTGCGGTCGCCGGCGAGATCTCGGGCGCGAGCTCGATGATTCTCGAACATGCGCCATTTGGACGACGCGGCTATTACGCCAGTTTCACGCTGCAAGGCGTGCAGGCCGGACAGATTCTCGCTGCTGCCGTGTTTCTGCCGCTCGCCTATTTCATGGAGGAGAGTTCGTTCAATTCGTGGGGCTGGCGTATTCCATTTCTACTGAGTGCCGTGGTGCTCGTGGCTGGCTATATCATCCGGCGCGAGGTCGAGGAAACTCCCGCTTTCGCTAAAGAAGACGCGAGCGGCGGCGTGCCGAAGTCGCCGATTGCCGAGGCGTTCCGCTACAACTGGGTCGACATGCTGCGTGTGGTGGGCTGCTCGCTGATGAACGTGATTCCCGTGGTTGCGACGATTTTCGGCGCTGCCTATGCGGTGCAGGCCGCGTACGGTATCGGCTTTTCGAAAAGCGTCTATCTATGGATTCCGGTGATCGGCAACATTGTGGCCGTGCTCGTGATCCCGTACGTGGGCAATCTGTCGGACCGGATCGGGCGACGCCTGCCGATCATTGTCGGCGCACTCGGCGCGGGGCTTCTCTCTTTTGCGTACCTCTATGCGATCAGTATCCACAACGTAGCGCTCGCGATCGTCATGTCGATCCTGATGTGGGGCATCGTCTACCAGGGCTATAACGCCACATTCCCTAGTTTCTATCCAGAACTGTTTCCAACCCGCTCGCGCGTCTCCGCGATGGCGATCGGGCAGAACATCGGGACGACGATTACGGCGCTGCTGCCCGCACTATTTGCGTATGTCGCGCCGCCGGGATCGCACAATGTTCCGCTCACGATCGGAGCGATAACGTTCGGCATCACGATCATCGCGGCGGTGACCGCATGGAGCGCGCGGGAGAACTACCGGGTCAAACTGTCCGATCTGGGCCAGCCGGGCGCGGTGCCGCTCGACAAGACCAGCTACGACCGGCTGAGGGCAGAAACAATGGCGGAATCGAAAAAGGCCGTGGCTTCTTAGGCAGAAGAACAATCCGCGTTTAGCGCCATTGCGCAGTCAACTCGTTAGCGAGGACCATTTGCTCGCGCACTCGTTCGATGAAGGCTGCTTCCATACCGCTTTGCGCCTTGAGAAATTTTAGCGCTGCGGAATGTACCGCGCGCATCGACCCGCCGTCTATCGCGCCGATGCGCGCCGCGTTGCGTCGCGTTTCCTCGACCAGATCGCGCGCGCCGCTGAAATCGGGCGACAAGCCGCTCTGCGCCTCGAAGCTCGCTCGCAGACGAGCTGCGTATTCGCGCGACTGCCCAAGCTGGTCCATGTCGATGAGCAGATCGACTCCTTGCCCCATTCGCCACGCGCAAAGAATCCACAGCGCGACGAATGCGCGGTATGCATTATTGCCTTCCGCGCTGCGTGCGTACTGTTCGCAGGCCATGGCGTAGGCGTCGTCGGAAGCCGGCATGGCGGGCGGCAACTTCACATCGCACATGTCGATAACCTGCTTCACCACGGGTTCCGCACGATTCAATCCGAGCACGCGAAAAGGCGCGGCCACAAAAAACGGATTACGCCACTGCTGGTTGAGGAGCCAGCCAGAAGCAAATTGCGAAGCGGGATTGCGCAACACACCGACATGCATTGCATCGGGAAAGGCGTGTCTGAGCCACGGCAACCTTCCTGATGACCGGCAGAACTTGAAGACCGGCACGCTGCCTTGCCGCGTCGAGTGCTCGCACAAGTTGCGTAAATACGCGTGCAGCGCGTGGAATCCGGCATCCGGCAAGTCACCAAAACGGTCAATGCTGAATTGCCTGCTGTAGCCGGCCACGCCGCGCTCGCCTTCTTGCAGAAAGGGCGTGTACTCGTCGAAGTAAGGGGCATCGAGCGGCGGATGTCCAGAGGTCAGCGTGGGACGGCTTGCGGCGACATCTGGGAGACTCAAATCAGCCAGTACGTTGCTGAGCGGCTCGTAAAAGGCGGTTACAACGTTGAGCGCCCGAAGACGGGACCACACCCAGGTGCCTGCGCTCCGCCACCCGGTGTGCAAAAATACGCCCTGTTTCAGGGCACTTTTCGGCGCGGCGTCGACCTCATGTGACAACGGCATCGGTGTTCTCTTTTGGTGGAAGCGATAGGGGATCATCTGCGCATACTGTAGCGTTTAGAGCTGTCGTCTGCGTTACAGAAGCACCACTTTACCTTTCATCCTGCACCGCCACTGGAAGCGTGCGGACAAACGCATTAAGCTCCAGGGTCCAGGACTGAAAACAGCACCTTCATGAACGATTCCGCCGATATACGCTTCCTGCTGACCATACGCGAAAGCGGCAGCCTCGTCGCCGCGGCGCGAAAGTTGGGGCTGTCACCTTCGGCAATTACGCAGCGTCTGCAACAACTGGAGAAGAAGCTCGGTGCTCAACTGCTCAATCGCAGCGCGCGCCGCCTTCAATTTACCGAAGAAGGTACGCTGCTCTGCGAGCGCGGCGCGGAACTGGTTCAGCAGTTCGATACACTATTCGAAGATCTGCAGACGCGCCGCGGCGGCCTGATCGGCACATTGAAAGTCAACGCGCCGCTCGGTTTCGGGCGGCGTTACGTGGCGCCCGCGATTGCCGACTTTCAGCAGCAGCATCCGGATATCGACGTCGCGTTGACGCTGTCGGACCAGCCGCTCATGGAAACGGCTGAACGCTTCGACATCGTCGTGCATATCGGCGACCTGCCGATATCCAACCGCGTGGGTTACACGATCGCCCCGAACGCGCGCTTCGTATGCGCGGCGCCCGCGCTCGTCAAGCGTATCGGCGCGCCCGAATCGCCCAACGACCTCGCCGGGATGCCCTGTATCGTGCTTCGTGAGAATAACGAAGACGTCACCCTCTGGCAGTTCAGCCGAGGCCGCACGCGCCGTAGCGTACGCGTTTCATCGCACTTGAGCTGCAACGACGGCGACGTGATCCGTCATTGGGCATGCGAAGGCCGCGGCGTGATCCTGCGCTCCGAATGGGACGTAGCGGACGACATCGCGAAAGGAAGGCTCGTGCGCCTGCTGCCCGCGTGGAAAACTCCGGACGCGAACGTCATCGCGCTCACCCATCAACGTGCTGGCTTGCCCGCGCGTACACGAACTTTCATGCAGCACTTGCAGGCAAGATTCCGGCCACTGCCGCCGTGGCGAATCTCGCATTAAGCCAGACTGAATCTATGAATTCGATCCGTTGAAGTTTCGCGCCGCATGCCGACTTTATAATTGGCGCCTGGTGTCCCGCTCCCACGGGCTTGAGCCGTATCCTCCAAATCCCGCCCATTTCCCGGTGAAAGCATGAAACTCGAACAGATCGAAACGCCCGCGGCCCTGATCGACATCGGCCGGATGCAAAAGAACATTGCGCGTATGCAGGCGCATATGAACACGCTCGGCGTCGCGTTCCGTCCGCATGTAAAGACCACCAAATGTATCGACGTCGTGCGGGCGCAAATTGCGGCCGGCGCGCGCGGCATCACTGTCTCCACGCTAAAGGAAGCCGAAGCGTTCCATGCGGCCGGCGTGAATGACATTCTTTACGCAGTCAGCATCGCGCCTTCGAAACTGCCGCGAGCCTTGGCGCTGCGCCGCCAGGGCTGCAATCTCAAGCTGGTGGTGGACAACCCGACCGCGGCAGCGGCCATCGCCGCGTTCGGCGATCAACACGGCGCAACGTTCGAGGTATGGATCGAAGTAGACACCGACGGGCACCGCTCCGGCATCACGCCGGAGCACGAGAGCTTGCTCGAGGTCGGCCGGATTCTGCACGAGAACGGCATGACGGTCGGCGGTGTCATGACGCACGCGGGCTCCAGTTACGAACTCGACACGCCAGAAGCGCTTGCCGCGCTGGCGGAACAGGAGCGCGCCGGCTGTGTTCGCGCGGCGCAGCGCTTGCGCGAGGCCGGCATTCCTTGCCCGCAGGTCAGTGTCGGCTCCACGCCCACGGCGCTCGCGGCCACACAGCTGGATGGCGTGACCGAGGTGCGGGCGGGCGTCTATGTATTCTTCGATCTCGTCATGCACAACGTCGGCGTTTGTGCGCTCGAGGACATTGCGCTGAGCGTGCTGGCCACTGTTATCGGTCATCAGCCCGAGAAAGGCTGGGCCATACTCGACGCCGGATGGATGGCTTTTAGCCGCGATCGCGGCACGTCGAAGCAGGCGCACGATTTCGGCTATGGTCAGCCGTGTCTGCTCAACGGCACGCCGCTTGCCGGCTATGTGGTGAGCGGCGCGAACCAGGAACACGGCATTCTTTCACCGATCGAAGAAGACGCGCACGAAGCTAACGGCGACATTACGCAACGCTTTCCGCTCGGCATGAAACTGCGCATTCTGCCCAACCATGCGTGCGCGACGGGCGCGCAGTTCCCCGAGTACTACGCCGTTGCGCCAGACGGCCACAGCACGCCCTGGATGCGTTTTCAGGGCTGGTAAGCAACGCCGCGTGCCCCGCTCAGTCGTCTTCTTCCTCCAGACCGGCCAGCAGATCGTCCACGGCGCGATAAACCCGCTCGACGATCTCCGGCCCCACCTTGCGCTCCAGCTCCCGATAGTGCGCCTCCAGGTCCTTGGAGATCACGCGCACCAGCTCGACGCTCGTGTCGGTTAGCGACACGAGCACGCGGCGCTGATCTTCCGCGAAACGCTCCTTCGTCACCAGTTCCATGCTCTCCATGCGTGCGAGCACGCCTGCCATGCTCGGGCTCGAAATCGTGCAGATGTCGGAGATATGGCGCGGCTCCATCGGGCCGTGCTCGTTGAGCGCGCGAATCACGCGCCATTGCTGCTCAGTCAAACCATGCGCGGTAATCAATGGGCGAAAACGCTCCATCATTTTTTCTCGGGCGCGCAGCAATAGCATCGGCAGATTGCGGTGCAAAACTCGTGTGGAAGCGGACGAAGACATAGTGGACGATGGTTGGAAGCAGCCGTCGAAGCTTAAGGGAAAACCCGCGATCAGCCGACTGGCTATTGACCCTGGATCATATCAAGCGCAATACTACTAACATGTTAGTGTTTATGCCAAGTATCTATCCAAGGGCACTGTCAGGTCATGTTTGTACTTGCCGATCATCTGTTGCACCCTGAAGGCGACGCGCTGCCTCGGGATGTCGACGCGCAAGCCGCAGCGGCGATACTTGCGCGCGGCGTCGCCTGCCGTCCGCCGGTTAGCGGCGCGATTTACGGAACATTGCTCAATGACCGTGCGGCGCTAGAGGCGCTAGGCGATGCAATGCACGCAGCGCCGTACAAATCACCGCCGAAAGCGCCGGTTCTTTATCTGAAGCCGCGCAACACGCTCGCGGGGCATCGCGCGCAAATCGTCATACCCGACGACACACTGGGCGTAGAAATAGGCGCGTCGCTGGGCATCGTGATTGGGCGCACCGCAACGCAGGTTAGCGTGGAGCGCGCGTTCGATTACATCGCGGGCTATACGGTCGTGGCCGATCTCAGCGTGCCGCATGCGAGTGTCTATCGACCGTCGGTGCGCTTTCGCGCCCGCGACGGCTTCTGTGTGGTCGGACCCGCGGTTGTTGCGGCGCGCCATGTTGCGAATCCCGACGATCTGGCCATCGCGGTGTCGTTGAACGGTGCCGGTGCTATCGCGGCCAGTACCGCTTCGTCGGTACGCGGTGTGGCGCGACTGCTTGCCGACGTCACCGAATTCATGACGCTCGCGGCGGGCGACGTCATCACGCTCGGCGTTCCGCATGGCTCGCCCATTGCCCACGTCGGCGACGCGGCGACCCTTTCGATCGGCGCGCTGCCGCCGCTTTACGTGTCGTTCATCGGCCCAAAAGAATTAGACGGAGAACAGCCATGATGCGCGGCCGTGTTGCATACGCCGGAGCGATTCACGAAGCCTATCCGCATCCACAAGGCGTGCTGCTTGCAGACGGCCGCGTGTGTCGCGAAGATCAGGTCGTCTGGCTCGCGCCCATTGAAGTCGGCACCATCTTCGCGCTCGGCTTGAATTACGCCGAGCACGCGAAAGAGTTGCAATTCAACAAGCAGGAAGAGCCGCTCGTTTTCCTCAAGGGACCGGGCACGGTTCTCGGTCATCGGGGCTTTACGCGCCGCCCGGCCGACGTCGCCTTCATGCACTACGAGTGCGAGCTCGCTGTCGTAATAGGCCAGGGAGCGCGCCATGTGACGCGCGACAATGCAATGCGGCACGTTGCCGGCTATACGATCGCCAACGACTACGCGATCCGCGACTACCTCGAAAACTATTACCGCCCCAACCTGCGCGTGAAGAATCGCGACGGCGGCACGGTGCTCGGCCCTTGGTTCGTCGACGCCACCGACATTGAAGACGTCACGCAACTGGAGTTGCGTACGTTCGTCAACGGCACGCTGCAACAGCGCGGCAATACGCGCGATCTCGTGACCGATATTCCCGCGTTGATCGAATATCTCAGCAGCTTCATGACGCTCGCACCCGGCGACGTGATCCTCACAGGTACGCCCGAGGGTATTGTCAATGTGAACGCGGGAGACGAAGTGGTGTGCGAGATAGACGGCCTTGGCCGTCTCGTCAATACGATTGCATCCGACGCGGACTTCGGCCGCGCCTGACCGCCAGAAAAAAGCAAAGGACAACGCAATGCGAATCGAACATTTGATCAACGGCAAAGCTGGCGGCGCGAAAGACTACTTCGAAACGGTCAATCCGGCGACGCAAGAAGTACTTGCGGAAGTGGCCCGTGGCACAGAGGCGGAAGTCGATGCCGCGGTTCGAGCCGCAAAGGAAGCATTCCCCGCATGGGCAGGCAAGCCCGCTGCGGAACGCGCAAAGCTGATTCGCAAGCTCGGCGAACTGATCGCGAAGAACGTGCCCGAGATATCGGAAACCGAAACGAAGGACACAGGCCAGACCATTTCACAGACGCGCAAGCAACTCGTGCCGCGCGCGGCCGACAACTTCAGCTATTTCGCCGAGATGTGCACACGCGTGGACGGCCACACGTACCCTACCGACACGCATCTGAACTACACGCTTTTTCATCCGGTCGGCGTGTGCGCGCTCATTTCACCGTGGAATGTACCGTTCATGACGGCGACATGGAAGGTCGCGCCCTGTCTCGCGTTCGGCAATACCGCAGTTCTGAAGATGAGCGAGCTGTCGCCGCTTACCGCGTCGATGCTCGGCAATCTCGCTCTGGAAGCGGGAATCCCAGCAGGCGTGTTGAACGTCGTGCATGGTTTCGGCAAAGAAACGGGCGAGCCGCTCGTCGCGCATCCGGACGTGCACGCGGTGTCCTTTACCGGATCGACTGCGACGGGCAACCGGATTGTGCAGAGCGCCGGACTCAAGAAGTTTTCAATGGAACTCGGCGGAAAGTCGCCGTTCGTCATTTTCGACGACGCCGATTTCGAACGCGCTCTCGATGCTGCCGTATTCATGATCTTCTCGAACAACGGCGAACGCTGTACGGCCGGCTCGCGGATCCTCGTACAAAAGTCGATTTACGCGAAATTCGCTGAACGCTTTATCGAACGCGCGAAGCGTCTCACGGTTGGCGATCCGCTTGCCGACAGCACGATTATCGGACCGATGATCAGCCAGGGGCACCTGGCGAAAGTGCGCAGCTATATCGAACTCGGACCGAAAGAAGGCGCAACGCTTGCCTGCGGCGGCCTCGACATGCCCGGGTTGCCCCACTCCATGCGTCATGGCAACTTCGTAATGCCCACGGTATTCGTCGATGTCGACAACCGCATGCGTATTGCGCAGGAAGAGATCTTTGGCCCCGTTGCGTGCCTGATCCCATTCGACGACGAAGCCGATGCGATCAGACTCGCTAACGACATTTCATACGGTCTGTCGAGCTACATCTGGACGGAGAACACGGGGCGCGCGCACCGCGTGGCGGCCGCCGTCGAAGCCGGCATGTGCTTCGTCAACAGTCAGAACGTGCGCGACCTGCGCCAGCCGTTCGGCGGCACGAAGGCATCGGGCGTGGGGCGCGAAGGCGGCACGTGGAGTTATGAAGTGTTCCTCGAACCGAAGAACGTTTGCGTGTCGCTCGGCTCGCATCACATTCCACGCTGGGGCGTCTGACACGCCGACGTGTCGAGCGCGAGCCGCATTGCGTTTCGCGACATAAACAAGAGGAGACCGCGATGGGCAAACTCGCGCTGGCAGCAAAAGTGACACACGTGCCGTCGTTATATCTGTCCGAGCTCGACGGTCCGCACAAGGGTTGCCGTCAGCCCGCAATCGACGGCCATCGTGAGATTGGCCGGCGTTGCCGCGAACTGGGCGTGGATACGATCGTAGTGTTCGACGTGCATTGGCTCGTTAATAGCGAGTACCACATCAATTGCGCGCCGAAGTTCGAGGGCATCTACACGAGCAACGAATTACCGCATTTCATCAAGAACATGCCCTACGCTTACCCGGGCAACGTGGACCTCGGCAATCTGATTGCCGAAGTGGCCAACGAAATGGGTGTGAAGAGCCGCGCGCATAGCGAGACCACGCTCGAACTCGAATACGGCACGCTGGTGCCCATGCGCTATATGAATGACGATCAGCACTTCAAGGCGGTGTCGGTAGCCGGCTGGTGCATGTGGCATGACCTTGATACAAGCGCGCGCTTCGGTCTCGCGGTGCGCAAGGCGATCGAAGAGCGTTACGACGGCACGGTCGCGATTCTGGCAAGCGGTTCGCTGAGTCACCATTTCGCCAACAACGGCACCGCCGAGCAGTTCATGCATAAAGTATGGAGTCCGTTCCTCGAACAGATGGACCGCAGGGTTGTCGAGTTGTGGCAAGCCGGTGACTGGAAGACGTTCTGCGAAATGCTGCCGCTTTACAACGAAAAATGCTGGGGCGAAGGCGGCATGCACGATACGGCGATGCTGCTGGGCGCGCTCGGCTGGGACCGCTATGACGGCAAGGTGGAAGTCGTCACGCCATATTTCGGCAGTTCGGGTACGGGACAGATCAATGCGATCTTTCCAGTGACTCCACTGACCGCCTGACTTGCGTAAAGGAGACTGACGTGCCGCATCTAACACTCGAGTACAGCGCGAATCTTGCTGACGCAGAAAGTATTAGCCGCCTGTGCAATACCCTCGCTCAATGTCTTGCTGAACAGCGCGATAACGAACAACGTGTCTTTCCGCTTGGCGGCATTCGCGTCCGCGCGTTGCGGTGTGAACACTATTGCATTGCAGACGGACGCGCCGACGCAGCATTTCTCCACGCAAACCTGAAGATCGCTGCGGGCCGCTCCGATGCCACGAAGAAGGCGACGGGCGATGCGCTATTCGCGCTCATCAAACAGCACTTCGCCAATGAGTTCGAACAAAGCGGGCTAGCGTTATCGCTCGAAATCAACGAATTCAGCGAAGCAGGCACCTGGAAGCATAACAACCTGCACGCGCGGCTCAAAGCGCAGTAGCGAGCCGGAACACACTGACAGCGGCTCAATAGAGAACTCATCATGCTAGACCAACAAACCATTCGCGAGCTCGCCGCACAACTCGACAACGCAGAGAAAACACGCACGCAATTGCGCCACTTTTCCGCGGCTTATCCGCACATGACTGTCGAAGACGGTTACGCGATCCAGCGCGAATGGGTGAACCTCAAGCTCGCCGAAGGACATGTGATCAAGGGGCGCAAGATCGGCCTCACGTCCCGTGCGATGCAGCGTTCTTCTCAGATCGACGAGCCGGACTATGCGCCGCTGCTCGACAGCATGTTTATTGAAAACGGTCAGGACATTCGCGCGGACCGCTTCATTGCGCCGCGCGTCGAAGTGGAACTTGCGTTTGTGCTCAGCAGGCCCCTGAAAGGCCCGGGCGTTACGCTGTTCGACGTGCTCGATGCAACGGCTTATGTGACGCCCGCAGTGGAAATCATCGACGCGCGCATCGAGCAATTCGACCGCGAGACGCGTGCCCCGCGCAAGGTCTACGACACCATTTCCGACTTTGCGGCGAATGCGGGCATCGTGCTGGGCGGGCGTCCGGTGCGTCCGCTCGATGTCGATCTTCGCTGGGTCGGCGCGTTGCTCTACAAAAACGGCGCCGTCGAAGAAAGCGGCCTTGCGGCGGCCGTGCTGAATCATCCGGCTACAGGCGTCGCGTGGCTCGCGAACAAGATCGCCCCTTACGACGAAATGCTGAATGCGAACGACGTGATTCTGAGCGGTTCTTTCACGAGCCCGATTCCCGCCAGAGCAGGCGACACCTTCCACGTCGATTATGGTCCGCTCGGCGGCATCGGTTTGAACTTCATTTGAGCACGCACATGTCCCTGCCGCAGAACACATTCAAACGCGCACTGCGTGAAGGTACGCCGCAATTCGGCTTGTGGGCGGCACTGGCCGACGCCTACGTGACCGAGTTACTCGCCACTGCCGGTTTCGACTGGCTATTGATCGACAACGAGCACGCACCGAACGACGTGCGTAGCACGCTCGCGCAGTTGCAGGCGGTCGCGGCTTATGCGTCGCATCCGGTGGTACGTCCTGTGCGAAGCGATAGCGCGTTGATCAAGCAGCTGCTCGACATCGGCGCCCAAACGCTATTGCTGCCGATGATCGACACCGCAAGTCAGGCGGCCGACGCGGTGGCGGCAACGCGCTATCCGCCGCAAGGCATTCGCGGCGTGGGCAGCGCATTGGCGCGCGCATCGCGCTGGAACCGCATCCCCGACTACCTGACCCGCGCCGCAGACGAACTCTGCGTACTGGTTCAGGTGGAGACCGTGGAAGGCATGAACAACCTGGCGGCGATTGCCGCTGTCGACGGCGTGGATGGCGTGTTTTTCGGACCTGCGGATCTGAGTGCGTCGATAGGCTTCCTCGGCCAACCCGGCGAGGCCAGCGTGCGCGAGGCGATTCGCGGCGGCATCGAAAGCGTACGGCGCGCGGGCAAGGCAGCGGGCGTACTGGCGCCGGATCGGGCGATCGCCGAAGAATATCTTGCGGCCGGCGCGACGTTTGTCGCTGTCGGAACGGACACGGGTTTGCTGAGCCGCGCGGCAGCAGATCTGGCGGCATCGTATAAGAACACTGCGGGATCGTACGTCAGCGCGCGGGGCGGGTACTAAAGAGCCGCAAGCAAGGCCGCAACTAGCACCGTAAGGCAACCGCGTTTCGTCATGCCTCGCGGCTTGACATTTATATACTCCGCGAGGTATATAAGCACTATGGACTCAACATTTGCTGTCATCGCCGAGCCGAGCCGCCGCGCTATCCTCAGTCTGCTTGCCTCTTCGGAGCAATCCGTGGGCGATATCGAGGAACAGCTCAAGCTCTCGCAGCCCTCTGTTTCAAAGCACTTGCGAGTGCTTCGAGACGCCGGCTTCGTTGAGTCGCGTGTCGAGGCGCAGCGGCGTGTGTATCGGATCAAGCCCGAGCCGCTTATGGAAATCGACGCCTGGCTCGCTCCGTTTCGCCGTTTCTGGTCGGTTCATCTCGACGCGCTCGAGCGTCATCTCGATCAGACCCATCCCGCACCGCCCCGCAAGGAGAAGAAACGATGAGCAATCGCGAGTCTTACCGGCCCGGTCCTGCCGCCGGAGCCAAAGTTCAGAAAGACGGAGACAGATGGACACTCGTCCTCGTGCGTGAGTTGCGCCATTCGCCGGACAAAGTGTGGCAAGCGCTGACGGATCCTGCCAGCCTGCGCGAATGGGCACCGTTCGACGCGGACCACAGCCTTGGCTCGGTCGGTCCAGTCAAGCTCTCCACGGTGGGCACGCCCACACCGCAAGTGTCCGAGACTCAAGTGACCCGCGCCGACGCGCCCAACCTGCTCGAGTATCGCTGGGGCGAGAACGATCTTCGCTGGCAACTCGAAGCGCTCGGCGACGGCACGCGTCTCACGCTATGGCACAACATCGATCGCAACTTCATATCGATGGGTGCGGCCGGCTGGCACATCTGCCTCGACGTGCTTGATCGCTTGCTTGCCGACGATCCGATTGGACGCATCGTTGCCGGCGAAGCAATGAAATTCGAGTGGCCGCGCCTGAATACCGAATACGCAAAGCAGTTCGGCCTTTGAACCGGAAAGCCGAGGAGAACGATATGAACCGCTCCGCTTCCACAGAAACCCACTCGGCCTCCGAACTGATCGACAAAAGAATTGCGGACCTCGGAGACTGGCGCGGGACGACCTTGAGCGCGATGCGCAAGCTCATCAAAGAGGCTGATCCGGATGTGGTGGAAGAATGGAAGTGGATGGGCACGCCTGTGTGGTCGCATGACGGAATCATCTGCACGGGCGAGTCTTACAAGTCGGTCGTGAAACTGACCTTCGCGAAGGGGGCATCGCTGGAAGACCCGGCGAAGCTGTTCAACTCCAGCCTCGACGGAAACGTGCGGCGCGCAATCGACATTCATGAGGGTGAAGAACTCGATGCGGATGCGTTCAAGTCCCTCATTCGCGCTGCAATCGCGTTGAACACGTCCAGCAAAAAGGCAAAGCCGAAGCGAGCGAAGTAGTCGCGGCTCCGGGCCGTAGTGCCAGCGAGTCGAGACGCGCTTGCGTCGCTCCTTGTTAATTGCGCACGCCGAATCGCGCCACGCACGCCTGCCTCACTCTTTCGACGACCACGGCCCATTCCTCCGCTCGCTCGCGACGAAATAGCCGCAGCGTGTGCGGATACCACGGCGAATCGCTACGCTCGTGCATCCAGCGCCAGTCGACATCTTTTTCCGGCAGGATCACCCAGCAGGGTTTGCCGAGCGACGCAGCGAGATGCGCGATCGACGTATCCACGCAAATCACCAGATCGAGTTGGCCGACGATCGCAGCGCTGTCGTCCAGATCGGTCACCATCGAGCCGAGGTGAAGCAACGGCTGACCGGCAGGCGGATTTCGTGCTTCGTCCTCGCCCTGCCCCTTTTGCAGACTCACGAAACTCACGCCGTCTACGCTCCACAGCGGCGCAAGCGTAGCGAGTGACGGAATCGAGCGGTTCGCGTCGTTATGATGCTTCGCGTTGCCCTTCCATACGAGGCCGATCCTGCGACCCGGCGGCAGCGCGTCGATAACGGGCTGCCACCGTTCGACGAGCGACGGTTCCAGCGCAAGCCGGACCGGTCGCGGGATGGTGTCGACAGCCGTGCGCAGATGCAGCGGCGCACTCAGCAGACTCGTCCAGCAGTCGTAAGCGGAGGCGCGCGCGACGGCCGTGTCGTGGTCGAGTACGGCATCAACGCCGTCTACGCGAGCCATCAGCCTATGCAGCGCAGGCGCGCAGGCGAACGCGATATGCGCTGCGCCCTGCGCCTTCAGCAAGGCGAAATAACGGCTGAATTGCAGCATATCGCCGAGACCGTCTTCCTGCCAGACGAGCAGCGAACGCCCCGACAGCGCGTCGCCCTGCCACTGCGGACAACTCAGTCTCTGAGCAGAGTGCCGATGCACGAAACCGGCTAGTTGATAACGGCATTCGTATAGCCGCCACCCTTCGTCGAAACGCCCCATGCCGAGTAACAACGTAGCTAGCCCGAAGCGCGCTTCGCCGTAATCCGCACGTAATTCAAGCGCGCGACGATACGCACTCTCTGCTTCGGGCCAGCGCTTCAGCTGTGCGAGCGTAGCGCCCAGGTTGTAATGCGCTTCAGCGAGATCGGGATGAACGGATAGAGCCTGCTCGAAGCACTCAACAGCTTCAGGCAAACAATCGAGCAGGCGCAACACGCAGCCAAGATTGTTGTGCGCGGGCGCGATGCCGGGCCGCAGACGAACCGCTTCCCGGTAAGCCTCTGCGGCCTCGGTCAGACGTTCGAGCTTGAAGAGTGTAATGCCGAGGTTGTAGTACGCCTCGGCGTAATCGGCACGAAGCGCGATTGCCTTGCGGTAGGCCGCCTCCGCCTCGGGCAGCCGCTGCAGATCGGTCAGCGTGGCCCCGAGATTCACGTAGGCTTCCGCGTAATCGGGCCGCATGGTCAACGCAAGCCGGCACGCAAGTTCTGCCTCGGTCAGGCGCTGCGCTGCCTTGAGCGCGCCCGCAAGATTGTTCAATGCCTCTGGATACTGCGGCCTGATCCTGAGCGCCTCGCGATAAGCAGCGTCCGCTTGCGTGACGCGGCCAAGGTCCATCAATACGTTGCCCAGGTTGTTGTGTGCTTCCGCGTGCGCCGGCAATCGGACGAGCGTCTCGCGATAAGCGGCTTCGGCCTCATCCAGGCGTTGCAGTGCGTGCAGGACGACGCCGTGGTTATAGTGCGCTTCCGCATGATCCGGGCGTAGCACGAGCGCCCTGCGGTACGACGCTTCCGCATCCTCGTGGTAGCCCTGTGCATAAAGTACTGCGCCTAGCTGATTGTGGGCATCCGCATGGCCGGGCTGCAGAACGATCAATTGCCGGTAGATTGCCTTTGCCGCGGACAGACGTCCACGCGCCTTCAGCAACGCGCCGAGGCTTTCATATACCTCGACGTAGCCGGGCATCATGCGCAAACACCGGCGCCAATAACGCTCGGCATCGTCCGGCTCGCCGAGACGGCACGAAGAAGCGCCCGCAAGGTTGAGCGCGTCGGCCATTGCGTGAATCGTAGCGTCGTCCAGCGCGCTTTCGTCCCGCTCGATCACCGGCATGACGGTCGATAATGCCGCAGCGAATTGATCCGCGGAATAAAGCGCCATCGCCTGCTGGTTCAGTTCGGTAATAGAAGAGGCAAGCGTCTGCGTGAGATTCATGAGTCGGGTTACGTTGCGGTCTGGCATTCGCGCACGGAGTCGCGCATGTTGCACGAAAGCGAACATGTAGCACGCAGATTAAGCGATGCGGCGCGATTGTAACGGCGCGAAATGAGCGGTTTTACACCGTCAATCCGCTGCTATAGCCGGGATCAGGCAGAAAAAAGCGGCGCGCAATGCTAGAATCGCCCGCGTTTCCTTGCTCATCGCCATGACTCCACGTTCCCGCAACCGTCTGACCGCCTGGCTTGGCCTCATCGCCATGTGGCTCGTCGTGTTTGCGCCAGCCGTGAGTCAGGTACTGGCGTCCAATCGCGCGCAGGAGCCGATCGCCGCGTTGTGCTCGGCGCTGCAAACGGTCCAGCCCGGCGCGGCGAATCAGGCAGCCCATGCCAATGCAATGGCGGTGCATCTCAGTCACGACGACGCCTTCGGCGCTTGCGGGTACTGCCATCTCCTGCAACATCACGTGGCAATGCCCACGGTTGCCGCAACGCCCGCGCCGCTAGCCGTTATGGTTGCGGGCACTGCACCGCCTGTTCTCTCCACCCGCTTTACACCGCTCGGCGCGTTCCCGTCCGGGCGCCCAAGAGCACCCCCTGTCGTTTCCTGATTGTCGTTGTTCCTGATCGCGCATTGACCGCATTCGTCGCATCCGTCGACGGCGCGCGCGATCGTCCGTTCAATGCATCAAGGAAACTGTCATGTTCATCTTCGCGTTGCGAAGGTTGCCCGCTCGCGTCCGCTTCGAGCGTGGCGCCGGCGTCGCCACTCGTGCCGTCCACACCTTTCGGGGTTTCACATTCGCGCGATTGCATTGCGCTTCATTTGCGTCGTATTTGCACGCATTCTTCCCGGCTGCTGTGACGGGCCTGGCAGGTTTCGCGGCGTTGTCAGCGTCACCCGCTCGCGCCGATACAGTCAGCGCCGACACCACGTTGCCCACCGTAAACGTGAGCGCGAATAGCGCCGCCGATCAGAGCGCCGCAACGCGCGCGGTCGATCCGGATCTGCCCGCCACGGTCGAAACGGTTACGCGCGATCAATTCTCCAATTGGAATGTTGTCAACACCGAAGACGTGTTGAAGTACATGCCGAACCTTGCGGTCCGTAAGCGTTTTATCGGCGATCTGAATTCGATCATCGCCGTGCGCGGCACAAGCAACACACAGAGCGCACGCAGTCTCGTCTATGCGGACGGCCTGCTGCTCAGCAATCTGCTCGGCAACAGCTTTTCTTTTCCGCCGCGCTGGTCGATGGTCTCTCCCGACGAGATCCAGCGAGTCGACGTGATTTACGGCCCCTATTCCGCGCTATATCCGGGCAATTCGCTCGGCGCAACGGTGCTGATCAGCACGCGCATGCCGAAGAAGTTCGAAGCCGAGGCCGACGTAAAAGCATTCACCCAGCATTTCAGTCTCTACGGCGTGAATCGCAATTTTAACGGCAGCGAAGCGAGCGCTTCGCTAGGCGACCGGATCGGCAAGTTTTCTTATTCGCTGGGCGTGAACCACCTCGAAAACACGAGCCAGCCGCTGCAATTCGCCACACTCGCCAAATCGGGCACGCCTGCGAGAGCGGGCGACACGCCCGTGACCGGCGCCTATTTCTACAACAACCAGACCAATACGCCGACGGCCATACTCGGCATTAACGGCGAAGGCATTGAACATACGGTGCAAGACCAGTTCAAGCTGAAGATGCAGTACGACTTTACGCCGACACTGCAAGGCGGCTTCACGCTGGGCTATTGGCATCAAACGTATAGCAGTCAGACGTCGAGCTTTCTGCGCGACGCAAACGGCAATCCTGTGTACAGCGGAAAGGTAGCCATTGACGGATACGAGTACACCGTTCCAGCAGCGGCGTTTGCACCGAGCCTCGGACATAGTGAGAACTGGCTGTACGGCGTGTCATTGAAAACGCGCCATGCGACGGGTTGGAATGGCGAGGCGATCGCATCGTATTACGACGTGGGCAATAGCGTCGCGCGTCTCGCCAATTCCGGAGCGCCCGGCAATGGCGCGGGCACTGTCACTTTCGGCGACGGTACCGGCTGGAAAACGCTCGATCTGCGCACCACCTACACACCGGCGTCGACGCAGGCGGGGCTGGCCAATCACGCGCTGAGCTTCGGCTATCACTACGACAATTACTTTCTCGACAACGAAAGCTATTCGACGCTCAACTGGCGCGATGGCGCAGCCGCTACGTTTGCCAACTCGTTCGCCGGCAAGACGCAAACTCAGGCGCTGTACGCACAGGATGCATGGCGCTTCCTGCCGCGCTGGAAATTCGTGTACGGCATACGTTACGAAGACTGGCATGCGTACGACGGATCTCAGTCTCTTTCGGGTACCACAATCGCGCTGGGCGACGCGAATCAGCGGCACTTTTCGCCGAAGGCTTCTCTTTCGTTCGACGTGAGCGACGACCTGACGTTGCGCGCTTCAATTGGCCGCGCGTATCGCTTTCCAACCGTTAGCGAATTGTTCCAGGGGCAAATCAATGGTTCGTCAATCGTCAATAACAATCCGAATCTGAAACCGGAAGACGATCTCTCGAAAGAACTGACAGCCGAATGGGCGCACTGGAATGGCATCTTCCGCTTCTCGCTGTTTCAGGACGATGTGAAGAACACGATCTTCAGCCAGACGGATACGACCGTGATTCCAAACGTGACGAACTTCCAGAACATCGGCAAGGTGCGCTCGCGAGGTGTCGAAACGAGTTATGCGGGCGAGAACGTATTCATGCGTGGACTGGATCTGCTTGCGAGCGTCGCTTATACGCAGTCGAAGATTCTCGCTAACGCACAAAACCCCGCAAGCGTCGGCAAGTACTTTTATCGCATTCCATTGTGGCGCGCGAACATTGCAGCGACCTATCACTTCGACGAGCGTTCGGCATTGACGCTTGCCGCGCGCTACTCAGGCCGCCAATACAACACGCTTACTAACACCGACACGAATCCGGACGTATTCGGCGGTACGAGCTCATACGTAGTGGCGGACGCGAAGTTCACGTTCAAGCCCACGAAGCTAAGCGAAGTGGGCATTGGCGTAGATAACATTTTCGATGAGCGCTACTACGTCTATCACCCGTATCCGGGCCGCACCTTCTACGTGGAAGCGAAGCTGCGCATGTAATGCGCGGCGTCGTGCAAATCCGGAAGAACCAGATCATTTTTTCAGGAGGATTTCATGTCCACCACCATTCAGCAAAATGCTGCATCGGGCACCGCGACCAACAGCAGCGGCTATCGCACGCTGTGGCGATGGCATTTCTATGCCGGAATGTTCGTGATGCCGTTCCTCGTCGTGCTGGCAATAACAGGCACGCTGTACTGCTTTCAACCGCAAATTGAACCGCTGCTTTATCCGCAGCTTCTCGTCATCGAATCTCGAACCGCACCGCGTATGCCAGCCGACGCACTGCTTGCACGAGCGCGGGCTGCGATGCCGACAGGTTCCGTTGCGGTGACCACCGTTATCCCGGACACGCCTGAGCGCAGCATGGAATTCATCTTCCGTCTCGCGGATGGAGAAAAGCAAAGCGTGTATGTGAATCCGTATAACGCAGAAGTACTCGGCACGTTGAGCGTCGAGAATCGCTTCATGCAGATCGACCGCATGCTCCATCGCAAGCTGTTGCTGGGCAAGCCGGGCGAGTTGCTGATGGAACTCGCCGCATGCTGGACTCTCGTGATGATTGGCACCGGCGTTGCATTGTGGTGGCCGCGTGGAGCAACGCGGGCACGCGATGCGCTGGTTCCGCGCTTCACACTGAAAGGCCGCCCGTTGTGGAAAAGCGTTCACGCGGTCATGGGCATCTGGCTCGCACTCGGCGCGCTGGCATTCGTGTTGACGGGTCTTCCGTGGTCCGGCTCGTGGGGCAAGCAGTTGAAGGCACTCGCAAGCGCCGCCAATCTCGGCGCGCCGCCTGGCACCTGGGGCGGCTTGCCGTTGCGCTCCGTGCTGCCCGTCGCGGCGCGCGGCGACGTGACGGCGAACACGTCGACAAACACGACGGCGAACGCGACGGAAACAAAAGCTCATGCAACGCACGCCGGACACGCCGGGCACGACACACAGGCCGCGCAGAATGACTCGATGCCCGGCATGGTCATGGACGACTTGCCATTGCCGCAAACGCCGTGGGCCGTCGGCAATGCGCCTGTGCCCGCTTCCACCAATGCAGGAACAACGCCCCCGCTACCGCTCGGGCGGATCGTCTCGCAAGCGGCGGCGCTCGGCGTGACGAGCGGCTACAACATCGCATTGCCCACCTCGGCAACGGGCGTGTACACCGTCTCGTACTTCCCGGCCGATCCGCAAAAGGAACGCACCATTTATATCGACCAATACAGCGGCACGGTGCTCAAGGACATTCGCTATGCGGACTACGGCGCAATATCGAAAGCGGTTTCCTACGGCACGTCATTGCATATGGGCCGCTATTTCGGCGTTGCCAATCAGATCTTGTGCGCCACGATCTCGCTCGGTCTTGCGATGATGGCCGTAACCGGCTGCGTGATGTGGTGGAAGCGCAGGCCGCAGCGCTCGCTCGGAGCGCCTTCGCGGGAAAGAGCCGCACCGTCGATGCGCGGCTGGAAAACCGGCCTCATCATGCTGGGCATCGTCTTTCCGTTGATGGGGGCCACGCTGATCGTAGTGTGGCTCGGCGACCGCGTACTATTCGGACGTGCTTCGCGGCGCGAGGGAGTTACACCGTATGAGTCGGCGGAACGGTAACACCGTACGCCCGAAAGACTTTCAAGCGCACCGTAAGCGGTTCAGTCCGCCTGAATAACGTCGATGCGCAAAGCCGGCGCGCCTGCTGCAATCGCGAGAAGATGATCGACATTCGGATGCGCGCCCGGCCGGTTGCGCGCGTCGGCGGTATGTTCGCCGAACACCGCGAGACCATGTTCGGCCGCTTTGGCGTCGAGCGTGCCGAATGTCTGCTGCAAATAGTTGTACACCGCGAGCGAGCCCTGCTCGCCAGGCTTGTTCTCGATGCTTGCCACCACCGTGCCTTGCGCGTCGATCAAATCGATGCGCACGATACCGTCGATCGCGGGCATTTGCGCAAGGTTCTCTTTGAATACGTTACTCGCCTGAATCACTGAAACCACTCCTTTTAAGCAGGAAAATTGCCACGAGGGCCGTATCTTATCCGATAGCCCCGTTGCATCGCGCCCGCTCACGGAGTCCAGCGGTAAACGATCATGCTCGACCCGTTGTAGTTGTCTTTTGTGACCACGTACTCACCGCTCGCTCGCATGAACGCGCGAAGCCCGTACATCGAATCGACGTCGTTGCCGACATCCACCGTACCGGGACTGTTGTTGATTAGCGTGGTGTCGAGTTGGCCGGTGGTGAGATTGAACGCGTCGATGTTCGGCACCGTATGCACGTACCCGACGAAAAGATAATTGCCCGCTGCTGTAATCGACTTCGGATTGGCACCGGTGAGTTTGATCACCGGCTGCGGCCGCGTGGTATTGCCCGCACTCCAGCCGTGATAAACCTCGACGCGCGATTGAATCGCCGTCCAGTCCCAACTCCCCGCCACGCCTTGCGCAAGAATCATCGTGTCGCTCTCCGGCAGATAGATGATGCGCGTCAACGGCCGGATACTCAGCGGAATGGAAATCGTGATTGCCGGTCCCCACAACGGTTTGCCGTTTCCGTCGAAACCTGTGAGCGGGTAGTGATAGATATGATTGGTCCTGTCGAGGCCGGCCCACACATCGCCGCGGCTATCGATGCAAAAGCCCCCCGTTATCTTCACCGTCGTGTTGAACGCGGGTCCCGGGATCGATCCGTCAGGTATCGCAATGTAGCCACTCGCCGCGTTGAAATGATAGAAGTTAAAGGTATCGGGATTCTGACCTGACGCAACCAGAATACGGTTTCCGCCCACGCTGACGAGTTGACCGAAGTGCTGCCCGCGCTGGGTGTCGTTAATGTTCAGTCGCGGGTCTGAAGGATAGGTGAACGGATCGACGGTATTCGCAACGAAGGTGCCGCCCGCGCTGCCCGTATAAATGTGCGCGCCGCTGTAAAACCAGGCGCCGTCTGTCGCGGGGTCGGGCGCGGCGACGGCTTCGAAGTTCAGTGCCTGCAGCTTCCATTTCAGATTGCCGCCACTGTCGTATGCATGCAGATCCGTCGGGCCGTTGCGGCCGAGATCCCAGCCGCCTCCCCACGGATTGTTCAGCACATAAAGGGTACCGGCTGCGTCTTTGCCAATGCCCGCCACACGCGTGAAGCGCTTGTCGCCAACCTGTCCTTTGATTCCCGTCGTCGTGTCCAGATAGCCGCCCTGAACGCCGAAGGTGCCGGCCAATGTCGGCGTGCCCGCAACGTTGTATATCTTGATGTTCATGTCGGGTCCTTCGTCGCCGACCATAAGTCGTCCCGTCGACATATCGAAATAAACTGCCGAAGGCCGCGATGCAGCAGGCATCTGGATCGTACTCAAAGGCGCACCGCCCGCACTGAACTCGGCTACCACGCCCGCACTTTTTCGCGCCACCCACAAATTGCCCGCGCTATCGAGCGCAAGCGCGCCTGGAGCGGATACGTTAATGTCCTGCTGCCAGACGCCGTCGGTTGTATAGACGCGGACACGGTTGCCATAAAAGTCGCTGACGTAAAGCAGCGTGCCTGCCGTGGCGAGCCCGGTGATGACATCGGCGTGAGGTATGCCGGTCCACACGCTGACGGGAATACGAAGTTCGAGCGCTTTCGTCGCGCGGTTATAGCGCCCCACGGAGCCGCTGCCAAACGACCTGTTGTACTGCAATGCCGTAAAGATCGACGTCGCATTACCTGTTATCGCGCTGCCCTGAAAGTCGGCGTGGGTGCCGATCGAGCCGATGCTCTGGCCATTCTGATAGATGGCCACACCGCCCTCGTTCTCGTCCCACAGCGACGACGTGTAAATCACCCCTTCAGGTGCAACCCACATCGAGCGCGCGCCGTTGCCTACGTGCGCCGCGAGCGTGCCGTAGGTATTGGCGAGCCAGTCGGTCGTGTATTGCGCATGACACACGCAGGCAAGCGCCATCAGCACGAAGCCGAACAACGCGGCAGCGATCCGCTTTGTGATCATCGACGATTGCCTCCAGCGGTACTTCGTTTGCGTCACCGCGCGCATGACGGCATGCGGCCGTTTCAATTCGGGAGTGCCGGCTTACGCCTCGGAGAGAATCTGCTGGATAACCTGCTCGAAGGTCTCGACAGGTTGGCCGCCGCTCACCAGGTAGCGGCGATTGAAAATGATCGCAGGTACTGACTGGATGCCATGTGACTGGAATTCCTCTTCTTCCGCGCGGACCTCGTCCGCGTAGTCGCCGCTTTGCAGCACGTTGCGCGCCGCATCGGCGTCCAGTCCCACCGCTTGAGCCGCTGCGACGAGTACGTCATGGTTGCTCGGGTCGCGGCCCTCGGAATGATAAGCGCGCAGCAATTCGAGCTTGAGCGGCAACTGCTTGCCTTCGAGACCGGCCCAATGCAACAGGCGGTGCGCATCGAAAGTGTTATAGACAAAAGTGCGCGGTCCGAAATTGAAGCCGACGCTTGCGCCGCGCTCGCGAATCATTTCCTGCGTCTGCGCAATCTGCTCGGGCGTGCGCCCATACTTCTTGCCCAGATAGTCGACGATCGCCTCGCCCTCGGGACCCATTTGTGGGTTCAGTTCGAACGGATGCACGACGATCTGTGCATCTACGGCATCTCCCAGGCGCGCCAATGCGAGTTGCAGCGAGGAAAGGCCGATGGCGCACCAGGGGCATGCGATATCGGAGACGAAATCAATTGTGAGCGGTTGGGACATGGCTTTCCTAAAGGCGATGGGGTAACAGGTCGAGACAGTCGGAAACAGGCATATTGTTACCGATCCCGGCTGTCCACGTCTCCCAGCGCGGCGAGGCGCACCGCTGCACGCGTGCGCTCTATGCGCCTCGGCTCTTTCTGATCAGCAAACCGATGCCGCCAGCGATCCCGATACTGGCCAAAGCGCATAAAACGCCGCGGTGCCGAACCGCTAACATTTCGAGGCTTGCCGGCTTCGACTCGCGGTCAAAACGTCCGTGAGCGCCAAAATCGCCGGGTACTGGATCGAAGAGATTGCTGGGCGCGTCGGGGCTGAGCGGTTCGTCGGTGAGTTGTCCCTCGTAGCCCGCCTTTGCCAGATATCTGTCGAGCAATCCGGGTGCGACGCGGTTTGCAAGAATCGCCTTCGCCGTCGGAAATCCCACCCATACCTGGCGTCGTTTATGCGTTGCGGCGAAATAGATGGCACGTGCGGCCACTTCCGGCTGGAAAATAGGCGCGACCGGTTTTGCCTTCCTGCCCATCTTGTTGAGCGCCCAGTCGAACTGCGGCGTATTCAGTGCCGGTAGATCGACCATGGTCAAATGCACATTGAGCCGGTCGTGGATGATCTCGGAACGCAACGCGTCGGTGAAGCCGCGCACCGCGAACTTCGCTCCGCAATAAATCGACTGCAGCGGCACCGAGCGATACCCAAGCGCAGAACCCACGTTGACGATAGTGCCGCGATTGCGCGTACGCATTCGCGACAGCGCGGCCATCGTGCCATGCACCTGGCCGAGATAGGTTACCTGGGTTCCTCGCTCGAATTCCTGTGCGGTAAGTTTCGACACGGGTGCGAAGACGGTGGCCATTGCAACGTTGACCCATACGTCGATAGGACCGAGTTCCGACTCCGTGCGCGTGGCGGCTTCTTCTACGCGTTCAGCATCGGCGACATCCGTCGGAATGGCTAGTGCGCGAACGCCATAAGCATGCTGGATCTCGTTGGCGGCGCGCGCGAGCCGCGCCGGGTCGCGCGATAACAATGCCACATCGTAGCCGTGCCGCGCGAACTCCTCTGCAGCCGCGCGTCCCACTCCGGCGCCCGCCCCGGTTACGACGACAACTTTGTTCATGGCGATCCCTTGTGCTTCGTGCGCACACCACGTCCGCATAGCAGTGCAGCAAAAAGCGAGCCCACTCGATTCGCATGACATGTTGATTCTTTCTGCATGAAAGAACGCGGAACGCGCTTTGCAACGCTGTCTGGATCTACATCGTGATTACTTTTGTGAGGAGCCATCCATGTCCATCACCGTCGGCGACTTCATTATCGAGCGACTACAGGCGTGGGGCGTGCGCCGTATTTTTGGTTACCCTGGCGACGGCATTAATGGCGTATTCGGCGCGCTGAATCGCGCACAAACGGAGGCCAAAAAGCATCGCAAGACCACCGGTCAGCCGGAGCCGATCGAATTCATTCAGGTCCGTCACGAGGAAATGGCGGCCTTCATGGCATCGGCTCATGCCAAATTCACCGGCGAACTCGGAGTTTGCATCGCGACGTCCGGACCCGGCGCATCGCACCTTGTTACAGGACTCTACGACGCCCGAATGGATCACATGCCAGTGCTCGCGATAACAGGTCAGCAGGCACGTTCAGCACTCGGCGGTCATTATCAGCAGGAAGTCGATCTCGTCTCGCTGTTCAAAGATGTCGCAGGCGCGTTCGTCCAGCAGGCCACGGTGCCCGCGCAAGTGCGCCATCTCGTGGATCGTGCGATACGTACCGCACTTTCCGAGCGCAAGGTGACCGCGCTCGTTCTGCCGAACGACTTGCAGGACTTGCCTTACGAGCCGCCCGCTCGCAAACATGGCACGTTGCATTCGGGTGTCGGCTATCGAGCGCCGCGTCTCGTTCCACAAGCGGAAGATCTGCAACAGGCCGCGGACGTGCTCAACGCCGGCAAGAAAGTCGCGATACTCGTCGGCGCCGGCGCATTGCACGCGACCGATGAACTCATCGCCGTTGCTGAGAAACTCGGCGCGGGTGTCGCGAAGGCGCTCCTCGGCAAAGCCGCGCTGCCCGACGATCTGCCGTGGGTCACCGGCTCCATCGGTCTGCTCGGCACCAAGCCAAGCTACGACCTCATGACCGAGTGCGATACGTTGCTGATGATCGGCTCGGGCTTCCCATACGCAGAGTTCCTGCCGAAGGAAGGCGCGGCGCGCGGTGTGCAGATCGACCTGAAGGCCGACATGCTGAGCCTGCGTTATCCAATGGAAGTGAATCTTGTCGGCGATAGCGTGGAAACGCTGCGCGCGTTGCTGCCGTTGCTCGAACACAAGCAGGATCGCGAGTGGCGCAAAACGATCGAAGGCTGGACTGCCGACTGGTGGAAGACGCTCGACAAGCGCGCACACGAGCCGGGCAAGGACGCGGTCAATCCGCAACGCACCGTGTGGGAACTGTCGCCGCGCGTCCCGTCGAACGCGATTGTGACGAGCGATTCGGGCTCCTGCGCGAACTGGTACGCGCGCGATCTGAAAGTGCAACGCGGCATGATGTGCTCGCTGTCGGGAGGTCTTGCGTCAATGGGCGCGGCCGTGCCGTATGCGATCGCGGCGAAGTTCGCTTATCCAGAGCGCCCAGTGATCGCTCTGGTCGGCGACGGCGCGATGCAAATGAGCAACATGGCTGAACTCATTACCGTTTCGAAGTACTGGAAAGGCTGGGCCGATCCGCGCTGGATCTGCATGGTGCTGAACAACCAGGACCTGAATCAGGTGACGTGGGAACAACGCGTGATGGAAGGCGATCCAAAATTCGAGGCATCACAGGACATTCCCTCCGTGCCGTATCACAAGTTCGCGGAGTTGATCGGCCTGCAAGGCATTTATGTAGACGACGCAGAGCAGATGGGCGCCGCGTGGGACACAGCGCTGGCCGCGGATCGTCCCGTTGTGATCGAGGTGAAGGCGGATCCGAACATTGCGCCGTTGCCGCCGCATATCACGCTGGCGCAGGCCAAGGCATTTGCATCGACCTTGCTGAAGGGCGATCCCGACGAAGGCAATGTGATCGTGCAGACCGCGAAGCAGGTGCTTGGCGCAGTGCTTCCGGGTCACCACGACGAGTAAGCGTGCGGCGCTGGCAATTCGCCGCTTTACATGGCGGACGGTAACTCGCATAGCCGAACATTTCGTAGGGCATGCCGAATGCTGCCCTGAAGAGATCGCCAACTAACTAGATGGAGGACCGCATCATGAAGCTCTATTACTCACCGGGCGCGTGCAGTCTGGCCGATCACATTGCCATGCATGAAGCAGGTATGGATTTCGACCGCGTACGCGTCGACCTGAAAACGAAAACCACGGAGACGGGTCAGAATTTCAACGAAATCAACCCGAAGAGCTATGTCCCGACATTGGAGTTCGACGACGGTCAACGGCTCACGGAAAACGTCGCCATCCTGTCATGGGTCGCACAACGCAAGCCGTCAATGTCACCGTCGGGCGAGCTAGGCGCGACACGTCTGGTCGAGATGCTGGCTTTCATTTCAACAGAGTTGCACAAGCAATTCGGCCGCGTATTCAAACCCGCGTCGAATGAAGAAGCAAGTGCCGCGCGGGAGAAACTGGGCCAACGCTTCCAGCTCGTTTCGACCATGCTGAAGGGCGACTATCTGTTCGGTGCAGAAGCAAGCGTCGCGGACGCGTACCTGTTCACCATGCTTCTATGGGCCAAAGAAGCGAACATCGAAGTGCCGCAAAAACTCGCGGACTTCGCACAACGCATGCGGACGCGGCCTGCTGTACAACTCGCGTTGAAACACGAAGGGATCGAGTAAAGGAGCATGCCCGCGTTAGCCGCGGCCGCCGACGTGGTTTTGCATCGGCGGCTGCGAGCGGTCGCGGCTCGCCGTGATATCTACTCGGCGTTCGAACCGTCGAACTGCACTATCTCGATCCAGTTCGCGCCCTTGCCCACCGGGTATTGCCCCAGCGCGCTCAATGCACCGGTCTTCCGGTCGATCCTGTATGCGCTCAGGCTCGTCGACAACTGTCCGACCGCGAGCAGATAATTGCCCGACGGATCGACGTTGAAGCCGCGCGGCTGCTTTTCGGTAGCGTAAGTGCCGATACGTGTCAGCTTGCCCGACGCCCGCTCCACGCGATAAGCAGCGAGCGTGCTCGAAGTGCGTTCCGACGCGTACACGAAGCGGCCATCCGGCGTGATGTGAACATCGGCGCCCCATGGCTTATCGCCGGAAAAATTGGGCGGCAGAATGGAAATGGTCTGCACCGGTTGAACCGAATCACGCTGATTGTCGAATGCGAGCACATGCAGCTTGCCGTCGAGTTCATCGATCAGATAAACAAACCGGTGATCCGGCGAGAACACGAAATGGCGTGGTCCCGATTTGGCGGCAAGCGAATACGCGGGCGCGGCGTCTTCGGTCAATGAACCCTTCGACGGATCGAACTTCAGGCGCAACCAGGCGTCGGAGCCGAGCACCGACGCGAATACATAACGGTTATCCGGCGCGTTGCGAATAGCATGCGCCATTGGGCCTGTTTCGATGATCTGCTGAACGTCTAGCGCCACACCATTCGAGTCGATGCTGTTCACGGCCAGCAGATTGCCGCCGTAAGAAGCAGAGAACAGGTAACGGCCGCTTGCATCGGTAGACACGTAGGCCATGCTTTCCGCGAGCGGCGCCTTGCCCAGTTCGCTGAGGCGGCCGTTGAGCGGATTGATTGCGAAGCTCACCACGCGATAAGGTTTCGAACGCACACCGGCGTAAAGCCGCAAGTGGTTCGGCGACAAAGCCATTGGCATGACGGTGCCGGCGAGCCCCACCGTCTCCACTGGCTTCAGTGCGCCATTCGCTGTATCGAGGCTGAACACCGAAATGTCCTGACTGTCCGCGTTGGACACGTACGCGTAGGTGGCGGCATGTGTAGCGGCGGACATCGTTACACCGGCTAACAGAATTGCGAATACACGCGAGACGGCTTTAACGCCCATGTTTTATTTTCCGATCGAGTTGGATACGAACATCAACCTAGGTTAGCGGAGGCGGAATGCCGACACTGCATCGGTCATCGACTGGGCCTGATGTTCGAGAGCACTCGCTGCAGCTGCAGCCTCTTCAACGAGGGCCGCATTCTGTTGCGTCACCTGGTCCATCTGGCTCACGGCCTTACCAACCTGCTCGATGCCCGCGGTTTGCTCGACGGTTGCCGACGTGATCTCCGCCATGATGGTCGCAACACCTTGAACCGCTCCGACGATTTCGGTCATCGTGTGGCCGGCCTGCGTGACGAGTTCATTACCGTGCCGCACGTCATCTACCGAAGCGGAAATGAGCGACTTGATTTCCTGCGCGGCACTCGCGCTGCGCTGAGCGAGCGTGCGCACTTCGCCGGCAACGACAGCGAAGCCGCGACCCTGCTCGCCGGCCCGCGCCGACTCCACAGCGGCATTGAGCGCCAGAATGTTGGTCTGAAACGCGATGCTGTCGATCATGCCGGTAATCTCCGCGATCTTCTGCGAGCTAGCGGTGATGGCGGTCATGGTCTGCACCGCGCGCTGCACGACGTCGCCGCCACGCTGCGCCACGTCGGCAGCGCTTGCCGCAAGCGTGCTCGCCTGGCGAGCGTTATCCGCGTTCTGCTTCACGGTGGAGGTCAGCTCCTCCATGCTCGCCGCCGTTTCTTCGAGCGATGCCGACTGCTCCTCGGTGCGGCTCGACAAGTCGAGGTTGCCCGCGGCAATCTCACGCGCGCCGCCGTGAATCGCCTCGCAATTGACGCGAACGTTCGACACTGTTTGCGCGAGCCCGGCCTGCATGCGCGACATCGACATGAACAACTGACCGATTTCGCTCTTGCTGCCTTCAGGAATAGAGGTGGTCAAATCATTGCCGGCAATCCGGTCGAGCAGTCTGGACGCCTGCTGTAACGGGTTGATCACGATCTTACGCAACGCGAAGTGCGTGGCAACGATCAATGCGAGAGCGAGTGCGACGCCCGTGACGACCATCGTGACAATCCAGCCGTATTCCCGTTCGTTTCTCGCCGCGGACTCCTTCGCCAACGCACCGGCAAGGTTCTGAAACTTCTCCACGTTCGCCGAATAGACCTGACCGGCAAGCGTAATGTCGCGGTCGTTGATTGCAACGTAGGCGTCGGTGTCGCCACGCTGGAGTGCGTCGAACGACTTCTTCAGTGTTGCGGCCAGCGCATTCGACGAGTCGACAAGCTGCTGTTTCAGCGCATCGTCCTGTCCCACGAATCGGGACGCCGACGCGAAAGCACGCGTTTCGGCGTCCGCGCGATCGAGGGTTCGCTGCGCGCTAGCGAGCGCAGAATCGCGAGTGGCGAGATGGTTGCGCTCCTTCAGCGCCGCGTAGGCGCGAGTGAGAGCTGCCCGGGTACGGGTGCTGTCTTTGTAGCCGTCGTTGGCGAGTATCTCCTGAGTTGCAATCTCCTGGAGCCGTTGCGCGTTCTCGTTCGAGCGGCCAAGCGCGAAGACACCCACCACGCCGCCAAACGTGATCATCGCGGCAAACAGGACCAGTACTGCGAGTAAGCTTTTTCTTACTGTGAAATCGCGCATGCTTTCCGAACCCGTTCGTTGTCTGTCTCTCTGGTTATTAACGGCAGATGATGCGTGAACTTGAATGTGACCGGCCCCGCGCGGTATGGCATCGGCACCCCACTGCATGCGCCGCCTTGCCCTGTCCGGCCTGACGCCGCTCTTTACTGGCGGACCGACTCTGGCGCACAATCTCAGCCGAAACCGCTGTCCATCGCCATTCCCATGATGCCTATTATTCGCATCGTCGTTCCAATCCGGCAGCGTAGCGACGTGCTGCACCGTGCGTCTTTCTAATTGGACACCTCATGAGCGACAAAACTTCTGGTAAGCGTGAAGATCTGCTGGCAGGCGGCAGCCGTCACCACCAGATCTTTCCCAGGCTGAACGACGCGCAGTTTGCGGTACTGGAAAGATACGGCGAGCGGCGCAAGCTGAGCGCCGGCGAGGTACTGTTCACCGAAGGGGACCGCCACGTTCCGATGTTCGCGATTGTGTCAGGCACCATCGAGGCGACGCGCGGCAGCGGCGAGAACCTGCATTTTCTGGGTACTCACGGGCCCGGCAGCTTTACCGGCGAAGTCGGCACGCTGGCTGGGCGCGGTGCGGTGGCGTCGACACGCGCAACGAGCGATTGCGAGGTGATCGTGATCGACGAGGAATCGCTGCGCGCACTCGTGGTTGCCGAAGCGGAACTGAGCGAGACGATCATGCGCGCCTATATCCTGCGCCGCGTCGCGTACATTCAGGATCAAAGCGGCGGCGTAGTCGTCATCGGCAGTTCCGGCTCTTTTCCGACACTCGTATTGCGGCATTTCCTGAGCCGCAACGCGCAACCGTCGGCGTATTTCGACATTGCCGAGCACGAAGAGGCCAAAGCACTGCTCGATCGCTACGGCGCGACTGAGGAAGATCTCCCGGTACTCGTCACGTTGCAGGGCACTATTCTCAAGCGGCCGACGAATCGCGCCGTGGCGGACGCGATTGGCCTGAGCCCCGACAGATTGAATGGCGAGCGATTCGACGTGGTGGTGGTCGGCGCGGGACCTGCCGGTCTTGCTGCGGCCGTGTACGCCGCATCGGAAGGACTGAGGGTTGCGGTTCTCGACACCAAGGCGCCCGGTGGCCAGGCGGGCACCAGCTCGAAGATCGAAAATTACTTTGGCTTTCCGACGGGCATCTCCGGCCAGGCACTCGCCGGTCGTGGCCTGTCCCAATGCCGGAAGTTCGGTGCGGAAGTCGGTGTGCCGATCGAGGCACTCGGTATCGAATGCGACAAGGGACAACCGTTCCATATCCGCCTGAATTACGACGAGCATGTTTATGCCCGCGCCGTTGTGATCGCAACAGGCGCGCGTTATCGCAAGCCGGAGCTTGAGCGGCTCGAGCATTTCCAGGGTCGGGGCGTCTATTACAGCGCAACGTTCATGGAAGCCGCGTTTTGCGGAAATGAAGAACTCGTCATTGTCGGCGGAGGTAATTCGGCGGGACAGGCAGCGGTCTTTCTCTCCGGATTCGCCCGTCATGTGCATATCGTGATTCGCGGCGAAGGACTCAACGCCAGCATGTCCAGCTACCTGATCCGGCGGATCGAAGCGGCGCCGAACATCACGGTTCACGTGCGAACACAAATCGTCGCGCTAAATGGCGAAGAACATCTCGAGTCGATTCAATGGAACCAGCAGGGGCGAATCGAGGAAAAGGCTATTCGCCATGTATTCCTGTTTCTTGGCGCGCAGCCAAGTACCGGATGGCTTGGCGACTGCGTCGAACTGGACAAAAATGGTTTTGTGCTGACGGGCCCCGATGTCGCTCACAAGTGGACGTCGGAACGTCCCGCGCATTTCCTCGAAACCAGCAGACCCGGCATTTTCGCAGTGGGCGACGTGCGCAGCGGTTCGGTGAAAAGAGTCGCGGCGGCCGTCGGGGAAGGCGCGGCCGCGATTCAGTCCCTACACCAGTACCTTGCGCTCGCACCGTGACATTCAATACTCGACGAGTATGGTGACGCGGCGATTCGCAGCATTGGCCGCCGCGTCGTTGCCGATAACCAGCGGAAAATTGTCGGCGCGGCCAATGGCGGCCATACGGTGCGCTTCAATACCCTTGTCAGCGAAGAAGCGCACGACAGCCCCCGCACGAGCAGAAGACAGTTCCCAATTGGATTCGTACTTCGCCGTCGCTATTGGCAAACTGTCCGTGTGTCCTTCAACCAGAACGTTGTTTCTCGCGCGCTCACGCAGGACCTTGGCGATCTGGTCCAGCACAGCGAACGATTCGGGCAAAAGGCGAGCGTCGCCGGAATTGAACAGTACTTTCGCGTTGATCGCAATTTCAACGCCTTGAGGCGTGTGCGAAATCGTGATCTGACGGTTGCCCTGCAAAGGCTCCAGCAACGAGAGAAGCTGCTTCTTCGCAGCTTCTTTTGCATCCGTTACGGCAACGGGCGGCTGCACGTCGACAGCCTCTTTCACCGGGTGATGTTGCAGCGTTTTTATTTGCAGCTCGCTGTTCTTCGCGAGTTGCAACACATACAGCGCGAGAAAGAGCACCATCAGCGTGGTGATCAAATCGGCGTATGAAAGCAGCCAGCGGTCCGACTGCTCGCCGCTATCGTGACCGTCCTGATGCGCTGTCTTGTCCGTCGGAAGACGCTTGCTGCCAGTCGAAGTGCTCATACACGCGAGTCCGCTATGAATTGATGCTCAGGCATTGCCGAGCCATTAGCCGAGCAGTTCGGCGGATCGTTCGCGCACGTCGCCAGCCAGGCGCGTTTCGATGGTGTGCGGCGATTCCTTTCGCGAGATCGCGAGTAGGCCGTCGAGGTACAAACGCCTGAAACGCAATTCGCTGTCCACCTGAGCGCGGATCTTTCCGTATAGCGGCAGAAACACGAGGTTGGCTACGGCCAGGCCATACAGCGTTGCAACAAACGCGACCGCAATGCCCTGCCCCAGTTGCGACGGTTCCAGCATATGGCCCGTCACCTGAATGAGGCCCAGCACCGCGCCCAGGATGCCAAACGTCGGCGCATAACCGCCCGCCTGCTGCCAGATTCGCGCGGCCGCCATGTGATTGCGCTCATAGGCATCGACCTCGCGTTGCAACGCATCTTCAAGCACTGCGGTCGATACGCCGTTTGCCAGCAGCTCAAGACCTCGTTTGGCAAACGGGCTAATCCCGTTTGCGTCGATCGACTCGAATACCAGCATGCCATTGAGTTTCGCCTGATCGCCCCATTCGAGCAGAACGGAAAGGCTCTCGCGATCCACTTGCCGCGCCTTGACAAAAGCAAAGCGCAATTGCTTCACGCCGTCATAGAAGCCCGCCCACGTGTTCTGGATCATCACGGCCCCGAAGGTGCCGCCAAGCACGATGACAAATGCCTCCAGTTGAAAGAGCGACGTGAAGTTACCGCCCTCGAGCGAGAAGCCCGCGACGATTGCCGTCAGGCCGAACACTACGCCAAATATCGTTAGAAGATCCATACGTCCTCGCCACCGGCTGCAGCAGCCTGCGAATTACAGTTAAACGTTCAAGCGTTGCGCCCGGTGTTGCGGACCGGGCGCCGCAGGCTTCAGGACTCAGCCGGAGCAGTATTTGCCACGGGTGACTTCAGCGCTCGCACCGTATCGAGGAACCGCTGCTCGATTTCGATGATCTCGACCGGGTCGATCTTGATCTCTCGACGCATGACCCACGACACCTCTTTCTTCCGGGCTTCCGTCATCACCGATTGCAGGCGTTCGTCAATCGGCTGTCCCTCAGACGCGGACAGCAGTTTCGCGAGGTCATAGGTATCGAAAGCACTCACCGCTTCGAACAACGTGCGCTGATCGACAAACTCCAGATCGTCGAGCGATTTCAACTCGCCCGCGCCACGCGCGGTGCGGCGCGAGAAGTAGCTGAGACCTTTTTCCTCGACGTAGTTGAGTACCTTGGTCTTGCGGAACGCGAAGATGTCCTCGGCGATCTCCGCGTGAGAGAGCTTGTTCAGAATCACTTTCCGGTCGACGCCGATCAGGGCTTCCAGGTCGTCCAGTTCGATCAGTTCGAGTTCGCTGCTGATCGATACATCCAGATCGTGGTCCGCCACCTGCTGCGCGCGTTCAGTGATTTTCACTGCGTCGAACGTGACGAGCTGCCGGCCCGCCGCGCCGTCACTTGCCGAATAGCGCCCAGACGTATTGTTCAGCCGCTCCGAGCGTCCTCCTTCGATGGATACGAGATTGAGCTTCTCCATGCGCTTGAGCATTGCCATCACATGTGGACGCGAGTGGCCCGCTATCGCGTTGCATTTCTTGATGACTTCGGAAAGCGGAATCGAGATTTCCTCGTTTTGAGGACGGCGCGCGCGTCCATCGAATCTGTCGTTCGGTTCGGCTCCGGCCATCAACGAAAGAACGTGCGCGTAGGAAAGGACGCCGGGTAGAAAATCGGCATGGGTATTCGTCGCGAGAATGTCGTCTTTCTTTTTGACGCGACGGATCATCGTGCGCACGATATGGCGCAGCAGCGGCGAGACGCGCTCGAGTTCTTCTTCGACAATGCCGCCCGCGATGGCGGTAAGTTGGCAGAAGCTCAGTGCCTTCGCGGTGTGGGCTCGCGGCTCGGGCGGCAACAACGCCGCTTCGCCGAAAAACTCGCCCTTGCCGAGCGTAGCCAGAATGACTTTTTTTTCATCGCACTGGGTGGAGATTTCGACTTTGCCATCTGCAATGACGTAGATCACTGCGTCACCCAGGAAGCCTTCTGAATAGATGACTTCGCCCGGAGCCGCCGTGCGCGTCCATGGCGTGCGTTGTTGGTTCAAGATTGGTACCCCCGATGAGCTTTTGGTCCAGCGCGTGCCTTCTTCAAGCACGAGTCAGTTCGACGGTCTGACATATTTCACTAGATAACGACAAGCTCATCCCAATCTTTAATGAGGGCAAACGCGACGGCGATCGCGCAAACGTTTGCCGCTCCTACTCTCAACGCTCAATACGCGCGACTCGATTTGCTATTTCTTCGGTCACGTGCTTGCAAGGTCATCGGGTGGCCGCTTTAACCCTTCGTCGCGCCGAATGTCAAGCCTGCGACAAAGTGTTTCTGCATGGCGAAGAACATTGCGACGGAAGGCAGCGCCGCGAGGATCGAGCCGGCGGAAACGAGGTTCCATGCTGTCGTCCATTGCCCCTTCAGCGCGGCCACACCGACGGTGATCGGCGCGGCGTCGTCGCCTTGCGTCAGGCACAACGCCCAGAAATAGTCGTTCCACACGAAGGTGAAGACGAGAATCGCCAATGCGGCGAGCGCGGGCCGTATCAGCGGAAGGACGATTCTGAAGAACACCGTCCACTCGTTCGCACCCTCGATTCGCGCCGCCTCGACCAGTTCGAACGGCAACTGCTTGATGAAGTTGCGTAAAAAGAGAGCGCAAAAACCTGTCTGGAACGACACATGGAAAAGAATGAGGGCGCTCACCGTGTTGAACACCCCTAGCTGCAACGACAGATCGCGTACCGGGATCATCAATACCTGCACAGGCACGAAGTTGCCCGCGACAAAGGTAGCGAACAGCGAGGAATTGCCGCGAAAGCGGTAGATTGCGAGCGCAAAGCCGGCCATTGCGGCGAGCGCAATGGAACCGATCACCGCGGGCACGGTAATCAGCACGCTGTTCCAGAAGTAATGCAACATTGGCGAAGTGGTCAGCGCCTCGCGATAATTGTCGAACAGCGCAAAATGCTTCGGCCATCCCCAATAGTTGCCCTCGCTGAGTTCTTCGCTCGAACGTATCGATGTGACGAGCACTGCGATCATCGGTAGAAGCCAGATCAGCAATGCGATCGGCAGCGTCAGCTTGTAGACGCGGCGCGTTGCCGGTTTCCACTTGTCGATTGGAATTGGAAACATGGTTGGCTCCTTATTGCTCGGCGCGCAGCATCCGCCGCAAGTGATAAACGATGTACACCAGCATGATGCCGAACAGCACGACGGCCACTGCCGCCGAATAGCCGATGCGGTAGTACTTGATTGCCTGGTCGTACATGTAATAGGCGAGCACGGTCGAACTTTCGAAAGGACCGCCGCCGGTCATCACCGAGATCAGATCGAAACTACGCAATGCGCCGATAATCGTGACGACGATTGCCATAAAGGTGGTGGGCCGCAATTGCGGCAGGATCACATGCCACAGCATCGACCAGCCGCGTGCGCCCTCCATGCGCGCCGCCTCGATCTGTTCCGCGTTGAGCGAAGTGAGCCCTGTCAGATAAAGAATCATGCAATAGGCCGTTTGCGGCCATAGTGCGGCGAACACAATGCCTAGCGTTGCGTAGCGCGGATCGCCGAGTACCGGCACGCCGTGGCCGAGAATTACCGCGAGCAAGCCAAACGTTGGATCGTAGAACCACGAGAAGATCAGCCCGACCACCACACCCGACAATACGAAAGGCGCAAAGAAGAGCGACTTGACGATCCGGATGCCTGCCACTGCCTGGTTCAGGTACAACGCGACGGCGAGTCCCATCGGCGGTGCGAGCAGAAACAGCAGGAGCCAGATAAGGTTGTTCTTTAGCGCCGTATAGAACGTCTGCGTATGGAACAACTCGGTGTAATTGGCGAGGCCGACGAAAGTCGGCTCCGTCATGCCGTCCCAGTTGAAGAAGCTCAGGCGTATCGTCGACAGAATCGGCCAGATCACATAAATGGCCACCATCACACAAGCGGGTGCGAGAAACAGAAAGGCGGCGCGTCGTTGACGTCGTGCGGTAGGCGAAGGACGACGCCCGCGCGCGTGGCCCCGCGTGGTGCTGCCCGGCGCAGGCAGCGGCGAGCCGCCTGGTCCAGCGGGACCGCCCACAGTATGACGAGTGACGGAATGCGACAAAATCATTCTCCTGTCGACCAGAGTTAGTGCTTTAGCACTTACTCTGGTCCCATGCAGAGCGGTCGACCAGAGTCAGTGCTTTAGCACTTACTCTGGTCCCATGCAGAGCGGTCGACCAGAGTCAGTGCTTTAGCACTTACTCTGGTCCCATGCAGAGCGGTCGACCGGAGTCAGTGCTTTAGCACTTACTCTGGTCCCATGCAGAGCGGTCGACCGGAGCTAGTGCTTCAGCACTTACTCCGATCCCATGCAAAGTTGCCGTCCAGACACCCCAAAAGGCCCTCAACGGCCGCCACCGCCCACTACTTCTTGTAAATGCGCTTGCGCGTCTGCTCCAGTTGCGCGAGCACGCTGTCCAGTTTCGACGGATCGGAGACGAACTGCTGCATCCCCTTCATGCCTTCATCGGCCATTTCCTTCGTCATGTCGCGGTCGTAGAACTGCGCAATGCCGCCTTTCGTATTGGCAAGAATCTGGAAGCCGATCTTGGAGATCGGATCTTCCGGCTCCGGCGACTTGCTATTCGCCGACAGCGACCCGAGACCGGCAGCAAGCTTCGCGCCGATTTCAGGCGTTTCGACAAACGCGAGGAACGTGTGAGCGTCCGCCTTGTTCTTCGCCTTCGACGGGATATGCAGCGATTCGACCGGACCGTCTTCGGCGGTCGGCACATTGGCGTCGATGATCGGGAACTGGAAGTAGCCCATCTCCGGTTTCACATTCGGCGGAAAGCCTGCGGTGATGAAGGTGCCCATCAGCATCATCGCGGCCTTGCCCTGGAACAGGAACGGCTGCACTGAGTCCAGATCGTACGACAGGGAGTTGTCGATGAAATAACCCGCGTCGATCAACTGCTTCCACGTCGTATAGACCTTCTTCACACGCGGATCGGTGTATGCAATTTCACCCGCCATCAGCTTCTGATGAAACGCATTGCCATTCAGGCGAAGATCGAGATAATCGAACCAGCCGGCGAGCGTCCATGCATCGCGGCCCGCTACGGCAATCGGCGTAATGCCGGCGGCCTTCAGCTTCTTGCAGTCGTCGAGAAACTGATCCCACGTTTTCGGTTCGCCAGAGATACCGGCTTTCTGGAACAGATCCTTGCGATAGAACATGCCCCACGAGTAATACACCGTAGGCGCCGCATATTGCTTGCCCTTATACGACGACGCTTCCTTCGTCGAGGCATACATGTCGTTCCAGCCGTTCTTCGCCCAGTCTCCGCTCAGGTCCTCAAAAAGACCGCGCTGCGCGTAATACGCCATGCGCTCGCCGTCATGCCAGTTGACGATATCGGGCGCGACAGTGGAGAGCCAACCGGGCAATTGCACTTTGTACGCTTCTTCGTCGATAAACGACACCTTCACGTCGATGCCAGGATGTGCCTTTTTGAATTCATCGACAACAGACTGCCAGACCGCGCGCTGACTCGCCCCCTTGAATGCGATATTCGCGGTCAGCGTGCCGGCCTGAGCAGTGCTGGCAACCGACGTTCCGAGAGCCGCCGCAGCCACCGCGAGTGCCAGCAGAACCTTGCGTGGTTTCATTTTCATGCTACCTGTCTCCTTTATTCCTGATTTTGCATCGTTGTCGTTACTGCACGGAATTCCGGTTTGCACATCGTCCCGCTCCCCGCAACCGTCATCGGGCTCGATACACTGCCACGCCTTGTGGCTCGACAGTACGTGAGCCGATCACAAATGCGTTGTCTGCCGCACCGGTGATCGTGTGTACGGTGTCGCCGTAGTTGAACACATAGGTCAGCGCGCCGCGCCGGCTAATGCGGACGCTCTCGCCGAGCTGCACCGTTTCGACGCCGGCGCGTTGTGCGATCTGCTCGAAGAGCCGGGTCGTCAGCGCGTCATCGAACAAGCTGGCGAGGTAATGGAACGCACCGCTACGCACATACGCCGGTTGCCCGTCGGCGAAACGAGCCAGTACATCGAAAGAATTCGTGTCCTTGCTTTCGATGAAGTCGCGCCAGTGACGCGCGACGCCGTCTTCAACACTCGCGTCTTGCGTACCGGCAAGCCGCACGGGCTCGGTCACGTTAGGCCGCATCGATTCGACGCGCCAGACACGCAGCGGCAACACATCGGCGAGCGCACCCGGCGGCAGATTCGCGGGAATCTGCAAGTCCTGAGTCTTCGAGCCAGTGCGCGGCCCAAGCACGACCTGCGCCCCCGAGCTGGCAAGACGCGCGGCCAGATCCGCCGGCACGACCGGCAACGGCGGCACGACGATCAGGCTGTAGCCGTCGAGCGACGCGTCGACCGGCACGACATCGACATCGAGACCTAACGCACGCAATGCCGAGTAGTACTCGAATGCGAAGCGCGGGTAGTGAAAGTCCGCACCCTGCGGATGGATCTCGAACAGCCACTTTGCTTCATAGTCGTAGACGAGCGCCACTTTCGAACGGATCGCGGCATCGGCATGCGCATTAGCCGCGAGCACCGTGTGAATTTCCGACGCCACCTGTGCCGCCTCGCTACCGCCGACGTCGAGTCGGTTATCCGGCGTGTTCAGGCCCGCATGCATCTGCTCCTGCGCGAACGGCGCCTGACGCCAGCGGAAATACGATACGCAGCCCGCGCCGTGCGCGAACGCTTCCCAGCTCCACAGCCGCACCATGCCCGGCAATGGCGCCGGATTCCACTGCGCCCAGTTCACCGGACCCGGTTGTTGCTCCATCACCCAGAACGGCAGCTTCGACATACCGCGATATACGTCGTGATTGAACGACGCGAAATCCGGATGACCGCTGCGCAGCCAGCGCGCTTTCACATCGGGCGCGAACCATTGTTCTTCCAGCGCGCCGAGCGGATAACTGTCCCAAGCGGCAACGTCGAGATCGGCAGCGACCTTGTAGTGATCGAACTCGGTAAAGAGCTGCATGAAGTTGTGCGCAACCGGCCGCCCTGGCGAATGCGCACGGATGATCTCGACCTGCATGCGGTTATATCGCGCAACTTCGTCGGACGCGAAGCGCCGGTAATCGAGCCGATGCGAAGGATGTGCCTCGGTCACAGTCGCCACCGGAGCGTCGATCTCGTCGAAGCTGCGGTACTCCATGCTCCAGAACACGGTGCCCCACGCGCGGTTTAATTCGTCGATTGTTTTGTAGCGTGCCTTCAGCCACTCGCGAAAGCGCGCCACTGCTGCGGGCGAATAACTCACGACTGTGTGATGACAGCCGAACTCGTTATCGGTCTGCCAGTACGCAACGGCCGGATGTTGGCCGTAACGCTCGGCGATTGCAGTGCAAATCTTCTGCGATGCCGCGAAATACGACGGCGACGAGAAGTCATAGTGACGGCGAGAGCCGAACGCGCGCGGTCGGCCATCTGCGCCAATCGGCAAGATGTCCGGATGGCGGTCGATCAGCCACTTTGGAGGTGTCGCGGTGGGCGTGCACATCACGACTTGCAAGCCTGCGGCGCCGAGTACTTCGATTGCGCGATCGAGCCACGCCCAATCGTATTCGCCAGGCGTCGGCTCGATGCGGCTCCACGCAAACTCGGCGATTCGCACCTGCTCGATTCCGAGTGCTTTCATCCGGCGCGCGTCGTCTTCCCACATCGACTCGGGCCAGTGTTCCGGGTAATAACAGACTCCAAGGCGCATCCGAATGTCCTTTATGCGTAATGTTCGACGGATTCAAGCGAAGGAGCGGCGAAGCCGTCTTCGGTGAACAAATGAGTGGCGTGGCGCGGTACGCGCAGGTTCGCGCGATCGCCAGGCGCGAGTCGCGTATCGCCCGGCGCTTTCGCGATGAGCGCGGCGCCGCCGGGTTGATCGAGGTGCACATAGCTGTGCTCGCCAAGCTGTTCGACGAGCGAGACGGTGCGCGAAAGAATGGCGTCGTCGTGAGACGAGGACGAGTCGACGAATTCAAGGTGCTCAGGACGCACGCCGAGCGTCACCGCTTGCGAGACTTGCAACGCGGCACCATCCACAGGCACGCGGACGTTCTCTTGCGTGTGATCGAGCGTCACTGCAACGCCTTGCGCGTCGACAGAAGCGATACGTCCCGGCAGAAAGTTCATGCGCGGCGATCCGATGAACCCCGCGACGAAGCGGCTCCTGGGACGGTGATACAACTCCAGCGGCGCACCGATCTGCGCGATGCTGCCGTAACGTTCGGTGTCTTTCCCCGCATGCAACAAGACGATCTTGTCCGCGAGGGTCATCGCCTCGATCTGATCGTGCGTCACATACACCACGCTCGCCTTCGCGAACTGCTTGTGCAGCCGCGCGATTTCGATGCGCGTCTGGCCACGCAGCGTTGCGTCGAGATTGGAGAGCGGTTCGTCGAAGAGAAACACGCCGGGTTGGCGCACAATCGCGCGGCCAATTGCAACGCGTTGACGTTGACCGCCGGACAGTGCTTTCGGCCGGCGCTCGAGCAGCGCTTCCAGTTGCAGAATGCGCGCGGCTTCCCGCACCTTGCGGTCGATCTCGTCTTTTGGGGTTTTGGCGAGCTTCAGTCCGAATGCCATGTTCTCGAACACGGTCATGTGCGGAAAGAGCGCGTAGCTCTGAAACACCATCGCCACGCCGCGCTGCGCCGCCGGCACGTCGTTCATGACCTTGCCGCCGATGAACAGGTCGCCGTCGGTGAGATCTTCGAGCCCTGCGATCATGCGCAGCAACGTAGACTTGCCGCAGCCCGAAGGGCCGAGAAAAACGCAGAACTCGTTCTCGCCGATCTCGAGATCGACGTCGCGAATCACCGGCGCACCGTCGCCATACGCTTTCTGCACGCCTCTTAACGAAATGCTCGCCATCGTCTCGACTCCGTGATTTAATCGGCTCGACGGCGGAGATTAAGCGCTTAATCAGCAGGGCCTAAAAAATCGATCGCGTGCGATCGTCCGGCCTTGCCTGTCTCCGCTATCGTTTTGTCTGTGCGACAGATGGTGCCGCGCCTTGCCCGCCGATGCAAATGTCGGGCAGCCATCCCAAATAATGAAGAGACATGCCCACACTTAGCGAAGTCGCGCGTCATGCCGGCGTCACGCCTGCCACCGTATCGAATGTGCTGCGCAATCGCGGGCGCGTCGGCGAGAGCACACGTCAACGCGTTCTCGAAGCCGTCGACGCGCTCGGCTACCGGCCGCACCTCGCCGCCCGCGCGCTCGCCGAAGGGCGCGCCCCGACGCTCGCCTTGATGGTGTCGAGCATCGCCAATCCGTTCTATCCCGAGTTTGCGCTAGCCGTCGAACGCGCGGCGCGAACCAGCGGACATTTCGTGATCATTTGCAATACTAACGAAGATCCGCTAACTGGCCGCGCGTACCTCGACCAGATAGCCGGCACGCTCTCGGAAGGGGTGCTCGTGACCAACGCGAACCTGCAGTTCGCAGACCTTCACGTGACGGAATCGCGCGGCACTCCTGTGGTTTTGTGCATGTGGGAGCGACCCAACGAGCCGCCGGGCCTGCCCTGCGTTGCGGTGGATTTTCGTCTGGCCGGCGAGCTTGCCGGAAAGCATCTGCTCGAATTGGGACATCGGCGGATAGGGGCGATTGTCGGCAGCAAGGCTTCCGGTATTCACGCTGCCCGCTATGAAGGGTTCGTCGACGCGCTGCGTGCGGCCGGGGTCCGCAAAAACCGCGTCAAACATGCTGCGGATACGATCCAGGGTGGCTACAGCGCGGCGCGCGAACTGCTCGAGGCCGATCCGCAACTCACTGCGATTTTCGCGACCAACGACCTGCCGGCGCTCGGCGCGATGCATGCCGCTGCCGACCTCGGCCTCGCCGTACCAGCCGATCTTTCCGTGATGGGCATCACCGACATCCAGCTCGCGCGCGAGTCGCGGCCTGCATTGACCACTGTCGCCGTGCCGACCGTGGAAGTCGCCGGGCTCGCGGTTTCGTTGCTGCGCGAACTCATCGAATCGTCGTATGGACACGCCGGTTCTGGCGAGGCCAATGTGCCGATGCGAATTTCGTCGCCGCCGAAACTCGTGGTGCGTGCGTCGACTGGTATCCCGCGCTCTCGCTGAACGCGAAATTGAAGCGAGAAACCTCGTCGTGGTGAGCCGCTTGGGCGTCCCCTACGCTCTCCTCGACGCAGTCAAAACGCACCACACACCTTTCTACCTGCTTTCACTGAAGCCAGGACTTTCCCCAATCCGGCTGTCCGGACGCTGCGACGCACCATCTCGCCAAAACCCCCGCCGCACAAGGCTTTCCCGGACTCTCCAAGGTGCGTCAAGTTCGGTCCACGTCCAACGGGATTCCTTGACGCGCCTCTCCCCGCCTGCTGTACTAAATCAACCAAAGTGATTTAGGCGGCGTCCACGGTCCTACTTCGACCGCCCGGACGTGCCGCATTCCAGGTTGCGCCCGCGCAGCGTTCGCGTGTGCAACCGCCAGCAGTTCCAAGAACGTCATTGCCAATAACCGGAGGAGCGTCCCATGAATCTGAATTCCCGCAGGCTTCCTGTCGCCAGGAAGATCGTCTCGATGTGCGTCGCGGCGTCGGCGGTCTGGTGCGCGAGCGCAAGTCAGGCAGCCGACCAGCCGGTCGTCGGTCTCATCACCAAGACCGACACCAATCCGTTCTTCGTGAAGATGAAGCAAGGCGCGGAGGCGGCAGCGTCGAAAGACGGCGCCAAGCTGATTACCGCAGCCGGCAGATTCGACGGCGACAACGCGAGCCAGGTGACGGCAATCGAAAACATGATGACGGCTGGCGCGAAGGCGATTCTGATCACGCCAAGCGATACGAAGGCGATCGTGCCGAGCATCAAGAAAGCGCGCGCCGCCGGCGTGATGGTGGTCGCGCTCGACACGCCGACGGACCCGCAAGACGCCACGGACGCCCTCTTCGCGACCGACAACTTCAAAGCCGGCGTGCTGATCGGCAAATACGCGAAGGCGGCGTTGAACGGCAAGCCCGCGAAGATCGCCACCCTCGACCTCGCGCCCGGCGTCTCGGTGGGCGTGCTGCGGCATAACGGCTTTCTGGAAGGGTTCGGCGTAAAGCAAGGCGACCCTTCGATCGTATGCAGCCAGGACACCCGCGGCGATCAGGCGAAAGGCCAGACGGCGATGGAAAACTGCCTGCAGAAATCGCCGGATATCAACGTGGTCTACACGATCAACGAACCGGCGGCTGCGGGCGCGTATCGCGCGCTGAAGGCAGCGGGCAAGGACAAGAGCGTGATGATCGTCTCGATCGACGGCGGCTGTGAGGGTGTGCGCAACGTCAAGGCCGGTTCGATCGCCGCGACCTCGCAGCAGTATCCGCTGAAGATGGCCGCGCTCGGCGTAACGGCAGGCGTCGATTACGCGAAGACCGGCAAGAAGGTTTCGGGCTACCAGGACACGGGCGTGACGCTGATCACGGACAAGCCGATGTCCGGCATCGACAGCAAGGACACGACCTTCGGCCTCGACAACTGCTGGGGCAACAAGTAACACGCACTGTACGGCGGCCCGCTCGCCGGGCCGCCGGATGATTCGCCGCGCGGCGCACGCCACGCTCATGTTTCGAGGACATCCATCATGTCGACTCCTTCCGCTCCCGCGGGCCATCCGCGCCATTTCTCAGACCGTCTGCCGTCGCTTGCCGAAGTCGGGCCGCTCATAGCGCTCGTGCTGGCTTGCGGTTTCTTCATCTCGCAGAGCAGCCGTTTCCTGTCGTTCCAGAACCTCTCGTTGATCCTTCAACAGACGATGGTGGTTGCGGTGATCGCAATCGGCCAGACGCTGATTGTGCTGACGGGCGGCATCGATCTCTCCTGCGGCATGGTGATGGCGTTCGGCTCCATCATCATGACGAAGCTCGCGGTGACGTTGGGCTTGCCGCCCGCACTCGCGATTCTGTGCGGAATCGGCGCGAGCACATTGTTCGGCGTGCTCAACGGTGTACTCATTACGCGCATCAAATTGCCGGCGTTCATCGTCACGCTCGGCACGCTGAACATTGCGTTCGCGCTCACGCAGATCTATTCGAATGCGGAAAGCGTGTCGAATCTGCCGGACGCAATCATGTTCTTCGGCAACACGTTCAAGCTCGGACCCGCCGACGTCACCTACGGCACCGTCCTCACATTGCTGATGTATCTGGCCACGTGGTTCGTGCTGCGCGACACGGTGCCCGGCCGCCATCTGTATGCGCTCGGCAATAACGCCGAGGCCGCGCGGCTGATGGGTTTGTCGTCGCAGAAGATCCTGCTGACCGTCTACACACTGGCCGGCGCCATTTACGGCGTTGCTGCGTTGCTGTCGGTGTCGCGTACCGGCGTGGGCGATCCGCAAGCAGGCCAAACCGAGAACCTCGATAGCATCACGGCGGTAGTGCTCGGCGGCACGAGTCTCTTCGGCGGACGCGGATCGATTTCCGGGACGCTGCTCGGTGCGCTGATTGTCGGCGTGTTCCGCAACGGCTTGACCCTGATCGGCGTTTCTTCGGTCTACCAGGTATTGATCACCGGCATGCTGGTGATTCTCGCGGTGGCCGCGGACAAACTCTCTCATCGCCGCGGTTGAGCATTCAATCGCAACCTTATTGCATGGAGCCTGAGTCAGCGCGTGGCTAACTCAGGCCGACAGGAGCCCGTCATGTCGACAACTACTTCCGCTTCCGCCGCGTTGCCCGTTCTGCAGGCGCGTGGCCTCGTCAAACGTTATGGCAATGTGACCGCGCTCGACGGCTGCGACTTCGAAGTGCTGCCCGGCGAGATTCTCGCAGTGATCGGCGACAACGGCGCTGGGAAATCGTCGTTGATCAAGGCACTTTCCGGCGCGACGGTGCCGGATGAAGGCGAAATTCTGCTCGACGGCAAGCCCGTCAAATTCCGCAGTCCGCTGGATGCACGCGCGCAAGGCATCGAGACCGTGTATCAGGAACTGGCGGTCGCGCCGGCCATGAGCATCGCCGAAAATCTGTTTCTGGCGCGCGAGTTGGTCAAACCCGGCTGGCGCGGTTCGATCTTCAAGATGATCGACAAACGCCGCATGCTTGAAGAAGCGACTGCTCATATGAAGGATCTGCAAATCGGCATTCGCTCGATGCGTCAGGCGGTCGAAACGCTCTCCGGCGGTCAGCGTCAAGGCGTTGCCGTCGCGCGCAGCGCGGCATTCGCGCGGCATGTGGTGATTCTCGACGAGCCGACCGCAGCACTCGGCGTGAAGGAAGGCAACATGGTGCTCGAACTGATTCGCCGCGTGCGCGACCGCGGGCTGCCAGTGATTCTCATCAGCCATAACATGCCGCACGTATTCGAAGTCGCGGACCGCATCCATATTCAGCGGCTCGGCCGCCGCGCCGCGCTCGTCAATACGAAAGACGTGCATATGTCGGAGGCCGTTGCGATCATGACTGGCGCAAAAGAGGCCGACGTCAAGGCGATTGCATGATGCAATCACATCGCTGAGGGGCTCATGAGCATGGATACCACAGGCATGCGCCCGCCCCTCAAACGCACGGTCGGCTCGAATCAGGTCGGCATGCGGCAATTCAACGAGCGCATCGTGTTGCAGACGATCCGTCTGCATGGACCGTTGCCGAAGGCAGACGTGGGTCGTCTCACGCGTCTTTCGATGCAGACCGTGTCGATGATCGTCGATCGTCTGATCGACGATGGTCTGCTGGAAAAGCAGGCTCGAGTGCGCGGCAGAATCGGCCAGCCGTCGGTGCCGATTGCGTTGCGTGCGGACGGCGCGTACACGATCGGCATCAAGGTAGGCCGCCGCAGTCTCGACGTACTGGCGATGGATTTCGCCGGCCGCGTGGTATGTCGCGATGTGTTCGAGTACCCGTACCCTGATCCGCGCACGCTGTTTCCCGCACTCGAAAGCAAACTCGCGCGCGTGAATCAGGCGCTAGGCGCGAACGCCAGCAAAGTGGTCGGCGTGGGCGTGGCTGCGCCGTTGTGGCTCGGCGGCTGGCGCGATTTTCTCGGCGCGCCGCCCGACGCGCTAGACGCATGGCACGAGATCGACTTGCGCTCGCGCATCGCGACCATGACGGGGCTGCCGGTCGAATTCGCGAAGGACACGACAGCCGCGTGCGCTGCAGAACTCGTGATGGGCCAAGGGCGCGGCATTCACAACTTCCTGTATCTGTTCGTCGGCACGTTCATTGGCGGCGGCCTGGTAATCGACGGCCGCCTGCACGGCGGGCCGCACGACAACGCCGGCGCGGTCGGCTCTATTCCGCTGCGCGACGGCGGCGCGCGCAAACCTGCGCGGCAACTGTTGCACGCCGCCTCCGGTTTCGTACTGGAACGCCTGTTGAGCGACGCGGGGAAACCAGCAGCCGCCGCGCACGATCATCGGGCGCTGGCGCCGGAAATGTGGCGGCACACCGAGGAATGGCTCGATACCGCGTGCCCTGCGATCGCCAACGCGCTCACCAGCGCCGCTGCGTTGCTGGACCTCGAAGCGGTGGTGATCGACGGCGAACTGGACCGGCAAATGGTGCGCGAAATCATTCGCCGCACGGAGCGCGTGCTGGACCGATTCGAATGGGAAGGCATGGTGCGCCCGCAACTATTGGAAGGCGCAATTGGTGCCGACGCGCGTGCAATGGGCGGCGCAATTCTGCCGCTCTACGCGCACTTCGCGCCGGTGCACGAACTGTTTCTCAAACCTGCGACAGAAGCCGCATATTGATGTTGACGTACCGCGGCCGCTTCACTGCGCGACAACCTTCTCGACAGAGATAGAAGCGGTCTTTGCAGGCGCAGATTCGAGCAAGGGCTGCAACGCGGGCGCCATCGACTTCAGCAGTTGCACCGAAAGCGCACTCGTGAATTCATAGTGCGCCGCATACGGTTCGTGCACCCACGCGGTCAGCGTGCCGTAAAAGCGGTCGCCAATGGCGAATACGAACGTCGCACTGCGGTTCACCTTGCGCGATTCAATGAGGCGCGCGCCCTTGGCGAATACGTTAAAGCGCTGATCGCCCGTACCTGTCTTGCCGTAGACCTCCATGGTCCGGCCGTCCGGGAATGTCATGCCCTGCGCGAGACGCCGCGCCGTGCCGCCCGTCACGACATCGCGCAACATGCCCTTCACGATCCCCGCAATTTCAGGCGAAAGTTGCTGTTGCGGAGCGACGGACGCACGACGGAAATGCGTTTCGTACGGCGTGTCTTTCGCGAAGTCCAGTTGCGTGAGGTTCTCGGTCGGAACCTTGTTGCCGTCGTTTGCGATCAGGCCGATCAGTTGTGCAAGCGCTGCGGGTCTGTCACCCGATGCACCGATCGCAGCGGCATACGAAGGGGTAAGCGTTGCGAACGGATAGCCGAGCGCCTGCCACGACTTGCCGATTGTGTCGTACGCGCGCAGTTCGACCATGCGTTTGATGCGGCGATCCTGCGTTGCGTGATAGCGCGTCTTGAAGAGCCACGAATAAGTCGACAGACGCACATCGCTGCTGGCGTTCTGAATGTCGCTGAGCGTGGCGTTCGGATGTTCGCGCAGATAGTTGAGCGCCCACAGTTCGAGCGGATGCACACTCGATATATAGCCCCGATCGTTCAGGTTGAAGCGGTCGATTGCGTACTTCGCGTAAAGGTTCGCGAGGTCTTCGTCGTCGAGCACCGAAGCGGCTGGCGTATTTTTCAGCGCGGCGCGCATCTTCTCGTTGAACCATGCGTTGGACTCGTCGGGCGCAACGCTACGCAACACCGTGGCGATCTTGGGCGGCGATTTGCGCACGCCGAGCAGCAACAGCGCCAATGCCTGCTCTCGCGTTTTGCCGTGATACTTCGTGTAGAAACGATTCATGTACACACGGCTTTCCTGATCGGCGAAACGCGTCAAGTACATTTTGCGGATCGCCGGATCGCCGAGCCATTGCGACGATGGCCCCGTGGTTTGCACCATCTCGTAGTGGACGATATCGCGCATCAGCCGCACGAACACCAGATTCACCGAATGCTGGAACGCGCGACGGACAGTAAGAATGCGACCGTTGTCGTCGGATTCGAAGTTGTTGAAGGTTTGCGCGCCACCACCCGTGTAAAAGGTTTCGCCGGGACTCGCGGAGTACTTGCGCTCCACGGCCGCGTCGAGCATGGATTGAAGCGAGCGATCCTTGGTGTGCGAGAGATAGTCCAGCGCCCAGCGTGTCAATTGATCGCTCGGATCGGGCTTGATGGTTTTGAGTTCCGCCGCGCTTCGAGCAGCGTAACGCGCATGCAGCTGGGACACGATCTGCAAATACGTCACTACGGTACGCAGTTTTGCAGTGGATCCGAGGTTCAAACGTGCGCCTGAATTAATGTCGAACGGCTGGTTCACGCTGTCCGTTTGCACACGCACGAGATTCGCTCCGTCACGCCGCTCGAATAGCGTGAAGCTGTAGGCGATTTTCGACGGATCGTCCGATGCGCGCAGCATTTCGAAGCCGACAAGGCCCGCGGCCTTCGCGCCGTCGCGTGTGGCGGCAGCAGCGAGCCGTTCGCTCACGGCCTGCTGCACTGCGTTGTTGAGCGTGCCGGTGGCTTGCAAATCGAGCCGGTCCAGTTCGTAAAAGCTCGGAATGCCGAGCGCTGCGAGCAGGTTCGAGCGCATCGACGTAACTGCTTTGCGCGACACGAACGAGCCGGCGTTTTGAACGGGTTTGCCCGCGCGGTGCAAATCGACCGTGGCAGAAAGCGCCGCGTCGCGCAAAGCGGCGGAAATCACGCCGCCATTCGCGAGCAGCCGCAAATAACTGTCGGTCAATCGTTCGAGCTCGGGGTAACCGCGATGCAGGAAATAGGACGGCGCGCGCTGGGCGATCATCAGAGAAAGCACCTGGCGAAATGCCTCGCCTTGCTGCGGCAGGTTCTCTGTGGTTGCAGGAGCGTTCAGTATGCGGTTCACATCCGCGAAATCGCGTCCGTACCACGCGGCGAGACCGTCGCCCATGCCGCTGATTTCGCCGACGCCGGGTTGCGCCGCAAGCGGCACCGAATTCAGATAGTGCATGACGATCTGCCGACGCGCGGGCATGGTCTGCGGACCGTTCAGATAGGCACGCACCGAAGCGGACGCAATCTGCCTCAGCTTCTCCGGCGGCGTCGCGGTGCGGCCGCCAGCCGAGTGACGGAATTTCTCGATCTGCGTGGCGAGCGTGCTGCCGCCGGGCGCCGCCTGGTGATGGTTGAATACGCGTGCGCCCTGATCGGCCAGCGCGCGGCTAAAGCGGCCCCAGTCGATGGCCGGATTGCGGTTCGGTTGATTCGGATCGAGCAGATAACGGTCTTCAATAAACAGAAGCGAGTTGACGATGACAGGCGGAATCGCCTCGAAGCTGTCGTACACTCGCCCCGGAAAACTCGCGCTAAACAGAGGTGCGCCGGTGCCGTCGAACAGTTGCAAGCCGGCTTGGTCCTTCTCGGCGTACGGCAAGAAAAGGCTTCTATCTGCTATCGAAAGCATGCGCTCTGAATCCCGCGCCTGTGCGGTGACTTCGAAGCCGCGCTGCAGCAAGCGCTGCTGGATTGACGGCAGCAATGCGTAGCCGAGGCGGGTGTCGTACGGACCTTTGTCCGCCTCGGGAAAACGGATGGAATGGCTCGGACCATCGTCTACAGAGAAGGCGATGTCACGCGTGAGTTCGGAGAGGTAATGGGCCTGCAGTCGGGAAGTTTCTATTTCAAGTTCGCACAGGCGCACAACCCACGCCAATCCCAACAACAACGCCGCCGCCAGCGCCCATTTGAACCACTTACGCACCGAAGGGGTGCCGGTGGCGCGAAGCGGAAATCGAACCGATGGCCGATTCATGACTGCTCTCCCCGAATGGGCGCCAGCCTTTTCAATCCGACGCCCTCAAAGCAGTGTAGCGCGGGGGCACACGCGCAATTGGTTCGGATTTACCCCCAGTGTCGCCGCTACAACACCCGTCGCAAGAACATAGCAAAGCGCGAATTGCCGTGCGATATTCGACGTCTTGTCACGCCATGAAAAACCGCTGACTCAGGCAAGTTTTCGCTTCGCAGCTGCATGGGCGAATTTGCGCTCCGGCTTTGGCGCCAAGGTAGACGCCGACCGCGGCGCGCGTTGTGACTGACGGTTTTTTTCCGGCAAGTTCTCCTCTACTTGCATCTGCTGCCGCAGCAATTCCACGAAGCGCTCCGCAGGCGGCGACAGCACGCCGCCTTTACGCGTCACGACGCCGAACGTTTGCGAAGGCGACTTGAACGCAACCGGCACGCGACGCAGCATTTTTTGCCGAATAAACATGTCAGCAATGGCGGTCGGCAACAACGACACCAGATCCGCACTGCTTTGCAGCAGCGCGACGGTCACAAAAGTGGATGCAGTGGAGATCGGGTTATCCGGCATGGCCAGCCCCGCGAGATCCATTTCCCGTTCGAGCAGCGCGTGCAACGGCATATGCGATGGATAAACCACCCAACGGTGATCCGCCAGGTCGCTCAGCTGCACATTCTTTCGCGGCAGCGCCGGATGACCGTACCCGACCACGACGGACAACGGCTCGTCGGCGAGCGGACGATACTGGTATTTCGACGGATCCGCAGCCACGGCGGCTCGGCCGATCACGAGATCCAGGCGGCCGTCGTCGAGTTGAGCGAGCATGCGCGCGCTCGTGTTTTCCACCACTTCGATAGAAAGATTCGGCTGCCGCGCATGCAACTGGTTGATGGCCGGAATCACGCATTCGGGAATCGCGCCCATGATCGCGCCGATCGCAAGGCGCCCGCCGTGCCCCGAGCGAATTTCGGCAACGTCCTGACATAGCGCGGCGAGATCCGTCGCTACGAGGCGCGCGTAGCGGATCACGCAATGCCCGAGCTGGTTCGGGATCATGCCGCTTTTCGTGCGCTCGAAAAGCGGCGCTTCGAACATTGATTCGAGTTCCTGCAACGCTTTGCTTGCGGCCGATTGTGTCATGGACATCATGCCTGCCGCTTTATGCAACGACTTCTGGTCGTCGAGCGCGATCAGCAACTGGAGTTGCTTCATGCGCAGTTTGCCCAGCAGAACATTCAACGTATTTTTCATGAAGACGGCGGGTGAGTCGTAAAAGCGATCACGAGATGGAAACAATTCAATATACCTGCGTGCCGCGCAGTCGTATAGTCGGCGGCAATAAGCACCATGAGACCGCTTAACGCACTTCACGCAGTTGAAGCACTTGAAGCGCGAATCGCGACCGTCAGAGACACTTCCACCGCCTCATCACATTCCAAAGCGCCCATATCATGACTCGACCCGTTAATCCCGCGGCAATGCGCGGCGTGTTCCCCGTTGCGCCCACCATTTTCGACGACGCCGGCCAGCTCGACCTGGAAGGCCAGAAGCGCTGCATTGACTTCATGATCGACGCGGGCTCGAACGGTTTGTGCATTCTCGCGAACTTCTCGGAACAGTTCGCCCTTTCCGACGAAGAGCGCGAGACGCTGATGCACGTCGTGCTCGAACATGTAGCGGGCCGCGTACCCGTTATCGTCACGACCACGCATTTCAGTTCGCACCAATGCGCGGATCGTAGCCGCCGCGCGCAAGCAGCGGGCGCCGCAATGGTCATGATCATGCCGCCCTATCACGGCGCAACGATCCGCATCGGCGAGCGCGGCATTGAAGAGTTCTACCGCACGGTGTCCGACGCGATCGATATCCCGATCATGATTCAGGACGCGCCGGTCAGCGGTACGCCGTTGTCCGCTCCGTTTCTCGCCCGTATGGCCAATGAGATCGAACACGTGTCGTACTTCAAGATCGAAGTGCCGCAAGCGGCGAACAAGCTACGCGAGCTCATTCAGTTGGGCGGCGACGCGATCGTGGGACCGTGGGACGGTGAGGAAGCAATCACGCTGATGGCCGATCTCGATGCAGGCGCAACCGGTTCGATGACGGGCGGCGGCTATGCCGACGGTATCCGGCTGATCGTCGACGCCTATGCTGCAGGCGACACCGAAGCTGCCGCCGCTCACTATCAGCGGTGGCTGCCGCTGATCAACTACGAGAACCGCCAGGGCGGCCTCGCATCGTGCAAGGCGTTGATGAAGGAAGGCGGCGTGATTCGCTCCGACGCGGTACGTCATCCATTGCCGGCAATGCACCCGGCCACGCGTGAGGGACTGCTCAAAATCGCGCGACGGCTCGATCCGCTGGTGCTGCGCTGGGCTCACTAGAAGCGATAGCGGCGCCATAGAAGAAGCGGCGCGGCTGGACGCGGACATGCGATTGCCGCTACGCTAGCCGCCATGGAAAGTTTCTACGAAGCCACTGTTACACGCCCGTCCGCCTATGCGCCGCTCGTCGGCCAACATAGCGCGGACGTTTGCATTGTCGGCGGCGGACTTGCGGGGCTGTCGACGGCGCTAGGGCTCGTTGAGCGAGGCGTGAAGAACGTCGCGGTACTCGAAGCGCGGCAGGTCGGTTACGGCGCATCGGGACGCAACGGCGGCTTTGTGTTCGGTGGCTACAGCCTCGATTGTGCCGACCTGCTGAAAACGCTCGGCGCGTCTCGCGCGCGCGAGCTATATGCGCTTACCACCGACGCCGTCGATCTGATGCGGGCCCGCATCGCGCGTTACCGCATAGATTGCGATGTCACCGACGCCGGCGTAATTCTCGCGAACTGGTTCGACGAACCCGCGCGGCTAGAAGCTCAGCGTCGTCTGATGCTCGAATCATTCGGCGTCGACTGGGAACCGGTGGCAGCCGAACATCTGGCGCGCCAGTTGAAGACGCGCCGCTATCACGGTGGCCTGTTCGAGCGCAACGCGTTTCACTTTCATCCGCTGAAATACGTGCTTGGCGTGGCACAGGCAGCGGTCAGCGCCGGCGTGCGGATTCACGAGCAGTCGCCCGTCGTGCATTTGGAGCGCGACGGTGCGGGCTTCGTCCTTCGTACGCCGCAAGGCGTCATCGACGCGCGGCACGTCGTGATGGCGGGCGGCGGGTACGCGCGCAACATCTACGCGAAGGTGGAGCGCGCGGTACTGCCCATCGCCACCTATGTGATGGCGACCGAGCCCCTCGGCGCGCGGCTGCACGATGCGATCGACACGCGCGCGGCCGTCTACGACACGCGTTTCGCGTTCGACTACTACCGGCCTCTGCCCGACACGCGGATTCTCTGGGGCGGACGCATCTCGGTGCGCGACCGCGCGCCCGAAGTCATCGCCCGATTACTGCGGCGCGATCTGCTGAAGGTGTATCCGCAATTGCACGACGTGCGCGTGGACTACGCGTGGGGCGGTCTCATGAGCTACGCGCGTCACAAGATGCCGCAGATCGGTCGCACCGCGGACGGCGTCTGGCATGCGGTCGGCTTCGGCGGACATGGCATGGCACCTACCACCGTGTCCGGCGAACTGCTGGCCGCGGCGATTGCGGGCGAGCGTGCGGTTCCGGAGGCATTCGCCGCGTTTGGCCTCACACCCGCTTATGGCGCACTCGGTCTCGCCGCCGCTCAACTCACGTACACCGCGATGCAAACGCGCGACGTATTCGCCGCGCGCCGCACGCGGGCGCGCGGCTCCGTCTGAAAACACATCGTGTGGGCTGCGGCCGTGCGGCTTTGTCTGCACAGCTTAAGGCGCCGCCGGTGCGGCGTGCCGAGGCAGCACCGCGTCGATGCGGCCGGCTTCCGCGTATGTGCTCCAAACGCCGCCAGACCGCTGCGATATACCGCCTGTTTCGCGTAAAAACCCCGCGCCAGAGGCCATTTTCGCCATGCTAGAATGCGCGGTCACTGCCGCTCGAATACACAATGAAAAAGGGAAGCAAGGCCGCCGAGCCCGATACCAACGGCATCCCGTCCGACGCGCCGCGCAAAGACGCCCGACGTAGCGACGCCCGCCGCAAGTACGATCCCGAGCAGACGAAGCGCAATATCCTCGACGTCGCGACCCAGGAGTTCTCCGCGATGGGGCTGACGGGTGCGCGCGTCGATGCCATCGCGGAGCGCACCAATACCACCAAGCGCATGCTGTACTACTACTTCGGCAGCAAGGAAGGGTTGTACCAGGCGGTGCTGGAGAAGGTGTACGGCGACATTCGCGAGCTCGAACAGGATCTGCATGTCAGCGAACTCGACCCGGTCGAGGGCATGCGTGCGCTGGTCGAATTTACGTTCGACTATCACGACCGCCAGCGGGATTTCGTGCGCCTCGTCACGATCGAAAACATCAACGGCGCAAAGTATGTCGAGCAGGTCAAAAGCTTCAAAGGCCGCAACGTCACCGTCATTCATACAATCGAAGACCTGCTCGCACGCGGTATCGCGGCGGGCAAGTTTCGCAGCGACGTCGACCCGATCGACCTGCATCTGCTGATCAGTTCACTGTGCTTTCATCGCGTCGGCAATCGTCATACGTTCGGCACGGCATTTGGGCGCGATCCGTCACATCCCAGATTGCGCGCACGTCATCGCGCAATGATCGTCGATGCGGTGCTGCGCTTCGTTCGCAAGGAAAATTGACGAGCCTCTTATGGTCCACTTTCACGGACGAATGAAAAAAGGGACGTGGCCTGCGCCACGTCCCTTTTTTTCGCAGTCGAACGAGTGCTCAATCCACCAGCACGATCCGCTTGATATCGCCGACGATAAAGATGTACGACAGCGCGCCAATCAACGCAATCACGCCGATGAACACGAGCGCGCCGACAAACGACCCGGTCGCCGCGACGATAAAGCCGACCACGAGCGGCGTCACGATGCCGGCCAGATTCGCGGCGAAGTTGAAGATGCCGCCGGTCACGCCGAGCAGTCCTTCGGGCGCGATATCGGACACCAGCGTCCAGCCGAGTGCAGCCATGCCTTGCGCGAAGAATGCGACCGACAGGATTGCGATCACCGCGACGTTACTCTCCACATAATTGGCCAGAATGATCGTCGAGGCCAGCAACAGGCCGGCAATGATCGGCAGCTTGCGCGCGACGTTGGCGGACTTGCCGCGGCGCAGCAACCAGTCGGAGAAGAGCCCGCCGAACATCACGCCAATCGACGCCGCGATGAACGGCATGATCGCGAAAAAGCCGATCTTCAGCCAGCCCATATGACGTTCGGTGGCGAGGTAAGTCGGGAACCACGTGAGAAAGAACACGAGCGTCGAGTTGCCGGCGAACTGACCAAGACAGATACCCGTCAATTGACGATGCTTGAGCAGGCGGCCAATGGTGCGCCATTCAAAGCCGCTTTTCGCAGGCGCCGCAGCAGCGCCATTATCCTTGTGACGGTGCGTGAGACCGCCACCTGCCTCGATATAGTCGAGCTCCGCCTGATTCGCGGACGGATGATCTCGCGGCTCGCGATACATCAGCCACCAGATCACACCGAACACGATACCCACGCCGCCCACCACGTAAAACAGCGAACGCCAGCCGAATGCGCCCATCAGCATGAACAGGAACGGGCTGAAAAACGCGAGGCCGATATATTCGCCGACGGTGTAGGTGCCGGTCGCCATCGCGCGTTCGCTCTGCGGGAACCACGTCGCGACCACGCGGCTATTGGTCGGGAAACACGGCGCTTCCGAGACGCCGAGGCCGAGGCGAAACACGAACAGTCCGGCAATGCCGTGCACGAGCCCTTGCGCGAGCGTGCACAGGGACCAGAAAGTCATCGAGAGGAAGTAAGTGAGCTTGCTGCCGAAGCGGTCCAGGAAGAGGCCGCCAGGAATCTGAGAAGCAACGTAGCTCCACGAGAACACCGAAAACAGCAGCCCCATCATTGCCGCGTTGATGCCGAGTTCTTTGGTCAGCTGCGGCGCGGCAATGCCGAGCACCGTACGGTCGAGATAGTTGATCATCGTGCCGACGGCCAGCAACCCCAGTATCTGGTAACGGGCTTTGGAGCGTCGCGCGGTGCTGGCAGTGGTGCTTGCGCCGGCCTGACGCGTCACGTCGGCCGGTCTGGTTTGAGTCGATTGCGGCATGGGGTTGTAGTCTCCTCTCATTGATCGTCTATCGTCGTTTGCCGGTGTGCGCTACCGGTTAGCGTTCCAGCAACGACTGGAAATGCGTGTAGACGCGTTCGGCGTCCGGTTCGAGCCCGGTGAAAATGCGCATTGCGTCGACGGCCTGGTACACCGCCATGCCGCCGCCGCTCAGCGTGCGGCAGCCGAGCGCTTCAGCTGCCTGCAACAGCGCGGTGCGGATCGGGAAATAGACGATGTCGGCCACCCACAGACCGCTATGCAGCAATTCGGCGGGCAAAGGCAGTCCCGGCAACTTGGCCATGCCGGTCGGCGTTGCGTGAATCAGCCCATTGGCGGCCGCGAGCGTCTCTCCGAGCGACGTGCCAGCAGTGACCGTCCGATCCGCAAAGCGCTTTTGCAACTCGGCAGCGAGCGACGCGGCACGAGCAGCGTCGACGTCGAACAGCCTGAGCGTTTGTGCGCCCATGGCGAGGGCTGCGTGAGCGACAGCAGCGCCCGCGCCGCCCGCGCCCAGTTGCACCACCCGGTCAAGCGACACGTCCGGCAAACCGCGGCGGAACGCGCGGGCAAAACCGGACCAGTCCGTGTTGTGCCCGATCCGTTTGCCGTCCTTGAAAAGCACGGTGTTGACCGCTCCCAGCGCACGGGCGTCGTCGGACAATTCGTCGAGTAGCGGAATGACGGCCTGCTTGCACGGATACGTTATGTTCAAACCGTTGTAGCCCATGCGTTCGGCCGCGACCAGCAGATCGGGCAGCGCTGCTACATCGAGCTTCAACGCTTCCAGATCGATTCGGCGGTACACGTAATGCAAGCCGAGCTTGCTGCCCTCTTCCTCGTGCATCGCGGGACTCAGCGAGCCGCCGATGCCCGATCCGATCAGACCGACCAGATAAGAATTTGCACTGGCCTGTGCGTTCGTTTTTGCATTCGCTTGTTCATTCATTGGCACGTTCATTTCGCCGCCCTATTCTTGAGGATGGTGGCCATTCGCTCCAGCGCGAGCACGTAGCCTTGCGTGCCGCACCCGACGATGATTGCATCCGCCACCGCAGACACATACGAGTGATGACGGAACGGTTCACGTCGATGCACGTTTGAAATATGCACTTCGATGACGGGCTTTTCGATTGCGCTGAGCGCGTCGGCGATGGCCACCGACGTGTGCGTGTATGCAGCGGGATTGATGACGATGCCATCGACCTTGGTGCGCGCTGCGTGTAGCCAGTCGATCAGTTGATGCTCGGCGTTCGACTGGCAGAAGTCGATTGAAAGATCGAGGCGTTCACCGGCATCGCGGCAGAGTTTCGCGACATCGTCGAGCGTTTCGGCACCATAGATGGCCGGCTCGCGGGTGCCGAGCAGGTTGAGGTTGGGCCCATTGAGGACCAGTACGGAAGCAAAACTCATGACATCGATCTCCTGTCGGCGAGAGTTAGCGCTTCAGCGCTTACTCCCGCCCCATGCAAAGCTGTCGACGGGAGTTAGCGCTTTAGCGCTTACTCCAGTCCCATCCTACGCAGTTGCAACAAACTCGAACAATGAAGCGGATTGCGACAAGCGCAAAACGCTCCTCAACGTAAAGCGAAGTGTGCTCGCATGAGCCCTCTCCGTCATTCGGGGTTTATACGAATTTGTACCATCTAGTTAGTTTGTATAGACTATCGAAAAATGCGCTTACTATGGACAGTTGCGGCCTGTCGCTTGCTTCACGAGTAACGAACTAGCCCATTTTGCGCGCCGCAACATGGCAGTGGCCGGGCGCGTTGGCTTCAATGGCGCGCGCTCGCAATCTCCGTCCGACTGTTTTTGCAGGAGCTGTTCATGCAACGTTCGATTGCCACCGTCTCGATCAGCGGCACCCTCGTAGAGAAGCTCACCGCGATCCAGGCGGCCGGTTTCGAGGGCGTCGAGATCTTCGAGAACGACCTGCTCTATTTCGATGGGTCGCCCGCCGACGTGAGGCGTATCGCCGAAGATCTCGGGCTGCAAATCATGCTGTTTCAGCCGTTCCGCGATTTCGACGGCGTAAGCCCTGAGCGTCTCGCGCGCAATCTGGACCGCGCAAAACGCAAATTCGACGTGATGCATGAACTGGGCACGGACCGCATTCTCGTATGCAGCAACGTGTCGCCGGACACCATCTGCGACGATGCGCTAATGACCGACCAGCTCGGCGCGCTCGCGGAAGCTGCAGAGGCGGCGGGCGTCGTCGCTGGTTATGAAGCGCTCGCGTGGGGCCGGCACGTCAAGACGTACCGGCACGCATGGAAACTCGTGAACGCAGTGAATCACCGCAATCTCGGACTCGTACTCGACAGCTTTCACACGTTGTCGCTCAACGATACGGTGGACGCAATCGCCGACATTCCAGGCGAGCGCATCGCGTTCGTGCAGATCGCGGACGCACCCAAGCTCGCCATGGACGTGCTGGAATGGAGCCGCCATTACCGCTGCTTTCCGGGCCAGGGCGATTTCGACGTAGCCAACTTCACCGCGCAGGTCGTTAAGACGGGCTACAAGGGCCCGCTTTCGCTGGAGATTTTCAACGATGGCTTTCGCGCCGCGCCCACCAACATCACGGCTGCGGACGGACATCGCTCGTTGCTGTTCCTGGAGGAACAGACTCGCGCGTTGCTGCAAGCCGCGCGGCAGCCGGTCGGCGAGCTGTACGAATCGCCCGCGGCGCCCGCGCACGTCGGCTATCAGTTTCTGGAATTCGCCGTTGACGACACCACACGCGCGCATCTCGCCGACTGGCTCGGCAAGCTGCGCTTTCGCCAGGCAGGCCAGCATCGTTCGAAAGATGTGACGCTGTATCAGCACGGTGCCGCTTCGATCGTGCTGAACGCGGAACCGGATTCGTTCGCCAATGCGTTCTTCCAGCAGCACGGCTTGTCGCTGTGCGCGTCGGCGTTTCGGGTGAATGACGCGAATCAGGCTTTCGAGCGCGCCGCCGGCTTCGGCTACGCGCCGTTCTCCGGTCAGATCGGCCCTAACGAACGCGTGCTTCCGGCCGTGCAGGCGCCAGACGGCAGCCTGAATTATTTCGTCGACGAAACACCCGATCAGCCCACGTTGTTCGAAGCCGACTTCGTTCTCACGGACGTCAACGGCCCGTTCGAAGTCGGGCCGTTGACCCGCATCGATCACGTGTGCCTCGCCGTGCCGGCGAATTCGCTCGATACGTGGGTGCTGTTTCTGCGCACCGCCTTCGGCTTTCAGGCGGAGCCGGGCGTGCTCGTGCCCGATCCTTACGGCCTTGTTCGCAGCCGCGCGCTGCGCAGCCGCGACGGCTCGGTCCGAGTGGTACTGAACGCTTCAGTCGATCACCACACGGCGGTGGCCGAGGCGCTGCATACCTATCACGGCTCCGGTTTGAATCACGTTGCATTCAGCACGAGCGACATCTTCAGCGCGATTCCGGAATTCGTCGCCGATGGCTTGCCGGTGCTGCGCATCCCGCGTAATTACTACGAGGATCTCGCCGCCCGCTACGAACTGCCCGACGACATGCTGGAAGCGCTGCGCGAGCACAATATCCTTTATGACCGCGATGAACGCGGCGGCGAGTTTTTCCACGCTTACACGGAACAGCTCGATCAGCGCTTCTTCATGGAGATTGTCGAGCGGCGCGGCGGTTACGACGGCTACGGTGCAAGCAACGCGGCGGTGCGGCTCGCCGCGCAAGCGCAGCGGCGCAAGTAGGCGGCGCTCGCCGGCGCCTTGCGTGGACGGGGAACGCCAATCGAGAATTGCCAATTGGGATTCACGGCAAGTCGCGTCGCATCGGTCGCCTTGAGAAACGTGGCGGCGCGGGCACGCGTCGTGCGGCATCCGCGGGGAGTACGCCCTACGCCCGATATAATGGCGCCTTAAGTCGCGGTCCGCGCCGCGCGGCCGCGTCGGTACTCGGGTCGGGCGGTTCAAGCAGGTCGGCTAGGGCGGCGGCTACGCGATAGCAGCGCTCGCGACGCCTCTAGCTCGAACCCGCGCCCACCGTCAGCCGAATGAAACGCCAGGAGAGATATGAAGAAGTTTGCCGTAGTCCTGTCAGTTCCCGTGCTTCTCAGCGCTTGCGCCTACTTTCAGAAGAACCCGGATGCCGGCGAGCCGGTCACGGACACCAATACGCAGCGCTCGGTCAACGATGTCATCGCCTGCCTGACGCAGTTGGCGTCGAATCACAATGCCGCGTTCAAATCCACGTCGATTCCGCAAGGCCAGATGCTGGACTTCGGCGATTCGAACATCATCAAGGTGCGCAGCGACAACGGAGCGACCACTTACCGTTTCTATGCGGGCAAGCGCCACGTGAACAATCTGTGGATCGAAACGGCGGGGAAAACCTGCGCGCCGTAAGCCGGGGTTGCCCTAGCGGGCAAAAAAAGCGGCGCTGTTAAGCGTTGGTAAGGTGCGCCGGTGCCATCTTCGTGTCACGGTGTTACAGGACAATGGGTCTTAAGAATCGTTTAAGACTTCGTCCGCATGATGCCTCGGACACGACCCAGCACGAGGTGCGCACCATGAACCAACCCGAACCGAATACCAACGACACGCCCGCGCCGGCAAGGCGTCCGACCATCCTGCGGCGCCTCCTGAGTCATCACGAACTGGCGACGTTGCTGCTTTTGCTGCACGCGCCCATCGACGCGTCCGCCAAACCCGAGATTCCGCAACTGCACGAAGCCGGCCTGATCGAAACGATCTCGAACGAAGCGGGCGGCTCGCGCATCCGCCTCACCCCTGAAGGCAATGCCGTGCTGCGCGGGCTGGGCGTCAAGTAACGCACGCTTTACGCCTGCCACACGCCGTACCCTGCTTCGCGTAGTCCAATCGCCAGTTCCACTTCCATTTCCTGTGCGCCGCGATACGGCATGGGATTGAACACTTCATACAGCTCGGGTACAAGGCGCAAGCCATAGTCGCGCACATAGCGATTTGCCTGAATGCCGGCTTTATGCCGGTCGAAGCGCAGATCGGGATCGAGCCCGGTCATCCCCACATACACGCATGGCTTGTCGAACCGGTAATCCGGATTCGCGCGGCGAAAGCGCGCCTCGTTCCAGACCTTGTCGTCGAGTACGACGACGTACACATAGTAATGATGCTTACGGCGAACCATATGCCGACGCTCAACTCCGCGAAGTGCCGTGCAGCAGCATCCGGTATTCGGTCGGCGTTACGCCGACGGTCGCCTTGAACTGACGCGTGAAGGCGCTGTGGTCCGTGTAGCCGCACAGTGCGGCGACGTCGGTGACCTTGTCGTGCGAGACCAGCAGTGCAGTGGCGGCATCGAGCCGTGTCTTCAGCAGAACCTGGCGCGGAGTCAGATGAAACACCTTGTGGAAATACCGCTCCAGTTGCGCGACGGACATATCCGCCATCACCGCCAACTGCTTGAGATTCAGCGGCTGCACATAGTTTTCCTGGATGAACTGCACCACCGCGGCCAGCCGGCTATAGGCCGGATGGCTGCTTTCGTCCGCCCGCAGATCGCGTGAAATGCCCGCAAGCCCGACGATCACGCCCGTGGCGTCGCGCAACGGCTGCTTGGTGGTCAGACACCAGCCCGGCTGGCGACCAGGATAAAGGTGCAATTCCAGCTGATCGATCATCTGGTTGCCGACGTGGATCACCCCCTCGTCCTGCGCCGTATAGATGCGGCCGAAGCGGCGCGGGAACACATCCTCCGCGGTTTTGCCCAACAGCGCCGTCTTTTCCTTGAAGCCGCAACGCGAAGCCAGCGTGCGGTTGACCAGCGCATAGCGCGCGTCCGCGTCTTTCACAAAGAAAACGACGTCGGGCAGCGCGTCGAACACGGGCTCCAACTGCCTGAAATGCGACAGCATGCCGGACAACGTTGCTTCGTCAGGTGAAAACTGATGAGCCAGCGTGTTCATCGTGCAGGTCCCGTGGGTCCGAGCCGTTTATAAGAGCGCAGGAGTAAGCGCTGCATGCCGGCAGTTGGCTTGCGGTCGATTCGCGCTGCATGCGCGGTCGATTATAAAGCGGCAGGCTGGCCGACAATATCCGCTCGCCGGCGACGCGCGGTGCGAGTCAGTCCACCTGCGGCGACTGTGCGCTTGCCGCGATCAGCGTGCCGATTTGCGTGCGACTGAATGGCGGACGGGGCGTCGCCGACGGCCAGCCGAAGTAGACACTCGCGGCCGGGTCATCGAGCGCCCTCTTGCTGCGTGCGTACCGCCTGGCCGTCGCGGCAAAGCGTCCGACACGCGAACGCGTGCGCGCGGCCGTCGATCGTCACCCTGCATTCCTGGCACACGCAGGAGACGGTGGCGATCTACAAACTGCTGAAAGCAGGACGGCTTGAAGAAGCGCGGACGAGAGCTAACCGCAAAGTTCAGGCGGCCTGCTGCTGCTCATGTATCGCCTCTTCCTGACGCAGATGCAGCAGCCTGTAGCCGCTCTTATAGACCGGCTGCAAGCGGAACTCGTTTTGCGGCTCGATTTCGAGCAACAGGCGCAGCCGCGACACATGGCTGTCGATCGTGCGCGTGAACTCGCGGAATTCACGGCCCCACACCATCGCGAAGATGTGATCGCGCGACATGACGCGGCCAATGTTCGAGAAGAACAGCGAAGCCAGCCGGTATTGCGTGCCGGATAACGAGACCGGCTGACCGCGCAGCATGACGATCTGCCGATGGGTGTCGAATCGGTACGGGCCCACGTCGAAGCTCGAGGTGCTGAAGCGGTCCGGATAGGCGCGCCGCAGCAACGCCGCGACGCGCTCGCGAAACTCCGCGGGCCGAACCGGGAGCGCGGTGTAGTCGTCGGCGCCGTTGACGAACGCGCGAACCATACTTTCTTCCGACGTGTCTCTCGACACGAAGATCACCGGCACGCGGTCGCCCCCGACCGCCCGCGCCGTCCTCAACACCTCGGTGCCCGACAGACGGGTGCCGTGCCAGTCCAGCACGAGCAGATCCACGGTGGACCGCGCCAGCGTTTTCGACATGGTGAGACCGTCGTCGTAGCCCGCGCAGGTATGGCCGGCACTCGTCAGGATTTTTTCAATCGACTGACGCATGACGGGATCACGTTGAAGAATGGCAATGCGCATGGGATGACTCTTAACAGGTGGCGTGGACGCGATTCTCAAAGGCGCCTCACCCCTATCCCATAGGATCAATCCGAATTTGACGCGCGCTCTGACGAATCGCATCGACGAGTGGCCGACGGACTACAGGCACCTTCGCGCGACACGCAGGGTTCGTCGCAAGATCCGGGAAATTGCAGGACAGGCGGAACTTTTCCCAATCTAATTAAGCACTTCCCGAAGCGGATCGCTTTCATCCTGTAAAATCCCGCGCTGGCTTCTTTCGTCATCGCGCCGCCCTACCCGGGCCGGTGCGCCGGTGTCCCGCGCTCTACCCAGCCGCCGCCACACTTCTCGCCCGACGATCGCCGTTTTTCCACGCGACACGTGGTTTCCAATTCAAGACAACGACAAAGCAATGCAAGCGACAAATCTGGGTGGAGCGCAGGCTGTCACCCCACGCCCTCTTGGGCGCAGCGACTACAAGACACTCGGCCTCGCCGCTCTCGGCGGCGCGCTCGAGTTCTACGACTTCATCATCTTCGTGTTCTTCGCACCGGCAATCGGCCAGTTGTTCTTCCCGGCCGCGATGCCGGACTGGCTGCGGCAGGTGCAGACTTTCGGCATCTTCGCCGCGGGCTACCTCGCGCGGCCGCTCGGCGGCATCATCATGGCGCACTTCGGCGATCTGTTCGGCCGCAAGCGCATGTTCACGCTGAGCGTGCTGCTCATGTCCGTGCCGACGCTGATGATGGGCCTGTTGCCCACCTACGCGAGCATCGGCGTCATGGCGCCGGTCCTGCTGCTGCTATTTCGCGTGATGCAAGGCGCGGCGGTCGGCGGTGAAGTGCCGGGCGCGTGGGTGTTCGTCTCCGAGCACGTGCCGCAGCGGCACATCGGCTATGCGTGCGGTACGCTGACGGCGGGCCTCACGGCCGGCATCCTGCTCGGTTCGCTGATCGCGTCGGCGGTCAATCGCAACTTCGCGCCCGCCGAAATCGCGGATTACGCGTGGCGCATTCCGTTTCTGATCGGCGGCGTGTTCGGCATGTTCTCCGTCTACCTGCGCCGCTGGCTGCACGAGACGCCGGTCTTCGCCGAACTGAAGCAGCGCAAGGCGATTGCCGCCGAAGTGCCGCTCAAGGCCGTGCTGCGCGACCACGGCCGCGCGGTGATCGTCTCGATGCTGCTTACGTGGATGCTGTCCGCCGCTATCGTCGTCGTGATTCTGATGACGCCGACGCTGCTGCAGAAGCAGTTTCACATTGCGCCGGCCACCGCTTTGCTGGCCAACTGCGTGGCGACGCTGTGCCTGACGATCGGCTGTGTGTTGGCGGGCTCGATCGCCGGCCGTATCGGCGCGGGACGCACCATCTTCATCGGCGGCCTTGCGCTGGCCGTGACGTATTACGTGATGTTCCAGCAACTCTCCGTCGATGCCTCGGCGCTCGTGCCGCTGTACGGCGTGACCGGGCTGCTCGTCGGCGTGATCGGCGCGATTCCGTTCGTGATGGTGAAAGCCTTCCCGCCGGTCGTGCGCTTTTCGGGCATCTCGTTCTCGTACAACGTCGCCTATGCGATCTTCGGCGGCCTCACGCCAATCGCCGTGTCGCTGATGATGAAGTCCAACCCGATGGCCGCGCCGCTGTATGTCGGCGCGATCTGCGTGATCGGTGCACTGACCACGCTGTTCATCAAGGATGCGCCGCAAAAGCGCTGATCCAGCGCACGCGGTGGTGAAGAGAATGGCGCGCCTTCGGGTGCGCCGTTTTTATTTGCGGCGGCGTTTTCCTGTCCGCTTGTAGACAGCGCCCGACTCGTCACGCCATTTTGGAGACCACGGCAGCCACAGTTTTCGACCGACATCGACACTTCACGCCGGCCCGAAACATGGTGCGCCACATCGCGCCTACGATATAGCGCATGACCTCCACAAAACGTACCGTTTCGCCCGCCCTCGGCCGCGTGCTCGCGACTGTCAGCGTGGGCTTCGTCGTCACGCAACTCGACGTGACCATCGTCAATATTGCGCTGCCTGAAATCGGCGCGAATCTGCACGCCAATGTCGCGGGCCTTCAATGGGTCGTCGACGCCTACACGCTCGCCTTCGCGGTGCTGATGCTGTCGGCCGGTGCGCTCGGCGACCGCTTCGGCGCGCGTCGGCTGTACGCGGCGGGTATCGTGCTGTTCGCGCTCGCGTCGCTCGCTTGCGGCGTCGCGTCCGGCGCGCCGATGCTGGTCGCCGCGCGAGCGTTGCAAGGCATCGGCGCCGCCGCGATGCTGCCGAACTCGCTCGCCTTGCTGAATCAGTCGTACGGACACGACCCGAAACTGCGGGCTCGCGCCGTCGGGCTGTGGACGGCGGCGGGCGCGATCTCCATCGCGGCCGGCCCGGTAGCAGGCGGGCTGCTGATCGCCGCCTTCGGCTGGCGCAGCATTTTTCTTGTCAATCTGCCGATCTGCGCTGCCGGTTTTCTGGCGACCCTGCTGTGGGTGCCACGCCCCGAAGCCGCTGTCCCGGCAACCGCTCATCCTGAAACAGCCGGCCCTGAAACCGCTCCGCCGACGCCGCGCGGCATCGATCTGAGCGGCCAGACGCTCGCCATTGTCGCGTTGACCGCGTTCGTTGCCGCGGTGATCGAATGGCGGCCACTCGGCTTGAGCCATCCGCTCGTCGCGGGCGGTTTCGTGCTTGCGGCGCTCGCCGGCAGCGCGTTTGTCGCGGTCGAAGCGCGCGCGAGCGCGCCGATGCTGCCGCTTTCGCTCTTCGCCGGGCGCAGCTTCAGCGCGGCCGTGCTGTTCGGCATCTGCGTGAACATGACCTATTACGGGATGGTGTTCGTGCTGAGCCTCTACCTGCAGCGGGTGCGCGGCTATACGGCACTGCAGGCCGGTCTTGCATTTTTGCCGTTGACGGGCGGCTTCCTGATCTCGAACGTCGCAAGCGGCTGGGTGGTGGGCCGCTTCGGCGTGCGTGTACCGATGATCGCCGGCGCGATCACCGCCGGGCTTGGCTACGGCCTGCTGCATCTGGTCGACGCGAGCACGCCGCTGATCGGCCTGCTGTTGCAGTTCCTGCTGATTCCGTCAGGCATGGGACTCGCCGTTCCCGCGATGACGACCGCCGTGCTGGCGTCGGCGCAAGCGTCGCGGGCGGGCACGGCGTCGGCGGTATTGAACACGGCCCGGCAGGCGGGCGGCGCGGTGGGCGTGGCCGCATTCGGCGCGCTCGCCAGCGGGGCGGCGGCCACGCAAATCGTCTCGGGGATGCAAGCGGCGACCGCGATCTCGGTCGGCCTGCTCGCGTTCGCTGGCGTGATCAGCTGCCTCGTGCATCCGCAGCCGCATTCGTCGTCGCAGGCAAGGCGTGAGGCGGATTCTGCGCCAGTCGGCAATCCGCGCTGAGCCTGCGCGTCCGGCCGGACGGCCTTTGCCGACGACACATGAAAAACGACCCCCGCGGCTCGGGCGCCTCGGGGGTCGTCGACAGAATTGTCAGCGGTGAATAAGACCGCGTGCGTAAAGCAGCCAGGCGCGCTACAGCGACGCCTCCTGAATCGTTCCGGTATTGATCGCGGCTTCGATCAGCCCTTCGCTTTGCGCCTTGCTGATTGCGTCGGCGATCAGTTTTTCGGGCTCCTCGATCTCGGCCTTGATTGCGCTCAGGAAGCCGGACGCATCCAGCACCACGAGTGTTTTTGCGGACTCGGCGAGGCTGATGATCACGCGATGCGGCGTGGGCCCTTCTCCAAGACTCGCGCACAACTGCAACACTTTGCCGCCAATGGATTGCTCGAAACTTTGAATCATATTTACTCCCTTGTTTGCAGCCGGAATACGTCAGTCAGGCAAAACCAGCGGGGAATCGCTGAGCGTGGTGCGCTCAAAGACCCAACCCGCTGCGCGGCGCGCGCGCACCGTCGATACTGATACGCCCCGCGCCGGTCACGAACAGCAGCAGAAAACCGCCGGCGATCCCAATGTTTTTCCAGAAATGGATCACCATGTCGCGCTGCAAGGCGGCGTCCGTCACGTTCCAGAAGTCGTGGCCCAGCACCGCCGTAGCCACCGTATAAACCGCCATGATCAGCGCGAGCGGGCGCACCTTGAAGCCGACTATCAGCAGGAGCCCACCCACTGCCTCGACCGCGGTGGCGATCGGCGCGGCGATCTGCACGAAGGGCACGCCCTTGGAGTGCAGGTAGCCGACAAAGCCCGCATAGCCCAGCAGTTTCATCACACCGCCCCATAGAAACAGAACAGCGAGCGCAATGCGTGCGATGAGAATAACGCCGGAATCGACGGGACGCGTCATGGGGGACTCCTGTAGATGAATAAGCAGCAGACCCGACTAAAAGGCCGCAGTTCCCTACTTTGCCTCTGAGCATATGTGCATTGCCCGCGCTTTCCAAGACGGGCAAGCATTTGAACGACCCAAAGCGGCAGACTGGCGACTACGAGCGAGGGGCGTCCGGCGCGAGCAGAACGCCTTTTGTGAAGACGAAGCAGCCATAGCCGCGCTCCTCGCCGGTAGCGATCACGCAATACGCCTTGCGCGCGCGCTCATAAAACGCGAACCGTTCGATGGACGCAAACGGCACGTCGCGCCCTTCGGCGGCATTGACCTCGGCCTGCGCCTCGCGCTGCACGGCGGGCATGGTATGCGGCTCGCCGACCACTTCCATGCGCGACGCGGGTTGGTCGATGAACGTATCGAGCGGCATGACCGAGAGCACGGCGCGGATCGCACGCGGCGAGCTCACGCCGTCGAGACGAAGCAGCTTGCCGAGCACCGAGGAGCGCGCGACGGAGTTGGCCGGAAAGTTGGCGTCGCAAATAACGAGCTCGTCGCCGTGTCCCATTGAGCGCAGGGCATGCAGTACGTCGGCGTTGAGCAGAGGATCGAGATTCTTAAGCACTGTGTCTCCATGCAAGTTGCTTGCGGTTATTCGAATGGCTCGCATTGCGGCAATCGATTGTAGCAAGCAACGTTGCGCGTTTCGGGGAGATTCCAGTGAAGAGTGCACGACGTGCCGCCCACGCCTCGCAGCGCGCCGCCGCAACGCCACCGCAACCATCCGACGGCCGCGAGCAGCATCAGCCCCGCGCCGCCCGCCACTGGTTCGCGCCAGCCGAGTAACGCGGTAAACATGAATGCCCGCGGGCCGGCGAGCAGCGCGAAGCCGGCGATCGCGCCGCGCAGCGCGTCGATGGCGTGTGCGTATCGCGCAAACTTGATGACGGGCTCGTGCATGATCGTCTCCACGTAAAGATGACGGTAGCGACGCAGCGGGCGCCGTGCGATCAGGCGCCCGTGGGCACCTGATCGAGGAAGCCGGTCACTGCCTGCAAACGGCCGTGCGCGTCGACCACGCCGAAGTCGGAGCCGTTGACGATCGCCTCGCCGTCGGGCGTGACGAGTGCCCACGAAAAGCGGAGGCGGTTGCCGAAACCGTCCACGTCGGTCGAGCGGCGAAACGTGTGATGTGCAAAGCGCTCCTGGACCGCGCGGATCATCGCGTCGATGCCGTCGTGGCCGGAGCCGGCCATCAGCGGGTCGCGGTAGTCGGCGTCGGTCGCCCATGTCGCCGCGATCAGCTTGCGACGGCGCTCGCCATCGGTCTCGTTCCATGCGTCGAAATAACGGTCGATCAGATCGGTATGCGCGTTCATCTGCAACTCCTTGATTGGTAATGACTGAGCGCTACGCTCGGCATACACGTCGCATGCGGCGGGCTCGGAGTGAAGATTCGCGGTTAGCGGGCCGCGCGTCGATTACGTCGCAGGTAATCATTGCGCGGCTGGTGCCAGCAGTCCCGACGTTCGTGCGCGGCAATGCGTCGAGCGCATTACCTCGCAGGTAATGGATCGGCGCGGCGCTTTAGCTATCATCGTTGGCATGAACACACTTTCTTCTGCGCAAAGCGCCCCGTCGACACGGCCCGCGACCAGCCGCACCGTCGGCGATCTGCTGCGTGAATGGCGGCAGCGGCGACGGATGAGTCAGTTGCTGCTCGCCGCCGAAGCCGACATCTCGACGCGGCATCTGAGCTTCGTCGAATCGGGCCGCGCAATGCCGAGCCGCGAGATGGTCATGCATCTTGCCGAGCGCCTCGACGTGCCGCTGCGCGCACGGAATGCGTTGCTCGTCGCGGCCGGTTACGCGCCGCTGTTTCGCGAGCGTCCGCTATCGGACCCGCAACTGAGCGCCGCGCGCGAAGCCGTCGAACTGGTGTTGAAGGGCCACGAACCGTATCCGGCGCTCGCCGTCGACCGGCACTGGAACATCGTCGCCAAGAATAACGCGCTCGGGCCGCTCCTGTCGGGCGCGAGTCCCGATCTGCTGAAGCCGCCCGTGAATGCGTTGCGCCTGAGCCTGCATCCGGAAGGCATTGCTTCGTCCATCGTCAACTGGCACGCGTGGCGGGAGCACGTGCTCGCGCGGCTGCAACGGCAGATCGACGTAAGCGCCGACCAAACGCTCAGCGCGTTGCGCGACGAACTGGCGGCCTATCCAACGCCGCCGGGCGCGCAGCCGCCCGAGCCCAGCGAGAGCCCGCTCAACCAGATTGCGGTGCCGCTGCGTCTGCGCACGCCGCTTGGCGTGCTGTCGTTTTTCAGCACGACGACGGTGTTCGGCACGCCGGTGGACGTCACTCTGTCGGAACTGGCGATTGAAGCGTTCTTTCCGGCCGATCCGCAGACCGCAGCCGCATTGCACGGCTTGACCGACAACCGGCGCTCAGACGGCGTGCACGGGGCGACCGCCGGCACGTGAGGGGTTGCGGGCGGCGGCGTCGGCGCCATCGGGCGCGGCAGCGGCAAACAGCGACAAGCAGCGGCAAACGGTGACAAACAGCGACGCGCCCCGCGCCTGCGAGGATATGCACTACGTGCTATCTTTTTCGATCCTCATTGCGCTTTCGCTCCTCTGCCAACAACGCTCGCCAGCCGCCCGCCGGGCCGCCGGCGCGCGTGCGTTGACGGTCAATCTCATCATGTCCGAACTTTCCTCTACTCTTTCTCCCGCGCCACGCCGTTTCGACCTCAACCCGAAACCGCTTGCCGCGGCTCTCCTTCTGATCGCGCTCGGTGCCGTGTATCTGGCTCAGACCGTCAGTGGCCGTCAGGCCGCGCTCTATATAGTCGGTGCCCTGCTCGGCATGTCGCTCTATCACGCGGCGTTCGGTTTCACGTCGGCGTGGCGGGTTTTTATCGCCGACGGCCGCGGCGCCGGGCTTCGCGCGCAAATGCTGATGCTCGCCGTGGGCGTCGTGCTGTTCTTCCCGGTACTCGCGTCGGGGACCTTGTTCGGCCATCCGGTGGTGGGGCTCGTTGCGCCCGCCGGCACGTCCGTCCTCGTCGGGGCCTTCATGTTCGGCATCGGCATGCAGCTGGGTGGCGGCTGCGCGTCCGGCACGCTGTACACCGTCGGCGGCGGCAGCACGCGGATGATCGTCACGCTCGCGGCATTTGTAACAGGCTCGGTGGTGGCGACCGCGCACATGCCGTTCTGGACCGCCCTGCCCGCCTTGAAGCCGCTGTCGATGGTCAACACGCTCGGCGCCGGCGCCGCAATCGCGCTGAACCTGATCATTTTCGCGGCGATCGCGGCGCTGACCGTCATCGTCGAACGGCGGCGGCACGGGCGCCTCGTCAACGAGCCGGCGCGTGCGTCGCGCGCATCGCCTTGGCTGCAAGGGCCGTGGCCGCTCTTTGTCGGCGCGCTCGCGCTTGTGCTGCTCAACTTCGCGACGCTCGCGCTGTCGGGCCGTCCGTGGGGCGTGACCTCGGCGTTCGCGTTGTGGGGCGCCAAGCTTTTTGCCGCGCTGGGCGTGGACGTGGCGAGCTGGCCGTACTGGGCGACCCGCGCGAACGCGGGCGCGCTGGCAGCGCCTGTTACACATGACGTCACCACGGTGATGGACGTCGGCATCATTCTCGGCGCCATGGCCGCTGCCGCGCTCGCCGGCCGCTACGCACCGGTCTGGAAAGTGCCGGCGCGCTCGCTGATCGCGGCAATCGTCGGCGGCCTCCTGCTCGGCTACGGCGCCCGCCTCGCCTATGGTTGTAACATCGGCGCCTACCTCAGCGGCATCGTGTCAGGCAGCCTCCACGGCTGGCTGTGGCTCGTCGCCGCCTTTATTGGAAACGTGCTCGGCACGCGCCTGCGGCCCGCGTTTGGGCTCGAAGTCGAGCGAGTTCGCCCGACGGGCTGCTAATTCTTACCGATCCGGTTACAAACTCGCTGAGTTTGTAACCGGGGCGCCATCTTTTCGTTACAAAATCGGTCCGTCCCTGAAACAGGAAATCGGAAGGTAGTAATTACACGACCCGGCGCGCGCTTTTCGCTTCGTTTCCATTCAGTCTTAATTACCGGTTCTCTCCGAACCGCCTCGGTGTTGCGCGGACGACACGGTCTAATCCCCGCCGTACAAGGGTTTTCATGGATCTGACGAAAGCTCGCCAAGGCGGAAAAGGCGTCCAGCACGGCCCATTACAAGCCCATGAAATTCTTACCGAAATTTCATGTACTTTTTCGAGATATTTTTTTGAGAAGGGATTGATTTCTGGTTTTGCCCTTCATACAATTCGTCCCAAGCTGTTACGAAATGTAACGCGATGTATCAAAAGGTCGCCATGTGTATCAGGGACGACTTGTAGCCGAAGGACAACGTTTTCGGCGAGGCATAAAAGACATAACGGCAAAAAGCCGACATAGTAATTCGGGGCTTCGGAAACAGAGAAAATGGACCGTAGCAGCGAGACGCTGGACTCAATCCGCGAGATTAACCTGTCGTACATCATGCTTGCGCAACGTATGTTGCGTGAGGACAAACCGATCGGAATGTTCCGTCTGGGTTTGTCGTCGGAACTGGCTGATCTGCTTGCCGGGCTGTCGCTCGCACAGATCGTCAAGCTGGCCTCTTCCGATCAGCTGTTGTGTTTCTTCCGCTTCAACGACCACTCGATGCTGTCGGCGTTGACGCAAACGACGAAGCACACCGCAGTTGCACCGACTCACGCGGCGATCCTGCTTGCAGGCCAGCCCGCTGAGCAATTTGCCTAATAGGGTGACTGCGATGCTCAAGCGTAGCCTGACGGAAGATGCACAAGAAGTGTTTCGTGCGATCGCGTTGATCGAACTCGGCGCACGCATGCAGGTGCTCGAGAGCGAGTTGACGCTCTCGCGTGACCGCATGATCCGCCTGTACCGCGAGGTGAAGGGCGTATCGCCGCCCAAGGGCATGCTGCCGTTCTCGGCGGACTGGTACATGACGTGGCTTGCGAACATTCACGCGTCGCTGTTCTACAACACGTACCTGTTCCTGAAGAACGAAGCGCGTTGCTCGCATCTCGATGCACTGACCAAAGGGTATCGGCTGTATCTCGAACACTGCAAGCACAGCGAAACAGAACCGGTGCTCGACCTGACGCGCGCCTGGACGCTGGTGCGTTTCTTCGACGCTGACATCCTGCAGTTGACGAAGTGCTGCCGTTGCACCGGCAAGTTCGTCGCACACAAGCACGACCTGCAGCACAACGTCGTGTGCGGCGCATGCCAGCCGCCGTCGCGTGCCGGCAAGACGAAGAAAGCCGCAGCCGCTCGTCAGGAAGCACTCGAAGCCGCGCAGGTCGCCCAGGCCGCCTGAGCCACGCGGCTTGCCAGATTGAAATTCGATGACGGCTGGTCCGCCCGATTCGAATCCGAAGCCTCAAAGTAAAAGGTCCGCCAATTTGCGCGGACCTTTTTTTGTTCGACGTTCGCGCTCTTCGCGCGGCAACGCGGCGATGCATCAGGCCGCGCCGCACTTCGCCCATTCATTCCCCAACGAGTCCCACCGTCTGCACGACGAGCCACAGGTTCGCCGCGGTAATCACCGCGAATAGCGTCCACGCGACGATCCGCGTGAGCAGCGTATTCGCGAACTCGCCCATCAGCGAGCGGTCGCCGGTCATGCGGATCAGCGGATAAAGCGCGAACGGCAATTGCAGGCTGAGCACGACCTGACTCGCGACGAGCAGCTTGCCCACCGCCCCGTTGCCCATCATCTGCACGCCGATCAGTGCGGGAATCAACGCAAGCGCGCGCGTGATGAAGCGCCGCTGCCAGCACGGGATCTTCAGCTTCAGGAAGCCTTCCATGATGACCTGTCCCGCGACCGTGCCGGTGAAGGTCGAACTTTGTCCCGACGCGAGCAGCGTGATCGCGAACAACACCGCCGCGAAGCCGGTGCCGACAATCGGCGCGAGCAGCTTGTAGGCGTCTTCGATTTCGGTGACCTGATTATGGCCGGTCGCATGAAACGCGGCGGCCGCGAGAATCAGGATCGCCATGTTGATCATTAGCGCCAGCAGCAACGACACGATGGTATCGATGCGCGACATGCCGATCGCGGAGCCGATGCTCGCCGGATCGCGCTTCACCGCTCGCGTTTGCACGATCGACGAATGCAGATACAGGTTATGCGGCATGACCGTCGCGCCGAGAATGCCGATCGCGAGATACACCGGTTCGCGCGAGCTCAACGCCTGCCACGACGGAATCAGTCCTTGCGCGACCGACGGCCAATGCGGCTTTACGAGTGCAAGTTCGACGATATAGCCGACGCCGATCGTCGCGATCAGTCCAAGCATGATCGCTTCCAGATCGCGGAAGTTCTTGCCCTTCAGACCGAGCACGATCAACGTGTCGAACGCGGTCAGCAGCACGCCCGTGGTAAGCGAACATTTGAAGAGCAGATGAAAAGCGAGCGCGCCGCCAAGCACTTCCGCGAGATCGCACGCAACGATCGAAAGCTCGGCAAGAAACCATTGCCCTCGCGCGACCGCGGGCGAATAACGCGCCCTCGACAATTCGGCCAGATCGCGCCCCGTGACGATACCCAGGCGCATGCTCAGACATTGCAACGCCATCGCCGCGAGACTCGACAGCATGACGACGAACAGCAGGCTGTAGCCGTAACGCGAGCCGGCTTCAATGTCGGTCGCCCAGTTGCCCGGGTCCATATAGCCGATGGAAACCAGCAGACCGGGGCCGGCGAACTGCAGGATCTTTTTCCAGAAAGGCGCGCCTTGCGAGACGGCGACCGAGCCTTGCACTTCAGACGGGCAAAACGGCGCTGTTGCCGTGGTCGGTAATTTGAACTGCAATCCGGAGATCTCTTGAGAAGGAATAAACGCGGCGCAGACTGGCTGCACCGCGGACCGCCTCAAGTGTACAAAGAAACTTCTGGCAATGTCCCGCTGAGTGCATAACGGCCGACATCGCGCACGCGATAGTCGAGCGGATCGTGCAGCGTGTGCACGCGGGCGTTGCGCCAGAAACGATCGAGCGCGAGCGGCGCATGTGTGGCGCGCGCGCCGCAGGCGTCGAACAGTTTTTCGCTGACGTCGAGCGCCGCACGATGCGCGACGATTTTCGCCTCTGAAGTAGCGAGCGCAACGTGGGCTCGCACTTCGGCGGAAAGCGACGGGCCTTCGCGCCACGCGGCATCGAGCGCTTGCGCGGCGCGCACGGCCAGCGCTTCGGCGCTCACCGCCTGAATACGCATTTCGCCGAAACGCTGGATCAGATACGGATCGTCGGTGGCTTTCGTCACGCCCGAAGTCATCCACGGCTTGCCGTATTGCGAGACGTACGCACGCGCTTCATCGAGCGCGCCTTGTGCGATGCCGACGAACAGATTGGTCATGACCTGCTGCGAGACGAGCGTGCGCAAACTCGCATACGGCGTGTCGCCACGTTGCAAGACTTCTTCAGGCTCGACCCGGACCTGGACAAACGACACGCTGCCGCTGTCGGTCTGCCGTTGCCCGATCGGATTCCAGTCTTCGTTGACGGTGATGCCCTCGCGCGTGGTCGGCACGACTGCGAACATCGTGCTGCCGGTCTGCGGGTCGTGTCCGGAGACCGTCATCATCTGCGAGCCGCGTGTGCCCGAGCAAAAGCCTTTCTCGCCGTTCAGAACATAGCCGCCGTCGCCGGTTGCGTTGGCAACGAGCCGGGTGTCGAGCGGATTCACCGCGTTGCCCCACCACCAGTGCTCTTTTACCGTACCGCCCAGGTAGCGGGCACGCTGCTCCGCGTTACCCCACACATAGACGCTGACCTCTTGCAAGAACGTGAAGCCGAGCAGATGCGCGAGCGCGCTGTCCACCTGCGCGATCTTGCGAATGGTGTCGTAGATTTCCGGCCACGAAGCGCCCTCGCCGCCGAATTCGCGCGGCACGGCAAGCGTGAGCAGGCCCGCGTCGGCGATCCACTGTTTCTCCTGCGCGGCGTGGCCGCCCGCAAGGTCGCGCTCCGCGGCGCTCGCATGCAGTGCCGCGAGCAGGCCGGCGAGATCGCGCACGGCTGGTGCGGCGGACGCCTCGCGCGTCTGCAGCGCCGCGGTCTGGCGAAAATCGTTCATGCTATTTCCACGTGATGATGTTTTCGAGGCGACCCTGCAGTGCAGGTGGAATGGGCTCGCGAGCGGCTTACGGCGCATCCGGCAGCTTTCATGATAGGCGGTGAGATCCGCGACCGATAGGGCGCGCGTCATTCGTCATGCAAATGCACTGTGTCAGCAGGCCGACGCGAACACGGCAGTCAGTATTTGAACTCACCCCTCACGCGCGCTGCGCGAGTCGCCGCACGAAGCGATCGCCCACCAGTTGCACCATAGTTACGATCGCAATCAGCAACACGATCACCGTCACCATCACCGTCGTATCGAAACGCTGATAGCCGTAGCGGATCGCAAGATCGCCGAGGCCGCCTGCGCCAACCGCACCGGCCATCGCGGAAGATCCGATCATCGCAACTACGGTGATCGTGAAGCCGCCCACGATGCCTGGCAGAGCTTCGGGCAACAGCACGTGCCAGATGATATGCCTGCGTTGCGCGCCCATTGCCTGCGCTGCTTCTATCAGGCCGCGGTCCACTTCGCGCAGGCTCACTTCGGCTACGCGGGCGAGGAACGGAATCGCGGCAATGCTGAGCGGCACGATTGCCGCCCATACGCCGATGGTCGTGCCGATCAGCAAGCGCGTGAGGGGCAGCAGCGCGACCAGCAGAATGATGAACGGCGTCGAGCGAAACGCATTGACGAGCGCGCCGAGCGTGCTGTTCACCGCGCGCTTTTCGAAGATGCCGCCGCGCGTGGTCGTGACCAGCACGAGCGCCAACGGAATGCCGACCAGTGCCGCGATTACTGCGGACACGCCGACCATTACAACCGTATCGCGTATCGCCCCGACGAGTTCCGACAGCCAGAGATCAGACATAACCCAATACCTCGACGTGGTTAGCGTGGCCGCGCGCGCGTTCGACCAACGCGGCGACCTGCGCATGCACCGTGGCGCCTTTTTTCGCACGGACCTGCGCGGATACGATGAGGCGCCCTTGCGCATGCCCTTGAATGCGGTCGATTCCGCCATGCACGAAGCTCACGCCGCCTCCGTCGATGCTCAGCGCGGAAGTCAGACCGGCGAGGTCCGGGTCACGTGCATTGCCGCCAGTAAAGCGCACGTCGAGCAGAACGCGCGCGTCGGCTTGCGCGATCCCGGCAAGCGGCTTCACGCGATCGGCAAGATCCGCAGGCAAGTCGTGAACCAGCGTGCGCAGCAGCGCCCGCGTTGCATCGTGCTGCGGCTCGCCGAACACACGCCACACCGGACCCGTCTCCACTACGCGGCCACGCTCGATCACGGCGACCGTATCGCACACCTCACGAATCACCTGCATTTCATGCGTGATCAGAACGACGGTCAGGTTTAACCGACGGTTGATGTCACGCAGCAGCGCGAGAATCGCTTGTGTCGTTTCTGGATCGAGTGCGGATGTGGCTTCGTCGCACAGCAGAATGTCGGGGTCCGTGACGAGTGCGCGCGCAATGCCAACACGCTGCTTCTGTCCGCCGGACAAGCTCGCTGGATAAGCGTCGCGCTTTGCCGCGAGGCCGACCAGTTCGAGCAACGCATCGACCTTCCTGTCGATCGCCGCTTTCGGTACGCCGGCGATCTTCAACGGCAATGCAATGTTCTCGCGCACGGTCTTCGCGGAGAGCAGATTGAAGTGCTGAAACACCATGCCGATGCGACGGCGCAGCGTCACGAGTCCGCGTTCGTCGAGTTCGCCGACATTGATTCCATTCACGCGCACCGCGCCCGAACTCGGCTTTTCGAGTCCGTTCACGAGCCGCAGCAACGTGGACTTTCCTGCGCCGCTGCGACCGATAATGCCGAACACCTCGCCGCACGCAACGTTCAACGTCACCTCTGCGAGCGCCGCGGTCGGGACACCGCTGGACCCCGCGAATACCTTGCCGACGTGGTCGAATACAACGGCCGACTGCGCCGGCGCCGCGTTCGCACGATGATCGGCCGCGGCAGACGGTGCTTCTTCGATAAACTGCGGCACGTCGAAAAGATTAGCCATCGCTTTGTTCCTCTCAGGCTTCCACGGTTTGTTTGATGCCGCTTTGCGGCGCTCGCCGATGCTGTGCGCCGGCATGCACGTCCGGTAAACGCGCGCGGCCGCCGCCGAACAGCTTCTCCCGCAGCGTAGGCGCGGGATCGTAGTCTTCCTTGTAGACGCCGCGATTCTGCAGCTCCGGCACGACGAGGTCCACGAAGTCCTCGAACGATTCCGGCATCACCGTGCGTGTCAGATTGAATCCGTCGACGCCCGCTTCGTCGACCCATGACACCAGTTCGTCCGCGATCTGCTGCGGCGAGCCCACCACCGGTTTTGCGCGACCGCCGAGCGTCATCTGTTCGAGTACTTTGCGCTTGGTCCAGACGCCGCTCACGCTCTTCTTCGAAATGGCTTCGACCGCCGATTGCATGGATTGCGTCTTTACATACGAGATCGGCTCATCCAGCTCGTATTGCGAAAAGTCGATACCTGTCGAGCTGGAGAAATGCGCGATGCCGCCTTCAGCGCTTGCATAGCGCCGGTACTCTTCGAACTTTTCCTGTGCGGCTCGTTCGGTTTCGCCGACCACCACGGTGATGCCCGCGAAGACCTTGATGTCGTCAGGCGAGCGCCCAAAGCTCACGGCTCGTGCGCGAATGTCGTCGACGATCGAACGCGTCAACTGCTTGTTCTGTCCGCCGACAAACACGCACTCCGCATGGCGCGCCGCGAAATCCACGCCGCGGCTCGACGAGCCGGCCTGATACAACACGGGTGTGCGTTGCGGCGATGGCTCGCTCAAGTGAATCGCGTCGATCGAATAGAAAGGACCGTCGTGTTTCACGCGATGCACCTTGCCCGGTTGCGAGAAGATGCGCGAAGCGCGGTCGCGCACCACCGCGTCGTCTTCCCAGCTTTGCTCCCAGAGCTTGTAGACCACATCCATATAGTCGTCGGCACGGTCATAGCGGTCATCGTGACTGATCTGTTGCGCGAGACCCATGCCGCGAGCGGCGCTATCCAGATAGCCGGTGACGATATTCCAGCCGACCCGCCCTTTGGTCAGATGGTCGAGCGTCGACATGCGCCGCGCGAACAGATACGGCGGCTCATACGTCAGATTCGACGTTACGCCAAAGCCGATATGACGCGTCACATGCGCCATCGCGGGCACGATCAGCGAGGGATCGTTGATTGGAATCTGCACGGCTTCGCGTAACGGCGTGTCGGGGCCGCCCTGATACACGTCGTACACGCCGACAATATCCGCGAGAAAGATCCCGTCGAACTTGCCGCGTTCGAGCGTTTGCGCAAGACTCGTCCAGTAGTCGAGATCGGTGTAATGCGCCGAACGATCTCGTGGATGCGTCCACAAGCCGTGATTGATATGGCCCACTGCATTCATGTTGAATGCGTTCAACAGAATCTTCTTCGGCATCGCGTCACTCCTGTTGTTTCTGATCAGCGCGAGATGCGCCGCTTACCAGGCGACCGCGTACAGAGTGCCGAATGCTTTGTCGAGCGCAGCGCGCACAGCCGGCGAATGCTGATAGATCGAAATGAACTTGCGAATGCGCGGATCGTTCACGCTCTCCGGACGCACGACCCACTGGATTGCGTAGTTCTTGTTCTCCAGACCGTCGAATAGCAGCGCGCTATTCGGGTCCGTCGTACCCGCGAGCTTGATGAAGCTCGGATAGCCTTGTGCAAGATCGACATCGTCGAGCGAACGCGCCAGTTGCGATGCTTCGAGTTGAACAATCTTCAGATGCCGGGGGTTGTCGATAATGTCGAGCGTGGTTGCGCGATAGTCGATTCCGGGCGTCAGCTTGATGAGCCCCGCGCGTTGCAGCAGCAACAAGCCGCGCCCGCCATTGACGGGATCATTGGCGATAGCCACGGTCGCGCCGTCTTTCAACTCGTCGAATCGTTTGACCTTCTTCGAGTACAGACCGATCTTCATGATCGTGCCAGGGGCAATTGCGACAAAGTTATAACCGCCCTGCTTCTTCGCGTTCTCGAGAAACGGAATGTGCTGGAAGTAATTGACGTCGATATCCTTATTTGCGAGTGCGGCGTTCGGCGTGTTCCAGTCTGTGAATTCGATGACCTTCACGTCGAGCCCCTGCTCTTTCGCCTCGCGCACGGCTACTTTGAGTGCCTCGATTTGCGGACTCGTGGCCGTGCCGATTTTTAGTGTCGGCGCGTCCGCTGCGAATGCGTGCATTGCGGGCAGAGCCAGTGCGAAGCCGAAGGCGCTGACAAGCGCGAGCGTCGGCGCGTGAAAAAAACGCCGCACGTTTAAAGCGAAATTGCGCATGGTGGACTCTTGTAGTTGATACGTGATGTGGTTCGCGGCGAGCCTGTTCGACAGCCCGCGTCATGGTGCGAATCATCATAGAGTCCACGATACCTACGGGTCTACGAACGGATTTTCGAATGGAAAGTGCTAAAAAAGATTTGCGCAGAAAAAAGCCGGACCGCGCTCATCGCGCGATCCGGCCTGTTTGCAGCACTCGGGGCCAGCCTCAGCAGTAAAACGTCTAGCGCTTGGCCACCTGCTCGGCAGGCGCCGCTGACGAAGCCGGCGTTGCAGCCGGTGCAGCGGAGCCGACTGCGGTGTCGGACGCAGCCACATCGCCCCACCCGCCGCCGAGGGCGCGAATCAGGTTGACCGTCGCAACAGCCTGCGTGCCCTGCAAGTGGCTCGCCTGCAGTTGCGTATTCAACACCTGCCGCTCGCCGTCGATCACGTCCAGATAGCTGACCGCGCCTTCGGTGTACTGCGTGCGCGACAGACGCGCCGCGCGCTGCGAGGCCTGCACGGCATTGTTCTGCTCGCGCATCTGGTCGTCGAGCAGGCGCAGGTCGGCCAGGTTGTCCTCGACTTCGCGGAACGCGACCAGAACCTGCTGACGATACTGCGCAACGTCCTCGTCGTATTTCGCACGAGCCTGCGCGAGATTCGCCTTACGCCGGCCGCCGTCGAACAGAGGCAATGTCAATGCAGTGCCGGCAAACGGTCCGAGAATGAACGCGCGGCTCGACCACATGAACAGATTGCCCAACGTTGCCGACTCATAGCCAAATGCGCCAGTGATATCGAGCTTCGGGAAAAACGCCGACTTCGCGAGACCGACCCGCGCGTTTGCCGCCGCCATCGCGCGTTCGGCTGCCGACACGTCCGGCCGCCGTTCGAGCAGCGCCGAAGGCAAGCCCGGCGGAACGCGCGCCGCTACCGGTACGAGCGGCGCTTCTGCGAACGAGAAGTCTGCCGGCGGCTTGCCGAGCAGAATCGCGAGACTATGCTCCGACGCCGCGCGCTGACGTGCGACGCCGACGGCATCCGCACGCGCACTCGCAAGTTCGTTGCGGGCGCGAGAAACATCGAGCTCGCTGATGTCGCCTTCCTTGAAACGACGCTCGACGAGCTTCAACGTATCTTCACGCAATGCCACTGTGCGGCGGTACAAGTCCTGATCGGTATCGAGTTCGCGCAACTGGAAATAGTTTTGCGCGACGTCGGCCTGCAACGACAACTGCACCGAGCGGAACAGCGCTTCGCTCTGCTGCTCGTCCGCACGCGACGCATTGACGTTGGAGCCGACGCGCCCGAACAGATCCGCTTCATACGACGCGCCGACCTGCGCGCGCCAGATGGTGCCGGTCGTGCCGCCCGCGCTATCCGGCTGGAATTGCGATGCCGCGGACGCACGTTCGCGAGTCGGGCCGAAGCCCGCATCGATCTTGGGGAACCAGTCCGATTTGGCTGCACGCGTCACCGCACGGGCCTGTTGCACGCGCGCTGCTGCCGCCTTCAGGTCCTGATTCGCGGCGGCCGCCTGCTCTTCGAGCGCGTCGAGTTGCGGGTCGCCGAAAATCTTCCACCATTCGCCGCGATGCGCGTCGTCGGCAGGTTGCGCCGTCTTCCACGTGCCGGCGTCCGGTGCCGATGCAGCGGAGGGCGCCGAAGCCGCTACCGGCGCTTCCTTGAACGCGGTGGGCGTATCCACTTCCGGCCGCTTATAGGTGGGCTCCACCGAGCAGGCGGCGAGCAGTGCAAGCAGCAAACCGCTGGCTGCTGCCCGGCCCCATCCACTCAAACTTTCAAAGCGTTTCATTGTTGTTTTCTCCTCAGGCGTCCGTGACCGGTGCGCCAATGCGCGGCGAATCCTTCTGCGCGACATGAATCGTCCCGCCGGCCAACGTACGCAGCACCACATAGAACACCGGCGTGAGCATCAGCCCGAACAGCGTGACACCGAGCATGCCGAAGAACACCGCGACACCCATTGCGTGACGCATTTCCGAACCGGCTCCGGTCGACAACACGAGCGGCACCACACCCATGATGAACGCGATCGACGTCATCAGAATCGGCCGCAGACGCAGTCGGCTCGCCTCAATCGCCGCCGACAATGGCGTATGTCCATCGTGTTCGAGTTCTCGGGCGAACTCCACGATCAGAATCGCGTTCTTCGCCGACAAGCCCACCAGCACCATCAAGCCGATCTGCGTGAAGATGTTGTTGTCGCCGCCCGTGAGCCACACGCCGGTCAGCGCAGACAGCACGCTCATCGGCACGATCAGGATCACGGCGAGCGGCAGCGTCAGGCTTTCATACAGTGCGGCAAGCACGAGGAACACGAGCAACACGCTGATCGGGAACACCCACAGGCCCGCATTACCGGCGAGAATCTGCTGGTACGTGAGGTCGGTCCATTCGAGCTTCACGCCGCGCGGCAGCACTTCGGCCGCCACGCGCTCAGCCGCGGCTTGCGCCTGACCGGACGAGAATCCCGGCGCCGGTCCACCGTTGATGTCCGCTGCGGTATAGCCGTTGTAACGCACGACCATTTCCGGACCGAACGTCGGCGTGACCGACACGAGCGACGACAACGGCACCATGTCGCCCGCGGCGTTGCGCGTCTTCAGTTGCAGGATGTCGTCGGCGCGTTGACGGAACGGCGCGTCTGCCTGCACCCGCACCTGATACACGCGGCCAAAGCGGTTGAAGTCGTTCACATACAGCGAGCCCAGATAGATCTGCATCGTGTTGAACACGTCAGTAACCGGCACGCCGAGCTGCTTCGCCTTCACACGGTCGAGGTCCACGTTCAATTGCGGAACGTTGATCTGATAGCTGGAGAAGGTCGGACCGAGTTCAGGCGTCTGCGCGGCCTTCTTCACGAATGCCTCTGCTGCCTTGTTCAGTTCCGCGTAACCGAGCGCACCGTGATCCTCCAGTTGCATCTTGAAACCGCCGAGCGTGCCGAGACCGAGCACAGGTGGCGGCGGAAACACCGCGACGAACGAGTCCTTGATCGCGCCATATTGCTGGTTCAACGCGCCGGCAATCGCGCCCGCCGAGAGCTTCTTGTCGCCGCGCTCCTTGAACGGCTTGAGCGTGACGAACACAATGCCCGCGCTAGAACTGTTCGTGAAGCCGTTCACCGACAAACCCGGGAACGCCACTGCGCTTTCCACGCCCTTCTGCTTGAGCGCAATCGCGCTCATATCGCGGATCACTTTTTCCGTACGATCCAGCGATGCGCCATTCGGCAACTGCGCGAACGCAATCAGGTACTCCTTGTCCTGCGCGGGCACGAAGCCGCCCGGCACGACACGCGAGATCAGCACCGTTGCGCCGAGCAGGATCGCGTACACCGCGAGCATTGCACCCTTGCGGCGCAGCACGCCGGTCACGCCGCGGCCGTATGCCGTCGAGCCGCGATGAAACACCTTGTTGAAGCCCTTGAAGAAGCGGCCCAGCACGCGGTTCATCACACGCGTCAGCAGGTCTTCCTTCGCGCCGTGGCCGCGCAGCAGCATGGCGGACAACGCCGGCGACAGCGTCAACGAGTTGAACGCCGAGATCACCGTCGAGATCGCGATGGTCATCGCGAACTGCTTGTAGAACTGACCCGTGAGGCCCGTCATGAACGCGAGCGGCACGAACACGGCGACGAGCGTGAGCGCGATGGCGATAATCGGCCCGCTCACTTCCTGCATCGCCTTATAGGTTGCATCGCGCGCACTGAGCCCGCTTTCGATATTCCGTTCGACGTTCTCCACCACCACGATCGCATCGTCCACCACGATCCCGATCGCGAGCACCATGCCGAACAACGACAACGCATTGATCGAGAAACCGAACGCAAGCAACAGCGAGAACGTACCGACAATGGACACCGGCACGGCGATCAACGGAATGATCGATGCACGCCACGTCTGCAGGAACACGATCACGACGATCACCACCAGCGCGATTGCTTCGAGCAGCGTATGCACGACCGCCTCGATACTCGAGCGCACGAACTGCGTCGGGTCGTAGACGATCTTGTATTCGACGCCCGCGGGCATGTCTTGCGCGAGGTCCTTCATCGCGGAGCGAACTTCGTCGGAAATCGCGAGCGAGTTCGCGCCTGGCGCCTGGTTGATCGCGAGCGCAACCGCCGGCTTGTTGTCGAGCAACGAACGCAGACCGTATTCCGACGCGGCCAGTTCGACACGAGCGATGTCACGCAGATAAGTCACGCCGCCATCGGGCGCGGTTTTCACGATGATGTCGCCGAATTCGCCCTCGGTCTTCAGACGGCCGCGCGCATTGACCGACAACTGCAATTGCGTACCGGGCACCGAAGGCGATGCGCCGATCACACCGGCCGCCACCTGAATGTTCTGCTCGCGAATCGCGTTGACTACTTCGGTCGCCGTCAAACCGCGTTGCGCGACCTTCTGCGGATCGAGCCACACACGCATCGCGTAGTCGCCCGAGCCCCACAATTGAACCTCGCCGACGCCCTGAATACGCGCGAGCCGGTCCTTGACGTTCAGCAGCGCGTAGTTGCGCAGATACGTCATGTCGTAGCGGTTATTCGGCGAGATCAGGTGGACCACCATTGTCAGCGTGGGCGAACTCTTGATCGTCGTCACACCGAGCCGTTGGACGTCTTCCGGCAAACGCGGCAGTGCCTGGTTCACGCGGTTCTGCACCAGTTGCGTTGCGAGGTCCGGGTTCGTGCCGAGCTTGAACGTGACCGTCAGCGTGAGATTGCCGTCGCTATTTGCTTGTGACTGCATATACAGCATGTTCTCGACGCCGTTGATCTGCTCTTCGAGCGGCGAAGCGACGGCTTCCGCGATCACTTTCGGATTTGCGCCAGGATACTGCGCGTGCACCACGACCGACGGCGGGACCACTTCGGGGTACTCGGAGATCGGCAGCTTGAAGAGCGAAATGACGCCCGCCAGCAGAACCAATACCGATAGCACGCCCGCAAAGATCGGCCGATCGATGAAGAATTTGGATATGTTCATTGGAAGCTCTTGATGTTGGAGCAAGCGGTTGGAGCAAGGCGCCGCGCGTTCAATGCCGCGGCGGCGACGCTCACGAATTCTTGTCCGCTTTGGCGCGCGTCTGTGCAAGCGGCGCGCTGTTCGGGTCCTGGTCGGTCGTCATGGGCACCATGTGCGCGCGCACTGCATCGCCCGGACGCACACGCTGAATGCCGTTGACGACGATCCGGTCGCCCGCTTTCAGTCCGCCCTTCACGACGCGCAGGTTGCCCTGCATATCGCCGACGGAAATCTCGCGGTACGCAACGTGATTGTTTTGATCGACCACCAGCACGAACTTCTTGTCCTGGTCGGTGCCCACAGCGGCGTCGTCGATCAGCAGCGCGGGGTGCGGCTCGCTGCCGCCCACTTTCACGCGTGCGTAGAGGCCCGGAATCAATGTGCCGTCCTGGTTATCGAAACGCGCGCGAACGCGAATCGTGCCCGACGACGTATCGAGCCGGTTGTCCACCGACTCGATCACGCCGTTGCGGGAGTAGCCGCTTTCGTCGGCGAGACCGAGTTCGACCGGCACCTTGCCGCCGTCTTTTGCACGACGCAGGTATTGCAGATACGTTTGTTCGTCGGCGTCGAACGATGCGTAGATCGGCGAAACCGACACGAGCGTGGTGAGCGGCGTCGAGCTCGCGCCCGCCGACACCACGTTGCCCACGGTGATTTCCGCACGGGACACACGGCCCGAAACCGGCGCAACAATCTTCGTGTAGCCGAGATTGATGCGCGCGGTTTCGAGCGCGGCTTGCGCGGCCTTCAGGTTCGCGCTCGCTTCGCGCGCGGCATTCTGCTTCTCGTCGTAGTCACGCTTCGCGATTGCGTTGTCGGTGATCAGGCGCTGCGCGCGCTCCCAGTCGCTTTGCGTGTAGCCGGTGCGCGCCTGCGCGGCCGCGAGCTGCGCTTCCGCTCGGGCCACTTCCGCCGCATACGGGCGCGGGTCGATCACGAACAGCGTGTCGCCTTTCTTCACGAGCGCGCCGTCCTTGAAGTTGACCGACACGATCGTGCCAGGCACCTGTGAACGGACGTCCACTTTTTCGACAGCTTCAAGGCGGCCCGAATAGCTCTGCCAGTCAGTAATGGTTTTTTGCACCACAGTGGCGACATCGACTTCCGGCACGATGGTCGGCGCGGCAGGCGAACTGGCGTCGACACGAATCGCGCCGAACGTGCCCAGTCCGGCTACGACGATCACGGCTAGCGCGGCTATCGCCACACGGCGACGGGAAAGAGGAAGAATGGTCATTTGAAGCTCCCGGTATCGTTGATTGAAGTTCTGCTTATTTGTGTTTCATCGATGGGCGCGCGCATCGAAGCGCCACTGAAAAAATCGCACCGCTTCCTGCAAGGCGGGCGGATGATCGGCCAACGCCGCATGCGAGACGGCCGGATAGCGGACCACCTGGGTCAGCACACCTGCGTCGATCAGGCTGCTCGCGTATTTCTCCGCCTCGACGTGCAGCACGTCGTTTTGCGCCGTCGCGATCAGCGTGGCCGGAAGGCCCGCGAGTCGCGACGATTCGAGCGGCGCCGCATACGGATGCATGCGTTGCGACGCTTGCGGCAAGTACGCGCGGTAACAAGCCGCGCACTCTCTTGCCGTAATGTCCGAGCCCAGGCGCTTTTCGTCGCCGAGGCGGGTGAGACTCGGGTCCAGCATCGGCCCGAACAAAGCCTGCGCGGCGATCTGCACGTCGCCGCGATCACGCGCGATGAACGCGAGGCAATTGGCCAATTGACCGCCGGCGTCATGGCCCGCTACGCCAACCTTTCTGCTATTGCCGCCAAAAGCGCGCGCCCGCGTCTGTACCCACAATGCCGCGCGGTGCGCGTCTTCGGGCGCGGCGGGAAACGGAAACGCCGGCGCGAGCGAATAACCGACCGACACCACCAATGCCGGTAAATGTTCTGCGAAATAACGCGAGGCGAAGTCGGCTTGATCGATAGATCCCTTCGTAAAGCCGCCGCCGTGAAAATAAAGCAGTACTGGCAGTGCGGTTTTCTTTCCCTGCCGGTACAAACGCAATGTGATGTCCTGAGCGTGCCCTTCTATCTGCACGTCAGTGACTTCGAGTGCCGTGCTGTCGGCCTCTACCGGTGCACTGCCGGTGGGCTCAAAGGAGTACGGCGGTTTAAATGCTTGCATGTCGAGCCGCGCAATGCGCAAAGAACTTCAATGGTGCGAATTGTGGGTTCGGCAGACTCGTAAATAAATGCCTATAATCCGGCAACACAATTCGGCGCCCCTGAACAATCCATCCGATTGCTCCGCGGATTCGAATCCTGATCAGTACGCCTGCCCCTTCTGGAGGTTTGCAATGGACCGGCTTCAGGCCATGCAAGTGTTCACACGCGTTGTCGACACCAACAGCTTTACCCGTGCGGCGGAAACGCTCGACCTGCCCCGCGCATCGGTTACCACGATCATTCAGAACCTCGAAGCGTTCCTCGGCACACGGCTCATGCACCGCACTACGCGGCGCCTGTCGCTCACGCCGGACGGCGCCGCTTATTACGAGCGCTGCGTGCGCATTCTCGCGGACGTCGAAGAGACCGAGGCCAGTTTTCAGAGCGGCAATAAAAAACCGCACGGCAAGCTGCGCATCGACATGCCGGGCTCGATCGGCCGCTTGCTGGTGATTCCTCAACTATGTGAATTCCACACGCGCTACCCGGACATCGACCTGCAACTCGGCTTGTCGGACAGACAGGTCGACCTTTTGCAGGAAGGCGTGGATTGCGTGGTGCGCGTCGGCGCACTCCAGGATTCTTCGCTGGTGGCGCGGCGTATTGGCCTATTCGAGGGCGTGACGTGCGCAGCCCCGGAATACATTGAACGGGCCGGCATGCCGACTTCGCTCGACGACCTGGAAAATCACAAAGCAGTCAATTACTTCTCCAGCCGTACGGGACGCACGCTCGACTGGGCGTTTATGGTTGATGGCAAAGAGGTTGAAGTAAAAATGAAGGGCATTGTGTCGGTCAACGACGCCGATGCCTACGTGACCTGCGGGCTGGAAGGTTTTGGCCTGATTCAGCCGGCTCGTTTCATGGTGCTGCCGCATCTGCGTTCAGGCCAGCTGGTTGAAGTACTGCCAGAACTCAAGCCTTTGCCGATGCCGATTTCCGCAGTCTATCCGCACAGTCGGCATCTGTCGCCTAAAGTCCGTGTTTTCGTAGACTGGATCGCCGAAGTATTCGATCGCTGCCCATTACTGAGCGGCCGCGGTGCGCTCGATGCAACATGCTCGCAACGCACACTGGAAGAACGCGAATCGGCTCCCGCACTCGACACGCCGATTATTTCCGAATGGGTCGCGTAATTCAATTAGATTGAAGTACAAAATCTGGAACAGTGAATTCCAACCGCGGCGCTAATGCCGCGGTTGTTGTTTGAGCCCGTGTTTATAGGGGTCGTCGCGCGATTGTTCCGAAATCGCGACAATTCATTTCGCGAAAGCGCGATTTATCGAGGCCGGCTCGAAGTCTACATTTCACCCTGTCGCAGCGCCCCTCGTGCTGCAAACGAATCGACAGGAGTGAATCATGAAACGCAATCTTCTCGCAGGTCTTGCTCTCTCGCTGCTCGCCAGCGCGCCGGTATTTGCACAAAGCAACGGCGGCGGCAACGGCATTGGCCACGCCGGTTCTTATCAGACTCAACCCACTTCGACGACGAGCGGAAAAACGCGCGCCGAAGTGCAGGCCGAGCTGGTTGCCGCATATCGTGACGGTTCGTTGCCCGCGCTCAATCGCACGAGCTACCCGAACAAAGGTCTGATCGGCCAGACGCAGGCCGCGCGCATCGCGTTGCAGGAAGGCACGAGCGGCGACGTCACGCGTGTGGCCAATGGCCAGTAACGGGCAATAAGCAAAGCACGAGCGGAGCAACAAGCGGGGCATTGAGCAAAAAGGAAAGCAAACGCCAGAATCGTTAGTTTTCCGGAATAAATGCGAATCGCCACGCTAGCTTTCCAGTTTTCATAAAGGAGCACATCATGACACCATCGGAACTCGATCATTGGGATACGGACGCCGCCGTCTGGACACCGTATCGCGCACCACAACATTGAGTGTCGCGCGCCATTGCAGTGGGGGCCGCATGAAGCGGCCCGCACTGCAATTAGCTGGTTAGCGTTTTGGCACACCCTCGCGCCATTCGCTCCAGTGCGTGACAATGTCCTGAACGAGCGGATTACCCGAGCGGTACAGATTCTCGAGAGCAATCGTGAAGCCGCCTTGCGCGGAGTAGTTCAGCAGATTGTCGGCGCTGGTCTGTCCGTCGTACGGACGGTCGAAATCAGAGCCGGCACGCACCACGGCAACGCGGTTCAAATCCACCTTGTGCACCGAAGCCGCGCGTTTTAGCGCTTCGTACGTGGCATTGTCTTCCTGCTGCGTGGTGCAATACACGCCTTTTTGATCCGTCAGGATCTTGGTCCAGTCGCGAGCCCGTTGCCCGAGCAGCGTGCCCGACCACCAGGTATCGCCGGCGAGCGTATCGCATTGAATGACAGTCGGCGGACGATTAGCCGGCGCGTATGAATACTTCGCCCGCGCGGCCTGCGCCTGCGCGTTGTCCGAAAGCACCACATTGCGCGACAGGGCGAATGCGGTATCGGCGAGTTGCGTATTGAGCTGGAACACTTCGGTCCGGTAATCGAGCGGCGGCTTTTCTGACGGGCTCTTTGTGTTGATGCCGAGATAGCCAGTATTCCAGCCGGCCGGAATCTCGCGCCCGTCGATTTCCCATTGAATGCCGAAGTCGACGAGATATTTGGCCCACGCAGCGGAGCCGACCGTGCCCTGTTGAGGATCGATGCCGGCAATACCCGCCACCATGAAATACGTGTGCCGCAAATCGAATCGCGGTGAGAACGTCAATGCCATGATCGACGCGGCGGCGTTCGTGTGACCCATGCCGGTCGTCATTACGCATACGTCCTGGCGGTTGCAATGTACCGCCGGGTAATCGGGTGACAAACCGTCTACCGGAATATCGCACCATGGCCCGAGCTTATCGAGCCACACCTGGCCCTCCGGACCAAACATCGAAATAATCATCACCTTGACTGGCCGCCCGCGCGAGCCGCCGCCGTCATGCGAGAAAGCGTCGTTGTCGTCCGCGCTTGCCGGCCCGGAAGTAAAGGCTGTGCATGCCGCGAGTGCAATGACCGAGAGAGCGTTAAACGTGCGAGTCAGCATCGTGATCTTCCTTTTGCTTGTGATGCAGTTTGGGAGAGTGCCGCCTTCAAGCCGAAAGAAGTATAGATGCGAAGAAATTATTTTCCACTACATGAAGTGTCGATTGCGTAACTCGCGCAAAGCCCTGCGCGAGTTACGTGCGCGGAAAAAGCACGGTTAGACGCGCGGCACGTCCGGTTCAAAAAATACCCAGCGCACCTGCGGAAATGCGGCCTGCAGATCTGCCTCGATCACGTTGATCGCGTCGACCAGCGCGCGGCCGCTCGCGTAGTCAATCATCTCAGCCTGCACGGCGACCACCACATGGCGTCCCCATTGCAGGGTAATCATGTTGATGATGCTGCGAATCTCACCGCGGGCGCGCAAATGCGCCTCGATTGCGCGGCGCACTTCGGGGCTTGCCGATTCGCCGACGATCATTGACTTCACCTCGCGCGCCACGAGGCCGGCAATCACCATCAGCAGCAAACCAACGGCGATGGAACCCAGCGCGTCATAGACAGGATTGCCGGTCACCAAAGTGAGCAGCACGGCCACGAAGGCCATTCCCAGGCCGGCCAGCGCGGCAATATCCTCGCCCGCGACCACCAGCAACTCAGACTCGCGCGTTTCCCGGAACCAGCGCCAAAGCGACTTCTCGGGGTGCACCTTGCGGATCTCCTTCATCGCGCCCCACAGCGAGAAGGCCTCCAGCACCACGGAGACGCCGAGCACTACGAGCGCGACATACGCATACTGCAGTGGCTCCCGCGCGACCAGGCGATGCACGCCTTCGTACACTGAAAATGCGCCGCCGACGAAGAACAGCAACAGCGCGACCAGCAGCGAATAGAAGTTGATCTCGCGCCCGCCGCCCATCGGATGCAATGGGCTTGCCGGCCGGCGCGCCTGGCGCAAGCCGAAAAGCAGCAGCAGTTGATTACCGCAGTCGGCGGTGGAGTGAATAGCTTCGGCGAACATCGAGCCGGAGCCGGTGAACGACGCAGCGGCGAACTTGCAGACGGCAATGCCAAAGTTGGCGGCAAGCGCATAAATAATGGCTTTCGGCGATTCTTCTTTCATCGTCGTGGAGGGCGTTAGTTGATTTTCAAAAGGCTTTCACTTGCCGGGAATCCGTATTATGGACATGCCGGGCAGCGTGCGTCCAACCGCGGTGCTATGCGCACCGCGTGCGTGGACCTTTGGCCAGCCTTTCTTTACCGCTTCCTCCACGCAATGCTCATGCCCTCTCGAGCACAGCCATTTCCCGAACAATCACCAGCAGCATCGACAGGCTCGCTCCGCCAGTGGCCCTGAGGTCGGCAAGCAGGCGCGCATAACGCTCGAGTTGCGTGGCGCGCTTGTCGCGCCATGCCTGAACCAGCGAGTCCGGCGTGGCTGCATCGTCGGCGCCGGCAAGCGCGCTCATCGTGAGCGCGCGTTTGAGGCGCGCAAGCTCCGCCAATGCGGACGCGCGCGCCAGCATGTCCCAGTGCGACGGCGCGGGCAGCGCAGCCGCGCGTTCGCTGATCCAGTTGTAGTTGAGCAGCGTGCCGAGCGCGAAGTACACACCCGCCACCAGTTCGAGCTTGCGCTCGCACGTGGACGCCACTTCCGCGATGTCGAGCAGCGCGGCCGAAATTTCGCCGCTCGCAATGCGCACCGCGAGTTCACTATCAACCCCGGCGTCGACCAGCACACGCTGGCGTTCAGATAGCGCTTCGAGATCGGCAGCCGGCAGCAAAGCGGGCCACTGCGGCGCGAGACGCTGCGCGGCGTCGCGGCAACGCGCGAGCAGACCGGTCACGTCGTCGCTGTTCACGCCCGGCGACGACAGATGCCGCAGGAACCACAACGCCGATCGTTCGACGAGCCGCGCGACCTCGACAAACATGCGAGCCTGCACGTCGTCGGCGACGCGGTTATCCAGCGCGTCGATGCTGCGCCACACATCGTCGAGATCGAAGACATCGCGAGCCATGATGCAGGCCCGCACGATGTCGCCGGGTTGCGCATCGGTTTCCTCCATCAGCCGATGCACGAACTCGCAGCCCACGCGGTTCACCAACGCGTTGGTTAGATGAGTCGCAAGGATTTCGCGGCGCAGAGGATGACGCTGCATCGGCTCACTGAAGCGCTGTCGCAAAGGCCTCGGAAAATATTCGATCAACATGTCGCTGACAAGCGGGTCTTCGGGCACCGAAGAATCGAGTAGCGCGTCGTACAGCCACATCTTGCTGTACGCGAGCAGCACCGCGCGCTCCGGCGTGGTGAGCCCTTGTTTCGCGGCCTGCCGCTCGGCCACTTCTTCGTCGTTCGGCAGAAACTCGATCGCGCGATTCAGGCGGCCGGCGCGTTCCAGATAGCGCATGAGGCGCGTTTCAGCGTCGAGCAGTTCGACACCATAACGGCCTGCAATCGAGAGCGCCTGAGTCTGGTAATAGTTGTCCGTCAACACGAGCAGGCCGACTTCGTCGGTCATTTCCGCAAGCAACGCGTTGCGTTGCTTGGCGGTCATCTCGCCGTCGGCCACCACGAGTCCCAGCAGAATCTTGATGTTGACTTCATGGTCGGAGCAGTCGACCCCTGCGGAGTTGTCTATTGCATCGGTATTGATGCGGCCGCCGCGCTGCGCGAACTCAATACGGCCGAGTTGCGTGAGCCCCAGGTTGCCGCCTTCGGCTACGACCTTGCAGCGCAGGTCCGCGCCGTTCACCCGGATCGCATCGTTCGCGCGATCACCAACCTGCAGGTGCGTCTCACGTGAGGCCTTCACATACGTGCCTATGCCGCCGTTGTAGAGCAGATCGACGGGCGCCTGCAGAATCGCGCGCATCAGTTCGGCCGGCGAGAGCGCCGCTGCGCTGATGCCGAGTACCGATTGCACGGCCGGCGAAAGGGCAATGGTCTTGGCCGTGCGCGGAAACACACCGCCGCCCGCTGAAATCAGCGAAGGGTCGTAGTCGGCCCAACTCGATCGATCGAGAAGAAAGAGACGTCCGCGCTCGGCAATACTGGCTGCCGGATCGGGATTCGGGTCCAGGAAAATATGCCGATGATCGAACGCGGCCACGAGCCTGATATGCGGCGACAACAGCATGCCATTGCCGAACACGTCGCCGGACATATCGCCGATACCGACCACCGTGAAGTCCATCGTCTGCGTATCGACGCCCATTTCGCGGAAATGCCGCTTGACGGACTCCCAGGCGCCGCGCGCCGTGATCGCCATTTTCTTGTGGTCGTAGCCGACCGAGCCGCCCGACGCAAACGCGTCGTCGAGCCAGAAACCGTATTCCTGCGAGATCGCGTTCGCGTAGTCGGAAAACGTGGCCGTGCCTTTGTCCGCGGCGACCACCAGATACGGATCGTCGGGGTCGTGCCGCACTACGTCGCGCGGCGGCACGACCGTCGTGCCCGCGAGATTGTCGGTCAGATCGAGCAAACCGCGCAGGAACGTTTGATAGCACGCAATGCCTTCGCGCATCCATGCGTCGCGTTCCGATTGCGGCGGCGGGTTCTTCACGACGAAGCCGCCTTTCGAGCCGACCGGCACGATCACGACGTTCTTCACCATTTGTGCCTTCATCAGACCCAGCACTTCAGTGCGGAAATCCTCGCGACGGTCCGACCAGCGCAAGCCGCCGCGCGCCACACGTCCACCGCGCAAATGCACGCCTTCGACGCGCGGCGAGTAGACCCATATCTCGAACATCGGCTTGGGCTCCGGCAAGCCGGGCACCTGCGCCGGATTGAACTTGAACGATAGATACGGCTTGGGCTTTCCGTCAGCATCGAAGACGTAATAGTTGGTGCGCTGCGTGGCCTTGATGACGCCGAGAAACTGCCGCAGTATCCGATCCTCGTCGAGATTGGGCACCTGGTCGAGCGCGCTGTCGATCGTCTTCAGCAAATTCTCCACGCGCGTCTCACGTGTGCCGGCCAATGACGGATCGAAGCGCGCGACGAAGAGTTCGACCAACATGCGCGCAATCGCGGGATTGCCGGTCACCGCGCGTTCGATATACGCATCGCTGAAAGTCGAGCCCACCTGACGCAGATACTTTGCGTACGCACGCAGTATCGTCACTTCGCGCGCGCTCAGTTGCGCGCGTAGAACGAGGCGGTTGAAGTCGTCGCTTTCTATCGCGCCGGTCCACACCTGCTCGAACGCATCTTCGAAAAGATCCTTCACGCGCTCGATATCGAACTCGGCGTCGTCGACCACTTCGAGCCCGAAGTCGTGAATCCAAGCAGGTGTCGCGCCCAGCGCTTCGATCAGATACGGCCGCTCTTCATCGACACGCACGCCCAGGTGTTCGAGCATCGGCAAACTGCGCGACAACGCGATCGGCATTCCCGCTCGATAGACCTTGAAGCGGAATGCGCGCGGCCCGGCTTCGATTGGGCGATACAGGTTCATCGCGAGGCGCTCGCTACCTTGCACGCGCTCGATCAGTTCGATGTCGCGCACCGCCGTGCGCGCGGCGTAGTCGTCGCGATATCCCGGCGGAAACGAATCCGCGTAGTGCTGCAGCAGACGATTGCCCTGCTCTTCACCGAACGCGTCGAGCAGCGCATCGGCGAGATCGTCCTGCCAGCGGCGCGACACCTGCACGAGACGTGCTTCGAGTTCGCGCGTATCGACATCGGGCATGCCGCCCGGCTTTGCGTGCACGACGAAGTGAATGCGCGCAAGCGTCGATTCGGAAAGCAGCGGCGTGAACTCGACGCTCGCTCCGTTGAATGCTTCAGTAAGCAGATTGGCGATACGTTGCCGCAAATCGGTGTTGTACTTGTCACGCGGCACGAACACGAGACACGACACGAAGCGGTCGAAGCGGTCGCGCCGCACAAACAGGCGCGTGCGCTGATGCTCCTGCAAACGGAGCACGCCGAGCGCGATATCGTAGAGCTGGTTCTCGTCGGCCTGAAACAGTTCGTCGCGCGGATACGTTTCCAGCACCGTCACGAGCGATTTCGCCAGATGACCTTTCGGCAAGAATCCGGCCCTCCTCACGATGTTCGCGCACTTGCGCCGAACGATCGGAATCTCGGCCGCCGACACAAAATACGCGGTCGACGTATAGAGGCCGATGAAGCGCCGCTCGCCGACCACCTTGCCGTCAGCACCCGCGAGTTTGATGCCTACATAATCCAGATATCCGGGCCGATGCACGGTTGCCCGCGAATTGGCCTTGGTCAGGAAGATCGGCGAGGCGCTCGAAATGATTTCGGCAGCGGCCGGCGGTAAGACCGTCACCTCTGGCGACGCTGCGGCGCCATCCGTTGCACGCAGTTCATCGCGCATGATGCCGAGGCCCGAGCCGGGCACCGCGCGCAGTCCGTAGCCCGTGCCCTGCTGCACGAGTTCGTAGTCGCGATGGCCGAGAAAGGTGAAATGGTCGGCGACCATCCATTCGAGAAACGCGCGCGCTTCCATCGCATCCGGCCCGCTCTCGCCGACTTTCATGGCCTTGATCGTGGCGCGTGCGAGTTCCACTATCTTCGGCCAGTCTTCAACCGCGGCGCGCACGTCGCGCAGCACTTTCGCGATGTCGTCGCGCAGCGCGTCCAGTTTCGCCGCGTCGCCGCAACGGTCGACTTCGAAGTGAATGAACGAAGCCAATTGCGAGCGCGTGTCGGCAGCTTCTTCCGAGCCCTGCGTCACACGCGCGATGTCGCCGTCGGGTCCACGCCAGATGCGAAACACCGGATGCACGACCGAATGCAACGCGAGACCTTGCCGATTGACCGCCATCGAAACGGAGTCGACCAGAAACGGCATATCGTCGTTGACGATTTCTATTACCGTGTGATCGGAGTGCCAGCCATGCTGCTCGAGAATCGGGTTGTAGACGCGCAGCCTTTCCCTGCCGGGCACAAAGCGTTGCGCGGTCTGCCAGTGGGCAAGCGCGGCGCCGTACAGATCGGGAATGGAGCGGCTTTGCAGATCGTCGACGTCGACGAAATCGTAGTAGTGCCGCAGAAAGGGCTCGACGATGTGAAACGTCGGCTCGGGCAAGCGCGCTCGTGCAAACTCGACGACATCGTTCAGCAAGTGCGTGACGGCTTCTTCGTTCTTTGCTTGCATGATGAACTCCCCGGCTGTCGGCAGTGGCGGGTATCGCCCGGATCGCATGCATCGTCTGAACAAGGATTATGCGCCTGCATGCCGCAATGCGACCCATGCACCGACTTAGGTTATACCCGCTGCCCGGCCTTATGCTGCAAGCGCGCAATCGCCATTTGCCGTACGTGGTCCGCTTCGGCGGCTTCGTGCGCAAGCCATGCACTCACCTGTTCGCCGACCCACGCGGGATCGTCGTGCGGCAGGTCGTGGCCTGCCCATGCATGTTCGCGATGACGCGCGCCCCACGCTGCGGCCAGCTTCGCGGAGCAAACCGGATCGACGAGCCGGTCTTCATGCGAAGACAGAATCAGCAGCGGACAAGCCGGTTTGGCCGCGCCTGCGGTAAAGCGCGCCGCCGCCGATAACTGGCGCAACGCATTGCCGCGGCTCACCGGCGCGCTGCGACGAATCATGCTCCATGATTGCAGATCGGCTTCAAGGGTATCGACGTTGTTGCACGTCAATCGATGAATGACGGACTCAGCGCGCACCGCGTCGTTCCAATGCATGGCGATTGTCAAAAGACCCGGCCATGCGGACGGACGCAGCCGTTCGTGAACGCGGCTGAACGGACGCATGCTCGTGTTGATCAACACAAGGCGCCCGATTTCGTCGGGGTACCGTTGCGCCCAGGCAGTCGCGACCATGCCGCCGAGCGACATCGCCAGCGCGTTGAATGGGCCGCGCGTGGATATATCCGTTGGATCGGCGCCGACCGTGTTCGTGCCGTTCGCCCCTCCTTGCACAGCAGCAATGCGCACGAAGTCGACCATTCCGGCGACCGTCGCTGGCGCGCGCAAGTGTGCAAATTCGCCGTTGCCCGGCAAGTCGATCAAGCTCACGCGAGAAGCGCCCGCGGCTTCACGTAACACATCGGGCAAACGGCCCCAGTGACGTGTCTCGCGTGTCAGTCCGCGCAGCAAGATCCACGTGCTCATGCGCTGTCCGGTCTGTACCAGTGATCGATCGCGCTTTGCAGCAATTGCTCGCGGCGATTGCCTTGCGGCAGCCAGCGCTGCGCCGAAAAAACGGCGCGCGCCAGAAAATCGAGCAGGTTCGCGTGGCGCCGCAGAACACGCGCCGTGCGATGCGCCTTCACCGGATTGAAGATTCCCTGACGCGAGAACAATTGCCGCGGGTTCTTCTTGATCCATAGCCACGAACCGAGTTCGAGCGTCATCGGCAGAAAGACGTTGGGTGCGGGCGCGCGGTCGTACGCGAAGTCCCACAGATCGCCGTGCAGCAGATATTGATGGCTCTGCGGCTCGAACGTATAGCCATGATGCGGATGCGAACGCTCGAACATGGTTTTCAGCACGTACATTTCCGGCAGATGCGGCATCAGCTTGCGCGTGCGCGCATACGGAAACCAGATGCTGTCGTTCCAGCCGTAACCCGAATGGCAATCGAGCGCGATGCTCAAGGGCCGCGCGGCCAGTTCCGTTTCGACTACCTGCAGCAGCGCGGCGGCCTCGGCTTCCATCGGAGCGCCGCGGCGTCCGCGATACCACGGCAGCCACGCGCCGACGCGCTGGCCGCCCGCCAGCAGCGGCACGCGCTCGTCCGCGTTTTGCGGCCCGTTGCGCATGAGGTCGACGCCGTTCGGATTGGCTCGCGTGGCCGCCCACATGCCGCCCGGATTGACGATCGGCACGAAGATAAGGCGAATCGACTGAAGTTGCCGGACCAGCAGTTCGTCCCATTCGAGCCGCGCAAGCAGCGCGCGCATGTAATCGAGCACGAGTTGCGAGCCGATTCGCTCGAGTCCATGAATGCCGCCGAAGAAGCCGATGGCCGGCGCGCGCGGATCGGTCGAACCGATGCTCGCGGTATGCACGCCGAAACGCCGGCCGCGCACCGTCGTCTCGCAGAGCGTGCGGATCGCAAAGGTCGCACTGCCCTGATCGAGGATCGCCTTGAGATCTTCGTACTCGGCAAAGCTGTCGGGAAGGAAGCTCAAAGGCTGCATGGGGCGTCGCGAGGAGTGCTGGGTGTCGGGGACGGCACGGCGAATGAAGCAATATAGCCTGGCCGAAGGTCGGGATGCGTGACGGTTGCGCAGCCGGGAAATGCTGACATACGCGCGTCATATTAACGTCGCATGGACGTCATCATGACGTCATCCGGCGCGCCACAAATCGCCTCCTTTTTCCCCATAAAGCCCCTCCACTTTGGTCGTGCACTCATCCATTTGCGTCTTCTGCTGGAATAATCACGGGCTTGCGGCCGGCAGTCAGGCCAGCCAACCCAGCCCTGTCCTGACCTTCGATGGAAACCCTTGTCGTCTTGCTGGTCCTGCTGTCGGCGCTCCTGCACGCCACGTGGAACGCCTTCCTGCATTTGTCCGAAGACCGTGTGTGGCTGCTCGGCATGATGGCGATTCCGTACATCGCCGTGAGCGCGGTCGGTGTGATCGTCCTGCCATTGCCGGCGCCCGCCGCGTGGCCGTATATCTTTGCGTCGGTGGTCCTGGAGTTCGGCTATCTGCTGGCGCTGATCCGCGCCTATCGAAGCGGCGACTTCGGGCAGATCTATCCGATTGCGCGCGGCCTGTCGCCGATGCTCGTCTTCGTCGGCGCGCTGGTTTTCGCGCATGAATCGCTCAAACCGCTCGCCGCGATAGGCGTCGCGCTGGTGTCGATCGGGATTGTCTCGCTCGCGTTTCGCCGCGGCATGCGCTTCTCCGGCGAGAGCGTGCCGTTCGCGCTGTTGACGGGATTTTTCATCGCGACATATTCGGTCGTCGACGGAATCGGCGCGCGCGTCGCAGGCAATGGCCTTAGCTACATCATGTGGGTCTATCTGATCTGGAACGTGCCGCAGTTTCTGCTCGCATGGCATTGGCGCGGCGGCGCCAAAGGGCTTTTCATCGGCCGCTCGGTGGTGCTCAAAGGCATGGCGTCCGGCGCGCTCGCGCTCGTCGCGTATTGCCTGATCATCGAGGCGTACCGTTACCTGCCCATCGCGATGGTCTCCGCGCTACGCGAGTTGAGCTCGATCTTCGCGGTGTTGATCGGCTGGCTTTTCATGCAGGAAAAGCTCACTGCGCGGCGCATCGTTGCATGCGCACTGGTGACGTTGGGTGCGGTGCTGATCCGGATTTGATGCGCGTGCGGCTGCGCGGCCCTGCGCTGGCGAGTTGCCGCTTCGGAACCGCAAATTCTCAATCTCGAACTTCGCCTGGCGTGCTCACGCAGGCGCCGCCCTTCTCCTCAGCGCCCCCAATTGGCTCCACCGTTTTCATTTAAATGGCTCTGAAGCTAAGAGCCAAATCTAACTATAGTCGCTCCATGTGCCGCGCGACGCGCGGCGTCCGCCGACACAGAGGAGCCACGCGATGAACCTGAAGAACGCAGAATTGAAGAGCCGCAAGGATGTCGCCACGCCGCGCGGCGTCGGCGTGATGTGCGATTTCTATGCAGAGCGTGCGCAGAACGCGGAACTATGGGATGTGGAGGGTCGCCGCTTCATCGACTTCGCTGCGGGAATCGCAGTGTGCAATACCGGCCATCGTCATCCAAAGATCGTCGCCGCCATTCGCGACCAGCTGGACCGTTTCACGCACACGGCGTATCAGATCGTGCCGTATGCGTCGTATGTGGAACTCGCGGAAAAGCTCAACGAGCGCGCGCCCGGCGATCATCCGAAAAAGACCGCGTTTTTCACAACCGGCGCGGAAGCTGTCGAAAACGCGATCAAGATTGCACGCGCCGCCACCGGCCGTCCGGGCGTCATCGCCTTCACCGGCGGCTTTCACGGCCGCACGCTGATGGGCATGGCGCTGACCGGCAAGGTCGCGCCGTACAAGGCGGGCTTCGGTCCGTTCCCGTCCGACGTATTCCACGCTCCGTTCCCCAATCCGCTGCATGGCGTGAGCACGGCCGATTCGCTGAAGGCGATCGAATTTCTCTTCAAGGCCGACATCGATCCAAAACGGGTGGCCGCGATCATCTTCGAACCGGTTCAGGGTGAAGGCGGTTTCTATCCCGCGCCGGCCGAGTTCGTGCGCGCGCTGCGCAAGCTCTGCAACGAGCACGGCATTCTGCTGATAGCCGATGAAGTGCAAACCGGCTTTGCCCGCACCGGCAAGCTGTTCGCAATGCATCACTACGACGTGGTGCCCGATCTGATGACGGTTGCCAAGAGTCTCGCGGGCGGCATGCCGCTATCGGGCGTGATCGGCCGCGCCGACGTCATGGATGCGGCGGCGCCCGGCGGGCTCGGCGGCACCTACGCGGGCAACCCGCTGGCGGTGGCCGCCGCGCTTGCGGTACTCGACATCATTGACGAAGAGAAGCTGTGCGAGCGCGCCACGATCCTCGGCGACCGCGTCAAGGCGAAGCTGATCGCGCTGCAAAACGAGGCGCCGCAAATCGCCGACGTTCGCGGCCCCGGCGGCATGGTGGCCGTCGAGTTCTGCAAACCCGGCAGCACGGAACCCGACGCTGAATTCACGAAACGCGTGCAAACACGCGCGCTCGAACGCGGCTTGCTGCTGCTCGTGTGCGGCGTCTATTCGAACGTGGTGCGCTTCCTGTTCCCGCTGACGATCGAGGACACAGTCTTTGACGAAGCGCTGGCGATTCTCGAAGACGTCATCAAGGACAGCGTAGCTGTCGCAGCTTGAGGAAACGCCCAATGACCACGCTCACTCTCAAAGACCCGGCTCTGCTGAAGTCCCACGCCTATCTCGCGGGCGAATGGCAAGGCGCCGACGACGGCTCTACCTTCGAAGTTGTGAATCCCGCAACCGGCGAAGTCGTCGCGACGGTGCCGCGCATGGGCACCGCGGAAACGCGCCGCGCCATCGACGCCGCCAACGCCGCATGGCCCGCATGGCGCGCGAGCACCGCCAAACAGCGCGCGGTGATCCTGCGCAAATGGCATGACCTGATGCTGGAGAACGCCGACGACCTCGCGCTCATTCTCACCACCGAGCAAGGCAAGCCGCTTGCCGAGGCAAAGGGCGAAATCCAGTACGCGGCCTCGTTCCTCGAATGGTTCGCGGAAGAAGGCAAGCGCGTGAACGGCGACACCATTCCGACTCCCGCAAACGACAAGCGCATTGTCGTGACGAAGGAGCCCGTCGGCGTTTGCGCGGCCATCACGCCGTGGAATTTTCCGGCCGCCATGATCACGCGCAAAGTCGGTCCGGCGCTCGCAGCGGGCTGCCCGATCATCGTCAAGCCGGCTGAAGCGACGCCGCTTTCCGCGCTCGCGCTCGCCGTGCTGGCCGAACGCGCGGGCGTTCCGCGCGGCGTGTTCAACGTGGTGACGGGCGAGCCGAAAGCGATCGGCGCGGAAATGACCGGCAATCCGATCGTGCGCAAGCTGTCGTTCACCGGCTCGACGCCCGTTGGCCGTCTGCTGATGGCGCAGTGTGCGCCAACGGTAAAAAAGGTGTCGCTCGAACTGGGCGGCAACGCGCCGTTCATCGTTTTTGACGACGCCGATCTCGACGCCGCCGTGGCCGGCGCGATTGCATCGAAATATCGGAATAGCGGGCAGACCTGCGTTTGCACGAACCGCTTCTACGTGCACGACAAGGTGTACGACGCGTTCGCCGCGAAGCTGCGCGCCGCCGTCGAGCAACTGACCGTGGGCCGCGGCACTGAGGCAGGCGTCACGCAAGGTCCGCTGATCAACGAGGCGGCGGTGCTCAAGGTGGAGTCGCATATCGAAGACGCGCTCGCCAAAGGCGCGCGCGTCGTGACGGGCGGCAAGCGTCATGCGCTCGGTCACGGCTTCTTCGAGCCGACCATACTCGCGGATGTCACGCCCGACATGAAAGTGGCGCGCGACGAAACCTTCGGTCCGCTTGCGCCGCTGTTCCGTTTTTCATCGGACGAGGAAGTCATCGCGCTCGCGAACGACACCGAGTTCGGCCTCGCATCGTACTTCTATAGCCGCGACATCGGACGCGTCTGGCGTGTCGCCGAAGCGTTGGAATACGGTATGGTCGGCATCAATACAGGACTTATCTCGAACGAAGTCGCTCCGTTCGGCGGCGTCAAGCAGTCCGGCTTGGGGCGCGAAGGCTCGCACTATGGCATCGACGACTACGTGGTCATCAAGTACATGTGCGTCGGTGGCATCTGAATGCAAAAACGGCACGCAAAAGCGTGCCGTTTTTTTTCGCGCGGCGAAAGGCGCCGCGCCGCTGTTCCGTTACTGCCCGACGTAGACCGGAGCCGAATACGAGCTCGACGTCACTTCAGCGCGGTTGCCTGCTTGCGACGAGCCGTTCGTTGCCGAACCGTAGCCGCTCGTTTGAGCCGCACGGTTCTGTGCGGCGACGCGCGCTTCGGCAGCCTGAATATTTGCCGGGTAATCGTAGTCGTTCGACGTTGCCGGGTTATATCCCGCCTTCTCCAGCTGGATCAGTTCGGCGCGGACCTGAGCACGGGTAACCGGCTGGTTCGATTGCGCGAAAGCGGCGAGCGGTGCAGAGATAAGAGCGGCGATAACAGCAGCTTCGATCAGGGATTTCATGATTACTACCTCCAGAGATTGTTTTGTGCTGAGCTGAAGGCGGTTTGTCTTCAGCAGATGGACACAGTTTAGGAGGCCAGGAACCTAGGGTAAACCCCAGATCATAGAATTCACTGTTGTCGTATTTGTGATAATTCGGCAGCGTGCGCGCTGATTAGCGCGTTCTTCGACACGAGACCGCCGGTCACCTGACGGTCACTGCGCGGGCTTGCGCCGAATCGCGCGCGATAGGTCCGCGAGAAGTGCGACGGTGATTCAAACCCGCAAGCGACGCAAATCGACGTAATGGACATGTCGGTCTGCTGCAGCAACTCACGCGCGCGAGCAAGGCGCAACTGCAGATAGAAATGCGTCGGCGTGTCCTTCAGCGACGCGCAGAACAGCCGTTCGAGCTGCCGGCGCGTCACGCCGATCTCCTGGGCGAGCCGGTCGGGCGTCAACGGCTCTTCCATGTGCTGCTCCATCACGCCGATCACCTGAATCAGCTTGCGGTTGTGCACGCCGTAGCGTGCTGCGATCTCCATGCGTTGATGGTCGGAGCGCTGACGGATGCGGCTCACCACGAACTGCTCGGACACCGCCGAAGCCAGCGCCGCGCCGTGCTTGCGGCCGATCAGGTCGAGCGTCATGTCGATCGACGCGGTGCCGCCTGCGCATGTGATACGCCGCGCGCCGATTTCGAAAAGTTCCTGACTGGCATTCAGCGACGGATAACGCTCGCGAAACGCCGACAACGCCTCCCAATGCACGGTCACGTTGTCCTCGCCGCCGAGCAGCCCCGCTTCCGCGAGAACGAAGCTGCCCGTGTCTATCCCGCCGAGCGTCGCGCCGGCCCGGTCCAGGCGCCTGAGCCACTCGGCCAGTTCGCGCGTGTAGCAGGCGAGCGGCTCGAAGCCCGCCACCACGAACAGCAGCCGCGCATCGTTCACTTCGGCGATGGCGGCGTCGGCGTTGATCGAAATGCCGTTGCTGGCTGCGACCGGTGTGCCGTCGAGGCTCACGATGCGCCAGCGGTAGAGCTCGCCGCGAAAGCGATTGGCAACGCGCAACGGCTCGACCGCCGACATGAAGCCGATCGCCGAAAAACCAGGCAGCAGCAGGAACGATATCTCTTCAGGCATTGCGCGGGACCCGGTCAGATGCGAAGACGAAGATGCGAGACGACAGCGGCAAGCGCAAGCCGCCCCGCGGTTCCGGGCGAGCGTAGCAAGCGCGTCGCGGGCGGGCAAGGCGTGCCAAAAATCTCCCAGCCAATTGCTGCGTTGCAACCGCACGGCAACGTCGGCGCATGCTGGTTTTCCCTTGTTGTCGCGTGGAAGCAAGAACGGGTCGCTGACGGTCGCTTTGGCGGCAATATGGGGCATTAACGTTAGGGCATCGAGGCAGGCGATTTCGTGAGATAGCAGCCGTGCCTTGCAGCCTCACCGGTAAGCGGTCCATTCGACAACGCGCGGTTAAACGCGCACAAGCGTCAATAGGGAAACGTCATGGAATTACGCATCAAAATGCGGCTGGCCCGGCTTGCGTACCTCGCCGCCGCCGTTACCGCGCTGCCTGCGTTTGCGCAGGACCCGGCCGCCTGCCGCGCCGTGCATTTCGCGGACATCGGCTGGACTGACATCACGTCGACAACTGCACTCGCGTCCACCGTTTTCGAGGGGCTCGGTTACCAGCCGGTCACCACCGTCGCTTCCGTGCCGATTTCGTTCGCGGGCCTGAAGAGCAAGCAGCTCGATGTGTCGCTCGGCTACTGGTGGCCGGTGCAGGAAAAAGCCATCGCGCCGTTCGTCGAATCGAAATCGATCCAGGTGTTGCAGCCGCCCAATCTGACGGGCGCAAAGGCGACCTTCGCGGTGCCCGCTTATGCGTATGACGCGGGCCTCAAAACATTCGCGGACATCGCCAAACATCGCGATCAGCTCGACGGCAAGATCTACGGCATCGAACCCGGCAGCAGCGCGAATGCAGCCATCCAGAAAATGATCGCGACCAACCAGTTCGGTCTCGGCGGATTCAAGCTGATCGAATCGAGCGAAGCGGGCATGCTCGTTTCCGTGGACCGCGCGATCCGCGACAAGAAATGGGTGGTGTTTCTCGGCTGGGAACCGCATCCGATGAACATTCAGATCGACATGAAATACCTGTCCGGCAGCGAGGGCGTATTCGGTCCGAACGACGGCGAAGCGCGCGTTTATACGCTGACGTCGCCCGATTATCTGACGCGTTGCCCGAACGCCGGCAAGCTCGTGAGCAACCTGCGCTTCTCCACGCAACTGGAGAACCTGGTCATGCAATCGGTGATGAACAAGCAAAAGCCCTCGGATGCCGCGAAGGCTTATCTGAAGAAAAACCCGCAAGTACTCGACGCATGGCTCGCCGGCGTAAAGACCTACGACGGCAAGGACGGTTTGCCCGCGGTCAAGGCCTACCTCGGGCTATGAGTCGGCGCGCGAGTCGTGACACTTTCATTTACAGGACCTGGTAAGCATGAACCATGAAGTCATCGTGACCTGCGCGGTCACCGGCGCGGGCGACACAGTCGGCAAGCATCCCGCCATTCCTGTCACGCCGAGGCAGATCGCCGAGGCCGCGATCGAAGCGGCGAAAGCGGGCGCCACGGTCGCCCATTGCCATGTGCGCGATCCGAAAACCGGACGCGGCAGCCGCGATCCGCAGTTGTATCGCGAGGTAGTCGACCGGATTCGCTCGTCGGGCACGGACGTCATCATCAATCTGACTGCGGGCATGGGCGGCGACCTCGAAATCGGTCCCGGCGAAGACCCGATGCGCTTTGGCGCGAACACGGATCTGGTCGGCGGCCTGACGCGCCTCGCGCACGTCGAAGAGTTGCTGCCGGAAATCTGCACGCTCGATTGCGGCACGCTCAATTTCGGCGATGGCGACTACATCTACGTTTCGACGCCCGCGCAACTGCGTGCCGGAGCAGCGCGCATTCAGGAACTCGGCGTGAAGCCGGAACTGGAAATTTTCGATACCGGCCATTTGTGGTTCGCAAAACAATTGCTGAAGGAAGGCCTGCTCGACGCGCCGCCGCTGTTTCAACTTTGCCTCGGCATTCCGTGGGGCGCGCCCGCGGACACCACGACGATGAAAGCCATGGCCGACAACCTCCCGCCTGGCGCGCAATGGGCGGGTTTCGGCATCGGCCGCATGCAGATGCCGATGGTCGCGCAGGCGATGTTGCTCGGCGGCCATGTGCGAGTCGGTCTCGAAGACAACATCTGGCTCGATAAGGGTGTGCCCGCAACGAACGGCACGCTCGTACAGCGCGCGGTGGAAATCATCGAACGCCTGGGCGGACGTGCGCTGACACCCGCCGAAGGACGACGCAAGCTCGGCCTGCCCGCGCGCGGAGAACGGCAACTCGAACGACGCGTGGTCGGTGAATACGTTTAAGCGTGCGGCGTTGCATGCTCACAAACGGCTAGGGCATCGAAGAACTCATAGGCAAACAAGGAAACGTCAGCAATGGCAGTAATCGTCGATATCAAAACATTTGCCGCGATCGGCGCGGGCGTGATCGGCAGCGGCTGGGTGGCGCGCGCGCTCGCGCACGGGCTCGATGTGATCGCGTGGGACCCCGCACCGGGCGCGGAAAAGCAGTTGCGCGAGAACGTCGCCGATGCGTGGCCCGCGCTAGAACGCGTCGGTCTCGCGGAGGGCGCGTCGCAGTCGAGACTGCGCTTCGTCGATACGATCGAAGCGTGTGTCGCGAACGCGGACTTCATTCAGGAAAGCGCGCCCGAGCGGGAAGAACTGAAGCTCGCGTTGCACGAGCAGATCAGCCGCGCCGCGAAGCCGGACGCGATCATCGCTTCGTCCACTTCGGGGCTATTGCCGAGCGACTTCTACGCGCGGGCTGTGAATCCGCAACGCTGCATCGTCGGGCATCCGTTCAATCCGGTGTACCTGCTGCCGCTCGTCGAGGTGCTCGGCGGCGAGCGGACGGCGCCCGAAACCATCGACGCCGCGCTACACATTTACCGCTCGCTTTCAATGCGCCCGCTGCGGGTTCGGAAGGAAGTGCCCGGCTTTATCGCGGACCGGCTGCTCGAAGCGCTGTGGCGCGAGGCCCTGCATCTGGTCAACGAAGGCGTGGCGACCACCGGCGAGATCGACGACGCCATCCGCTTCGGCGCCGGCATCCGCTGGTCGTTCATGGGCACGTTCCTTACTTACACCCTTGCAGGCGGCGATGCAGGCATGCGCCACTTCATGCAGCAGTTCGGTCCCGCGCTGGAGCTGCCGTGGACTAAACTGGTGGCGCCGAAGCTGACCGGCGAACTGATCGACCGCGTCGTGGACGGCACCGCCGAGCAGGTCGGCCCGCGCTCCATCAAGCAGTTGGAGCGTTATCGCGACGACTGCATCACGAGTGTGCTGGCCGCAATCGGCGAAGCCAAGGCGCGGCACGGATTGACGCCGGCGGATTGACGCGAGTCGCGCAACGCGCGGCACCGCACCGTGCCGCGCCGCTTCCGTCATGTACGCCGCAAAGCGCGATGCAGGCGACGAACCAGACAAGGAGACTCCGCAACATGCTGCAAACCGCTGCCCTGCCCTGCTATCGCGACACGGTGCGCGCTGATTGGGTCGATTACAACGGCCATTTACGCGACGCGTTCTACATGCTGATCTTCAGCTTTGCGACCGACCAGCTGATCGACCAGATCGGTTTGCCGGACGCCGTGCGCAAGGAGCGTGGCCGCTCGATCTACACACTCGAAGCGCACATCAACTATTTGCACGAAATCAAGGAAGGCACGCGCGTGCGGGTCGATATGCGCGTGCTCGGGTGCGACGCCAAACGGCTGCAACTTTACCTGGAGATGTTCGCCGAGGGCAGCGACACGCCGGTCGCGGCGGGTGAGCAGATGCTGTTGCACGTCGACACGAGCGGGCCGCGCTCGGTCGCGTTCGATGCCGACGTGGCCGCTCGCGTGCAGGAATTGGCCGACGCTCATGCCGCGTTGCCGCCCGCGACCTACGCGGGCCGCATGATCGGCCTGCCCGCCGCCGCACAACGTAGCCGGAGCCAACATGCTTGAGCCGCAGATGGCTGAATTTATCGCGCGAGCCGCCGCGGTCTATCCAGGGCATAGCACCTCGTTGACGCCGCGCCAGCAGCGCGAAATCTACGACCGCTATGCGGCTGCGCTCACTCCGCCTTTGCCGGCAGAAGTCGTCACCGAAGACGCGCAATTCCTGTCCGCGGCTGGCCATTCGATTGGGCTAAGGCTGTATCGCAACGGTGAAAATGCGGGCGCGATGCCGCGCGGCACTGTGTTGTACTTCCACGGTGGCGGCTTCGTGCTCGGATCGCTCGACAGTCATCAGGTCATCACGGCGCGCCTTGCGGCGGATACCGGCCTCGATGTAATCGCCGTCGATTACCGGCTCGCGCCCGAACACCGCGCACCGGCCGCGCATGACGACTGCATGGAGGTCACGCTCGCCGCGCTGGAACGGCGGCTGCCCTTCGATTCGCCTGCCGGCGCCACGCTGCAACTCGTGGGAGATAGCGCCGGCGCCACGCTCGCTGCCAGCGTGGCGATGCGATTGCGCGACGAGGGCATCGAAGGAATAAGCGGTCTTGCGCTGATTTATCCGATGCTCGGCACCGACCCGCAGCCGCCCTCACGCGATACCGAAGCGCAAGCGCCCATGCTCACGCTCACCGACGTCCACGCGTTTCGCGACATGTATTGGGGCGAAACGGCGCCATATCCCAAGTGGACCATCCCGCTCGACGCCGCGCGTTATGACGCACTTCCGCCCACGCTTGCGATAGGCGCCGAACACGATCCGCTGAGAGACGACGCGCGTGTGTTCACCGAACGCATTCAGGCTGCCGGCGGAGAAGCGCACCTGTGGATCGGCACAGGACTCATACATGGATGCTGGCGCGCTATCGAATCGAGCCCTGGCGTGCAGGCGATGCATGGCGAAGTCTGCCGCTTTCTGTCCGCAAAAGCCCACGCGGTGTGAACGGCAATCGCCGCGTCATTTATGCGCTTTCGATAAACGCCGTTTGTCAATCGGTCATTAAACCTGAAACGCGCTGCATAGCGGGTTTCCTTCCCGCTGATACCCATTTCCGCATTCGGCATCGCAGTTCGATTTGTTCTGTTGGCTGACCCACTGAATAAAAGAATCGCTGCATCAACACTGTCGTCGGACTGATGGTCCGTTCACCAGGGCCCCGTCGTGCGAGCCGCGCACGAATTGCGGGCTCTTGTTGCGCGCGAATAGCCATATCAGCCATTTCCCCAAGAGAATGGGATGTGCCCGCCGTGCTGGCCGGCATGTGTGGCTGCCACAAGCAGCCGTTCCTGTAAAAGGAAAATCGTATGTTGATGCGAGAAGCTATCCCTCACGCTTTGAATCGTGGCAATGCTCATCTTTCGGACAGCCCGCTGGTAATGGATTCGCCGAAAACCTTTGTCCATTCTTTCGACATCTATCTAAAAGATTCGAATGCGTTCATGAACACGTATTTCGCCCGCTATTTCGAGTGGCAAGGCGTTTGCCGCGAGCGGTGGTTCCACGAGTGCATTCACGACAACCTGCTCGGCTCGGACGGCATGTTCGTGACCAAGCGGGCGCACCAGGAATACGTGCATGAAACCTTTCCGTTCCAGCGGGTCGATTGCTACCTGAACACGGTGCAAGTGAGGCAGTGCTCGGCGTACTTGCTGTTCCGCTTTTGCGTCGATGGACGCAAGGTGTCGCAAGGCTATCAGCAGATTCTGTATGCCGGGCGCGACCGGAAGATCCGCCGCTTTCCGGATGGAATCGTCGACCGTGTGAAGGAGTATGAGTTGCCGTTGTCGGCGCTGACGGAATAAGCCACAGCGCTCAACCGAAGTCTCAACGCCGGCGCGCTTCGCGTACCGGCGACCTGGACAATGCCCTGTCCGCTGCCGAGCCCGGCAGCGGCAGACGCACGATAAATGTAGTGTGCGCACCGCGCACCGACGTGCATTCGATACTGCCGCCCAGCAGCTCCGTCGCGCGGCGGCAGAACGCGAGTCCCATGCCCGCGCCGCTGCCGTGCCGCTTGGTCGAGAAGAATGCGTCGAAGATGTGCGGCAGAACGTCCGGCGCAATGCCTGGGCCCGTGTCGCGAAACTGCAGCATGCAGAAATCCTGGTCTTCCAGCGCGCTGATCGTGATCTGGCCTTCGCCGTTCACATGAATCGCATGCAATGCGTTTTTCAGCAGATTGAACAACACGAAGACCACCACCGTATCGGAGCCGGAAAAGCGCAGCATCGGATCGATCGGCAAGATCGTGATGCGCTCGCGTTCGTCGGCGCGAAACGGGTAGCGTTCCAGCGCGGAGTCCACGCACTGCCGTACCGGATGGGCACTGAAACGGCTGCGGTCGAGCCGGTCAAGCGTGTATGAAGCCAGCGCCATTTCGACCATCGCGCTCGTGCCGGACACCTCGCGTCTGATCGCCGTGGCAAGCTGGCTGATGCGCTCGGACTGGCCGGAATGTTCTTCGTCGTCATACAGGCCGTGCGCGACGGCGAGGCGATAGCCTTTGAAAACATGACTCCAGACGCTCGCGATCTCGTCGGCGTGCATGCCGATCGTGGCCAGCGGGGTGGCGATCTCGTGCGCGATGGTAGCTGCAAGCGCATACGGGTGGATCAGGTGGTAGCGGACAATCGTGATGGCAAGCAGCCCCAGACTCAGCGCGATGAACAACACGCCAGGCGGATAGAACGGGTAGCCATAGTTGACCGCATAGTCGACGGCGGCAAACGAGTAGAGGCCAAGCGCCGCGAGACACAGGTCCAGACGCCGGCGCGCCTGCCCGCCTGCATTTTTTCGCGCGCCAAGCAGAAGCTGGCCGCTGCGCGCGGCAAGCAGCACCGTCTGCACGACATGCAAAGGATGCAGCGGCCCGGCAATCGGATAGTAGCCAAAGAAATAGTGCTGATAACCGGCAACGACTTCATTGCCTGGCAGCAACACCGCGAGCACGAAACACAGACCATACGACGCCAGCAGCAGCGGCCGCTCCCGGCGCCGCGCCGCAACTTCTGTCACGAAGTGATAGAACGTGGTCGGCAGAAAGAGAATGAACAGATAGCCGACGCGAACCAGCAAGCCGGCGACTTCCGTATCTTTGGTCTGGAACAGCAGCGTCCATGTGCCCTGCCATGCGAAAGTCGCCGCGCACATCAGGAGGAAAGGCACCGAGAGCCGCGTCACCCCTTGCGTGATGACCACGTAGAGGCCGAACACGACGAACATGGCCGACACGAAGGCAGTGGGGATGGCGTACATGTTGCTCGACGTGCCGGCAGACGTTAGCGTGCCCGGTCACTCCGCCACTGCGCGAACGTGAGCGGCCTGACGCCGGCCTGGACCACTTCGGGCGTCTCGATCGGGCTCCAGCAGTAAAACGCGTCGCCCCAGCCGGGAATGGGTTGCGGCTTGAGCATTCTGAATTCGACGCCCGAGCGGTAGGCGAGATGCGGCCAGAAAAGCGGCATGACTTCGCGCACTGCCATCTGTTTGAGCAACTCGGCCGGGCCGCTTTCGTCTGCGACGATCTCGCCCTGAGATATCCAGTCGTGCTCCGCCCACGCGACGAAGACACTGCCCCTTCCCTCGCGATCGAACATGAGAATCGCATTCTGCTCGGGCCGCCAGTAATACTCGACGATGCCTTTGTCCTTCACCACTTCGTCCAGCACCTTGCGCGTGCGCGGGTCGCAATACGTCATGCCGTTCTCGCCCAACGCGAGCCAGCCCATTTCGGAGCAGTGGCGGTTCTTCGCGTCTTTGAGGAAGTGGACGAGCCGGTTCGCCGAATCGGCGTCGGTCTTGCGCAGATATAAATCGACAATGCCGGCGTTGAATGCTTTCACTGCGACAGTTTCGTCCGCGACGCCTGTGAGCAGAATCTTCGCGCAATGCAGGTTGGATATGGAGGACAGAAACTCGACACCGCTCACGCCCGGCATGTCGTAGTCCACTACGACGGCTGCCACTTCGGAGAAACGTGTTGCGCGCGCGAGCACATCGCGCTGCGGCGATGACTCGACGAAGCGATCAAAACCGGTCTCGCTCAAGCATGCTGAAGCCGGCGCGAATTCCAGCGAGTTCTCACGCGCATGCTGGCGTATGAACGCAAGCCCCGCTTGCGGACGCGAGAAGAACAGATTGGTGGAAACGTCCGGAAAGAAGCGGCGCAGGGCGTCGAGGTAGTTGTCGTTGTCGTCGACGAAAACAACCGTTGTCGGATAGGAGACGGGTGGTCGAATAAACTTGTTCATGTTTTTAGCGTGGTTCGTCGGGCCGCCGCAGAGCGTTACCGTGACAGGCTCGCCGGCCACCGCATGAGCTCAAGGAACATACCGGCGCGCCGCCATATGCGTACACGCCGGTCAACTATTGCAGGTTGCAGGGCCGGCCCCGTTTCACCATATAGTACAGGGCTCTTGGCGCGAACAGTACAAAGTTACGCGTGGCGCCGGCAGCCTATGCGCGTTGAATCAACCGGATGAGCATGGGTGGAACGAGCCGCCGCGGCCGCGTTGATTGCGGCCGCGGGATGCTCGTGATCAGGGCCGCGAGGCGACTTCGTCGAGATGGTCGAGTAGCGCCGCGGGGTCGTCGTAGACGCGCAGCGCGCCGGAACGCTCCAACTCTTCGGTGCCATAGCCGCCCGACAGCAATCCGACTCCGAGCGCGCGGCAGCGCCGCGCCGCGAGCATGTCCCAGATGCTGTCGCCTACCACGACCGAGTGTTCGATCTCAACGCCAAGGCGTTCGGCCGCGGCGAGGAAAAGGTCGGGGTCGGGCTTCGCATATTTAACGTCGTCGCGCGTCACGACAACCGCTTTTGCCGGATCGACGCCGAGCGCTTCGAGATTCACCGCAGCGGTTTCCATGCGCCCGCTGGTCGCCACCGCCCAGGGCGTGCCCGCTTGCGTCAAGGCATCGAGCAGTTCGCGCGCGCCCGGCAGCGGACATACTTGCGCGCGTAAGTTTTGATAGGCAGCCGCGTGCGCATGACGAAGACGCTCGCTGCGCTCGGCGCTGATCTCTCCGTGGGTCTCACGCAGAAGCTGATTGGTGAACAGCCCGCCGCTCATGCCGATCTTTCGATGAATTCGCCAGACCGACAGGGGAATGCCTTCGCTGTCGAGCGCTTCTTTCCACGCCAGCACGTGTTGATAAACACTGTCGACGAGCGTGCCGTCGAGATCGAATAAAAATGACGTCTGGATTCGCATGGTGGGCTCCTTTCGATGGCTACCCCACCAATATGCCACGGCACACGCCGTCCGGCATCAGCGGGACTTGCTGCGAGTGCCTTTGGCGGACGCCCCGGCGCGCGGCGCATCCTTGCTGGCCGGGACGCCGCCGCTCAATTGCTCCATCCAGGACAGCGCGTCGACATACGACAAAAACTGTTTCAGATAGCCCGGCGACAACTCGCGCATCAGCGACAGCGAACGGTGCACGAGGCTGCTCGAATTGAGCGGACCGGCATTGCCGGGCGCCGGCTGCAGCGACTGCCGCAACTGCTTTTCAGTGCGGACCTTGGCCCAGGTTTCCCTGAAATAGTGGAGAGCGGGAAGCTCCGGGTAGGGGGCCCGTTCGCCTTCAGGGCACCGCGGCTCGTCTTGCATGTAGCCGACGAGTTCGGCAAGCGTGCCGCGTGCAGGTCCATCCGGAGACGACGAATGACCGGCGGTGGCCGCCGCCTGGTCGACTTTGCGCGCATAGATTTCGAGCAGCGCGGCAAGCTTCTCGTCGAGCACGTGGCGCGCAGCGCCGGTGTGCGCGGCGGCACGTCGTTCGAACGCGTCGATGAACGCGAAACGCAGCGGATCGAGGCGGTCGGCGCCGCGCTCGCGCCACGCGTCGAGGGTGGCGCGCGGGGTTTGCACGGCGGAATTCGTCGGCGCGGTCCCGGGTGGGTGGTTTGCCTCGGCCGCGTGCACCGTTTCACTCGTGCATCCGGCCTGCGGCACACCCGGCGTCGGCCTTGCGTCGACGTTCGCGCTGTCACTCATGGGGCTTGCCTGCCGCAGCCGACGGCCTCGGAACCGGCGCTATTTCCACGCGACGGTTGCGCGCCCGTCCTGGTTCGTCGGCATTCGAGCTAACGGGTTGTCCGGAGCCGAACGCCGCCGCGAAAACCGACGACGCCGGCACGCCCGCATCGATCAGCGCGCGGGTCACTGTCAGCGCGCGCTGCGCCGACAATTCCCAGTTGTCCGCGAAACGGCGGTTGCCTTCGCGCAGCCGCTGGTCGTCGGTAAAGCCGCTCACCATCAGGATCTGGTCGTTCGCGCCCAGATACGCGGACAACGGCCCGGCGAGGCTCTTCAACAGATCGCGCCCTTGCGGCTGCAACTGGTCGGAGTTCAGCGCAAACAGCACGTTGCCGCTGATGCCGATACGTCCGTTCACCAGCGTCACGCGGCCCGCCGCGAGCGGCCCCGCCAGCGCCTGTTCGAGCGTCTTGCGGCGCTGCGTTTCAAGCTGACGCTGCTTGACCTCCTGGTCGAGCTTGTTCGACAGTTCGAGCTGCACGCCGATGACAGCCACCAGAATCAGCATGAACGCGCCGAGCAGCACCGACATCAGGTCGCCGAACGCCGCCCAGATCGGCGTGCCCTGCTCCACGCCGCCGTCGATGTCCTCGCTCATCCCGCTCATGCTGCCTCGGCTCCATCCGCGGCGCGCTGGGCAGCGAGCAGCTGCAGATCTTCGACGATCTGCTTTTGCGACATCACGCTCAGATCGACCACTTCGCGTGCTTGCGCGACGTAATACGCAAGCTGCTCGTCGCTGCGAGCGAGCGACTTGTCGAGCGCGGCCTCGATTCTTTCCAGATGCGCGACGAGCTTGTCGTTCGACTCGCCGAAACGCTGAACGGCCGAGCCGAACGCTTCACCGAGGCTCGCCACTTCGACGGCGCCGCCGGTGATCTGCGCGGCAATCGCGCCGATCCGGTCCGCCTCGGTTTCGACCTTGTCGGCGAACCTTGTTCCGACACGCTCGAGAAGATCCGCCGACGTCGCGACGAGCGCATCCACCGCCGTGCGCTGCTCCGTCGATGCATGGTTGACAGCATCGAGCAGCGTTTCGAGCGTCTCCATCAAGCGGCTGCGCTCCTGCAACATGGCGGTGTCGCGCACCATGCTGTCCGAGAGCTTCTGACGCAGTTCCGCGACCACTTCGGCGGCGGCCTTCGGTGCCTCCGACGCTGCCTGCACGAGCCGCGATATTTCGGCGATGGTCTCGCTCGCGTGCGCCTGCGTTTGCGCAGCGATATCGGTCGCGGTCCGCGCGAGCGTGTCGCATATTTCCTGCTGACGGCTCGCCGTGCGCTCGCCTGCCTGCTGCCACTCCTGGCCGAGCGTGGCGGCCATTGAATCGAGCTTGGAGGTCCACGCCGTCAACCGCTCTTCATTACGCTCACCTGCCTGCTGCCACTCCTTGCCGAGCATGGCCGCCATTGAATCGAGCTTCGAGGTCCACGCCGTCAACCGCTCTTCATCACGCTCGCCTGCCTGCTGCCACTCCTTGCCGAGGCTGGCCGCCATCGAATCGAGCTTCGAGGTCCACGCCGTCAACCGCTCTTCGCTGCGCTCGCTCGCCTGCTCCCATTCCTTGCCGAGGCTGGCCGCCATCGAATCGAGTTTCGAGGTCCACGCCGTGAGCCGCTCTTCATTACGCCCGCCTGCCTGCTGCCACTCCTTACCGAGATTGGCCGCCATCGAGGCCAGCGTCGCCGTCCACGCCGCGAGCCGCGCTTCGTCTTGAGAAGCCAGTTCAGTCCGCAGATCCGCATGCGACTGCCCGACGGTCCGCACCAACGACGCCGAACGCTCTTCGAAGTTCGCCGCCGCGGCAGCGAGCGCCTGCTCGTGCCGCACTGCAAGCGTCTCGCCGGCCTGCTCCTGACGCGAAAGCGCTTCCTTCCACGCTTGCGAGACGTTGCCCGCCGCGGCTTCCAGCCGCGCGGACACGCCGTCGACCAGACCGGCCGAGCGCTCGTCGAAAGTCTGTGTAAAGCGCTCCAGCGACGCGCGGAACTGCTGCGTCATGTCCTCGTTCGAACGCTGCTGGCCCGCAAGCGCCTTGCTCCAGATCTCGGCGACCGTCGCAGCGGCTGATTCGAACCCGCTCGACAGGCCATCCAGTTGCTGCTGAACCGCTTGACCCACGCTCGCGTGCAAGGCCGCGGACTCGCGCGCGAGGCCGGCCATCGTTGCCTGCATGACGGGCTCCAGCGCCTCGCCGGCCGCGCGCGTGCTGTCCGCGATACTTCGCTTCAGCGACTGCTCGACCGACGCCGCGAGCTGCGTATAGGCGACCTGTGCATTGCTGTGGAATGCCTCCTGACTCGCAAGCTGGCGCTCGTTGAAAGCGAGGCTGTGCTGCTCCATCGCCGCCATCATGGTTTGCAGGCGATCGACGAGCGTCGGCATCAATTCAGCCTGCGTTTGCAAGAGCCGGAAGCTTTCGTCGCGCTGATGAGCCTGCGAGTAGATGCGCAAGCTCGTCGCAATCTTGACGTCGAGCCGTTGCGCCGCTTCGAGCCGCTCGCGGCGGCAGAGCGCCGACAACAGGCCGAGCATCGCCGAGCTGGCGACGCCCGCGATCGACGTGCCGAATGCGAAGCCGAGCCCCTTGACCGGCGCGGCAAGCGAAGCGCGGATCGCTGCGAGGTCGGTCGCGCTTTCGAGCGCCATGCCCGTGCCTCGCAGCGTCACGACCATGCCCAGCAGTGTGCCGAGCATGCCGAGCAGCACCAGCAAGCCAACCAGGTAAGGCGTCAGTGCAGGCCCCGGCAGCGCAACGCGCTCGCCTTCGATACGCAGTCGCGCCGCGTTACGCAGACCCGGATGCAGCAGTTCGAGCCACGCGCCTAGCTGCGGCGGCGGCTCGGACAAACCGGCCACGGCACGCGCGAGCGTCCCAGTGGCCTGGCTATAGCGACGCAATTCGAGCGCGCCCGCCAGATAGCAGGCGCCGATCAGCAACGTGACCGCCAGCGCCAGCCAGTTCGAACCGACATAGCCGATAGCGATGCCGCACACCGCGGCGAGACCTGCCGCGAACACAACGAATTCAATACGAAATCTGGACATAGTGTCCCAGTTAGCGAGTACGAAGAGCGGCGAGCAGCCCTTCGACCGGTTGTAAACGAACATCCAGCTCAGCAAGCAACACGCTCTGCATGTCCTTGCGGAAAACGTCGAGCCACGCATTGGGCGCGACCCCTTGGGCGGGCGTCGGCGCAGCGTCAAGAGGGGGCGCTTGCGGCTGGAGCTGAGCCTGGACGTGGGCCTTCGCCTCAACGCTGCCCTCAGCGGCACTGCTGCCCGCGGCCGCGGCTGCGGCTGCGGCGCTGCCTGCCGCCGTGCTTGCGGCGCGGCTCGCTGCACTCTCCGCTTGCGTACCGTCGTCCGGCGCCGGCGCCGGCTCCTGGTCTTGCGCCTGCTGCGCGGCCTCGCGAAGCCGCTCGAAGTGCCCGGCGAGCAGCACGGGCACGCTCGCCAGCAGATTCCGCTCACGCTCGCCGAGCGCGCGCTCCATCACGGCGTCCAGCAGCGCAAGGCGGCCCATTGCGGGAGTTTTCGCGGCGAGCAGCGCCCGCAGCCGGCCGCGCAAATTGCCGACACCCGTTTCCATCGACTGCTGCATGGCCTGGTAGCGTTGGCGAAACAATGCGTAGTCCGCCGGCACGGCCTGTGGCTCGACGTACCCGGCACCGCGGCGCCTCGCGACGGCAAAGGCGCTGTCGCCCGTAATGGTCTTGACTAGCGACGCACGCACGCGCGCGCATTCCGCCTCCTCCGCGCTGCCGAACACTCGCGCGGTCGCGGGCACCGAGGGCGGCGCGCCAGTAAGCGCCGAAGACAGCGCAATCGCGTCCGTCCAGCCGAGCCACTGGCTCAGCCTGTCGGACAGCGATTGCCGGGGTTCGGGGACGTCGGCATCGGCGAAACGCGCCAGCAGGCGGATGAGCGCCGGGCCGCTGGGAGCTGTGCGCTGAAGGGCTTGCAACATACCACCGGATGCAAAAAAGTCAGCAGTTTACACGCTGACGCGGACGACGGCTTCCGTCCCCCAAAGATCGGTCCGCAACAGGGACGTGTCGCGGCCCTGCATATTGCGTTCGGTAGAGCTGCGCGTCTGGCCCGCGGCCCCGTGGTCACGCGACGCACGAGCGCAAACGCATTCGTTCAGATAGCCCCCCGGGGACGATGCTCGTCCGTATCGACGCAGCACACGAGCGCATCGGCGTCTTCGTCGCCGACGCTCAGATAGATGTGCCCGACCGAGCTATCGAAGTAAAGACTGTCGCCCGGCATCAGCCTGAACGACTTGCCGTTCTCGAAGCGCAGTTCGAGTTTGCCGCTCAGCAGAAAAACGAATTCTTCGCCCGAGTGCCGGATGTATTCGGGAAAGTCGGACACGGCGCGGGCGTGAATGTGTGCGCGCATCGGCATCATGCGTTTGCCGGTCAGACTGTTCGCCAGCATCCCGTACTCGTAGTTCGGCGTGTCGTAGATCTGCTGCTTGCCAGCCGCCGTAAACGAGGGCTTCATCGCACCGGCGGCCGGCTTGCGACGCCGCCCGAAGATCGCGTCGAATTCGAGTTCCAGCGAATGCGCGAGCGCCGCGAACTTGTCGTAGGTCAGCGCAATGTCGCCGCGTTCCGCCTTCGAGATCGTCGATACCGCAATACCCGAGCGCTCCGACAGTTCGGCCAGCGTCAATCCGCGCGTTTTGCGCGCCTGCCGCAAATGCGCGCCCACCAGCTTGTGATCGAGCAAGGGCGGCGCTTCATGTCCTAACGCCGCCTGTTGTTTCACTGCTACTTTGGCCATCTCACCGGATTCCGCTTGCAAGGAAAATTTCTCGTATGTGAGAAATTTATTTTTTCTCGTATATGATAACTCACGTCGATTCCACCTTTTCTGTGGGAACCCTATCGTGTCTACCCTTGCTCTCAGTAAGCCCGGTTTGACGAAGACCCGCGTCATCACCGCCACGACCATCGGCACCGCGCTCGAGTTCTACGACTTCACGATCTACAGCTTTTTTGCTATTCAGATCGGGCAGTTGTTCTTTCCTGGCGCGTCGCCGGTCAACCAGTTCCTGCTGTCGATCGGCGTATTCGGCGTCGGCTTCGTGGTCCGGCCTTTGGGCGGCGTGGTGATCGGCGCCTATGCGGATCGCGCGGGGCGCAAGAACGCGATGGTCCTGACCATCATGCTAATGGCGCTCAGTTGCGCGATGATCGCGTGCGCGCCGACTTATGCGGTTGCGGGACTCGCCGCGCCGTTGATCGTGCTCGTGGCGCGCCTGATCCAGGGTTTCGCGGCGGGCGGCGAATTCGGGCCTGGCACGACGCTGCTCGTCGAGTACGCGACCGACGACACCCGCGCCTTCTTTGCAAGCTGGAACTTCGCCGCGACCGCTGCAGGGCTCGTGCTCGGTGCGCTCGTCGCAACGCTCGTCAACGTGTTGCTGCCGAAGCAGGCGGTGCTCGAATGGGGCTGGCGTCTCCCGTTCGTGCTAGGCATTGTCGCGGCACCGGCCGGCATGCTGATCCGCAGACGCCTCGAAGAAACGCTCACCGAACGCAAGCCCGGCGAACCCGCGCCGCGCGGCGCGCTGAAGGCCGCGCTGACCACGCACCTCAAGCTCACGATTCTCGGCACCTTCGCCGAATTAGGCGGTTCGGTTTCTGTCTATATCACCGCGTTTTTTCTGCCAAGCCATGCGGTGCGCGCGCTGCACCTTTCTTCCACGTCCGCGGTGATCTCGGGTATTGTCAGTTCGCTCGCGCTCTTCGTTTCGGCACCGCTCGCGGGCATGCTGGCCGATCGCTTCACCCGCAAGCGGGTGCTGGTGATCTCCCGCGTGGCAATGCTCCTGCTCGTGTATCCGGCGTTTGCGTTTCTGAGCGCGCATCCGTCCATGGCAGCGCTTTGCATGGTCTCGGCGCTGCTCGCGGTCTTCGTGTCCGGGCAGATCGTGCCCGTGCTGGTGATGATTCCGGAACTGTTCCCGAAACATGTGCGCGCAACGGGAATTGCGTTGACGTATGTGGTGAGCGCTTCGTTCTTCGGCGGCTTCTCGCCGTTTATTGCAAGCTGGCTGGTCGCGCGCACCGGCAATCCGCTCGCGCCGGCCTGGTATGTGGCCGCTGCCTGCGCGATCTCGCTAGTACCCGTGATCTGGCTCCGAGACCGTACGGGCGAAGCGCTCGGCTGACAATGAACAGGGCAACAAGCAAGAATGCAATGAGCGAACAGGCGACGACTACCGACACCGGATTGCCTGGGTGCAGAGCGGTCGAGTTGCGCCGCATGATTGGCGTGAAGACAATCGCCGGTGGAACTGCTCGACGCGTACCTTATCTTCGCAACCGGTCCGGCTCGAATGGCTCGGGCCTTTCAGCGCTTTAACCGATGACTGCAATCAAATTCGATACCGTAGTGTTAGGCGCAGGCATTGTCGGCGTGTGCGTGGCCGTGCATCTGCAACAACGCGGCCGTCAGGTCGCGCTGGTCGATCGCAAGCCGCCCGGCAACGAGACTTCGTTTGGCAACGCAGGCCTGATCCAGCGTGAAGGCGTCTATCCGTATGCGTTCCCACGCGGACTCGGCGCCCTGCTTCGGTACGCGCGCAACCAGTCGCTCGACGTTCGCTACCATGGCGATGCGCTGTTCCACGCCGCGCCGTTTCTGTGGAGGTACTGGCGCAATTCCGAGCCCGCGAAACACGCTGCAATCGCGAAGTCGTACTCGACGCTCATCGAACACTGCATTAGCGAGCACCGCGAGTTGGCCGCAAACGCAGGCGCGAGTGCATTGCTTCGACCCACCGGCTGGATCAAGGTGTTCCGCAGTAATGCGGCCCAAGACGCGGAAATACGTCTCGCGGAGCAATGGCGCCGCGAATATGGCGTCGAATTCGAAACGCTCGACGCGGCTCGATTGCAGCAGGCCGAACCCGATCTCGACAAGGCATTGCAAGGTGGCTTGCGCTACACGCAAGCCGATTCGGTGAGCGATCCGAACGCACTCGTCACGGCCTACGCAAAGTACTTCGAGACACTCGGCGGACGCATCTTCACCGGCGATGCGAACACGCTTCGCAATGGCTGGGAGGTGACGACTGACGAGGGGACTATCGCGGCCTCCTCGGTGGTCGTCGCACTCGGGCCGTGGTCGGACGTTCTCACTTCGAGGCTCGGGTACTCCCTGCCGCTCGGCGTCAAGCGCGGCTATCACATGCATTATTCGCCAAGGGCTGGAGCACGCCTGAATCATCCGGTGCTCGACGTGGAAAATGGCTACCTGCTTGCGCCAATGGCGCGCGGCATCCGCTTGACGACGGGCGCCGAAATTGCGCTGCGCGACGCGCCGAAAACCCCCACGCAACTCGCCGCTGTCGAACCGATTGCGCGCACGCTGTTCCCACTGGACCAACGTGTCGACGATCAACCGTGGATGGGCGCGCGGCCTTGCACGCCCGACATGATGCCGGTGATCGGGCGCGCTGGAAAACATCAGGGCTTGTGGTTCGCATTCGGCCACGCGCATCACGGACTTACGCTGGGGCCAGTGACAGGCCGCCTCATCGCCGAAATGATGACCGGAGAGCAAACGCTGGTGGACCCGCGGCCGTTCAGAGTTGACCGGTTCTAACGGCGAGCGCGAGCGGCGCCATTGCCGCTCGCCTTTACCGGCGCCGCCACCGCGCCGCCGGACTCAGTGCAGCGGTTGCAAAGCCGCCCAGCGAGTCCAGCCACCTTCGCTCTCAGCCGCGCTAACCCGCAACGCACGCGAGCCGTCGGCAAAAATCAGCGACTCGGTACGGCACGCGTCGCTATCGGGAATATCGCGCAAGCCCACGAAGCCATGCTCGTGTCTGAACGTCAGATTTCCTTCACGCAGTATGCCGAGGTAAGACGGCTCCGGTTCGTCCAATGGCTGAAGTGTGCAACGGTTCAGCAACACAGCAGCGACTTCTGCATCGCACATAGTCTCTCTCCTCATTAGTGCAACACCGCCCGTGCGACGGGCACTCGATCTCGTCGTTTTTATAAAATTGATTCTAGAAGTCATGGTAGAAAACGCTACTTCTTTTAGTTAGGATCACTTATGCACGTGGCAATTCTTCATTCGCACAGGCCGCCGCGACAATGCGGCCGGGCATTCTGCAGCGTTGCATGGACGGCTGAACAGATAGCCTTGCAGCGCGTCGCAACCGATTTCGCGCAACGTAACGGCCTGCGCTTCGGTTTCCACGCCTTCCGCCGTTACGCGCATATTGCACGCGTGCGCCATTGTCACGAGCGCATGCGTAATCGCCACCGAGTCTGCATCGCGCGGCAAACCCGCAACGATTGACCGGTCGATCTTCAGGCTATCCACCGGGAACCGCTTCAGGTATGACATCGATGCGTAACCGGTGCCGAAGTCGTCGATTACCAGCTTGACGCCCAGCTTCGCAAGCGCCGCAGTGGTAGAGCGCACGGCCGCGTCATCCGGCAATTGCATGCCCTCGGTGATTTCGAGTTGCAGCGCCGAAGGCTCGAGACCGCTGTTGTCGAGACATGCAGCGACATGTCGCACCAGACGCTCGCTGAATTGCGACGGTGAAATGTTCACCGAGACAGCGATGTCCGGCGCGATACTCCAGCGCCAGTCCGCAGCCTGTGCGCATGCCATCTCCAACACCCAATCGCCGATGCTTTCCATCAACCCGGCCTGTTCCGCAACGGGAATGAACTCGGCGGGTGGAACGTCGCCAAGTTCGTTGCTCGTCCACCGCGCCAGCGCCTCGACGCCTATCGTCTTGCGTGACGTCGCATCCACTACCGCCTGATAGGCAAGTCTGAATTCGCCGCGGGCAAGTGCATGGTGCAACAGACCTTCGATCGCAAATCGGCGCTGCCCGCCTTCCCGCATCTCGCCGGTGAAGAAGCACAAGGTGCCGCGACCGCATCGCTTCGCGTGGCGCATCGCCGCACCGGCGTCGCGCATCAGGGAAGCCGCATTGCGCGCATCGCCGCCGGAGACCGCAACGCCCACCGATGCACTCACGCGATACTCGCGCCCGGCGATCACAAATGGCTCGCCGAACGACGCGAGCACTTGCCGCGCGAATCGGGTCAGCCTCGACACATCGCCGAACCTATGCATCACGATCACGAACTCGTCGCCGCCGATACGGGCGAGCAACTCGTCCTCAGAGATGGAGCTTGCAAGCCGCTGAGCAACGCGGCGCAGGAGCCGGTCGCCCAGATCGTAGCCGGCAATGTCGTTGATTCTGCTGAAGCCGTCGAGGTTGACGACCAGCATCGCAACGTCTCCCGCCTTCGCAGCCGCAAGCAAATGTCCCGCGCGCCTCGTTGCGCAGGCGCGGTCGTACACGCCCGTGAGCAGATCGAAAGACGATGCGCGCGCAACGTTTCCATGATCTGGACTTTGCGCGATCACCCCCGAATTGTGCGCATGGTGCGACGGTGCGCTGCGAGACGCAGAGCGTGACTTTGCGTGCGAACGGCTCGCCGGCAATACCGAGACTTGCTGAGTCATCGCTACGCTCCTATGATAAGCATTACACATCAACCGGAATTCAGCTTGTTTTATGCATTTACCGAATCTTCATTTACCTTAAGGACTCCGTATATCGAATCTGGTTAAAGCGGGGAGAACAGGCCGGCACTGCAACGCTGTATTCGTGCCTCCAAGATATTCCGGCATAGCACTTCTGAGAATGGGTCGCGTTGGTGAACGCGTAAAGCAACGGCAAACGCTTCGCCACGTCCCGCACAAACCGCTGGACAACATAATGAAAATTCATCAGCTACGCGCGCTCATCGCCATTGCGGATGCGGGCAGTGTCAGGGGCGCCGCGCGAGTGCTCGATTCATCGCCGGCCGCCGTCACGCAATGCATTCAACAACTGGAAGAAGCGGTACGCATGCAACTCGTTGTGCGCACATCTTCCGGCGTGACGCTTACGGCATCAGGACAAACCCTCCTTTTGCACGCGCGCCTCGTGGCCGCGCAAATGAAGCGTGCGCAGCAAGCCATGAATGCAATACGCGGGGAGCCGGGTGGGCGGCTGTCCATCGCCGTGACTGCATGGGTCGCGCTTACCTTTCTGCCGGAAACAGTGGCCCGGTTTCGCGCGAAGATGCCGACCATTCAGCTGGAGCTATTCGAAGGCTTATTGGCGATTGCGACACCGCGCTTACGCGACGGCAGCCTCGACATTTACGTGGGCCGACAGGCACCGGGCGCGACAAGTTGCGACTTCACCTATCAACCGCTATTCGCATCGAGTCGCGCAGTCGTGGCGCGGCACGATCATCCGTGTGCGGAGTGCCGCTCGCTGGCGGAATTGCGCGACGCCGACTGGCTCGTGGCGCTGGACCCTGAAACCGATGCGCAAGCGCCGTATCAGATATTCGGCCGCCGCGCGTTTCCAGAGCCACGCAGTATTCACTATCTGCACTCGCTGACTGTCGCGGTCGCGCTGCTCAAGCGCACTGACATGCTCAGCATTTTTCCCTGGCCTCTTGTCGAGCTTTGTGCGGCGCGTGACGGTCTGTGTGCGATCCCGTTGCGGGACGAACTCGATGAGTCTACCGTCGGCGTCATAGTGCGCACTGGCGAGCCGGCCGATGCCGCGTCGCGATGCTTTATCGATTGCCTGATCGAAACGATTCGCGACGAATCTTGGGCCCGAACGGGCGACATTCGCCGGGCCATGCAATCGGTCGAAGTATTGGTCTAGCGCGTTTGCTGCAGGCTGCGCTTCGTTCTTTCGATCAAACAAAAACGCCGCGGGCCTTACGGCTCGCGGCGTCTGCCAAGCTGAACAGCAACTGGACGATCAGGCGCTAACTGCCACCCGGCGCGGCGACACGGCAGAGACGACAAACGTCACGACAATGTTCACCACCAGTGCGATGAGACCGATATAGATCGGGTACACGGCATCGCCGAGATGCAACGCAAACACCGGCTTGAGCCCCTGCGAAATTGCGAGTGCCGTGCCTAACAAGATACCCACGAGCCAGCCGGCGAACAGCCCCGGCGTATTCAGACGACGCGTGTACAACGAGAACACGATAGCCGGGAAAATCTGCAGGATCCACACGCCGCCGAGCAATTGCAGGTCGATTGCATATTGCGTGGGCAGGAACACGATAAACAGCAGCGCGCCGAACTTCACCACCAACGACACGATCTTCGCATTCGACGCCTCGGCCTCCGGCGTGATGTTCGGCGACACCAGCGGACGCCACAAATTGCGCGTGAACAGATTGGCCGCACCGATCGACATGATCGCTGCCGGAACCAGCGCGCTGATCGCGATCGCCGCCGCGGCGAAACCGACGAACCACGACGGGAACAAGGTGCCAAAGAGGGTCGGCACAATGTCCGACGCCGACTTCACATGCACGCCGGCCGCAATCGCCATATAGCCGAGCAACGCGATCAGACCCAGCAACAACGTATAGGCCGGCAGGAAAATCGCATTCTTGCGGACCGTAGTCGCAGACGAAGAAGACAGCACCGCCGTCATCGTATGCGGATACATGAACGCGGCGAGAGCGGAACCGAGCGCAAGCGATGCATAAGCCGTGAATTGCGTCGGCTTGAGGATGATGCCGGTCGCGCCGCCCTTTGCCTTGAAGTACGTATCGGCTGCGTCGAACACATGCGCGTAGCCGCCGAGCTTCGCGGGAATCAGCCACACCGCCGCAATCACGACGATATAGATCATGATGTCCTTCACGAACGCGATCATCGCCGGCGCACGCAGTCCGCTCGCATACGTATAGAGCGCGAGGATCACGAACGCGACGATCAGCGGCAATTCGCCGGTCACGCCAAGCCCCTTGATCACTACTTGCATGCCGACGAGTTGCAGCGCGATATACGGCATGGTCGCGACAATGCCGGTCAGCGCAACAGCGGCCGGAAACCACTTGCCGCCGTATTCACCGTGCACGTAGTCCGCTGCCGTGATGTGGTTTTTCGCATGCGCGACTTTCCACAGTTTCGGCATGACAGCGAACACGAACGGGTAAACGATGATCGTATACGGCAGCGCGAAGAAACCATAAGCACCGACGGAATACACGAGCGCAGGAACCGCGATCACCGTGTATGCGGTGTAGAAGTCTCCGCCCACCAGGAACCACGAAATCACCGTACCGAACTGCCGGCCACCAAGCCCCCACTCATGCAATTGCGTGAGGTCGCCGCGCTTCCAGCGCGCCGCGAAGAAGCCAATCACCGTAACGAGAACAAAGAAAGCGATGAAGACGGTCATCGCCACCGGATTGACGGGATTCAGATCGTTCATTTGACACCTCGATACACGACGTAAATCAGTAGCGAGGTCAACGGCACCCACAAGAACTGATACCAGTAAAAGAACGGAAAACCGGCGAACGACGGACGCGTGTCGTTATAGAACGGCAACCACAGCAACGCAATGTACGGGAGCAAAAGAATGAGCCATAGCCATGACCGGCCGGCGGTGGGGGAGGTCTCCATGTACTTCTCCTAGATCTATTATTGACACCACGCATCCGGACTTGTGGTCCGGCACGCGGAAAGCCGGCACCGGGCATCTGTTTGCAATACCCCGGGTGCCAAACCGGGTTTGCCCTTGCGCGCTGCTAACGCCTGTCAGCCGCAGCATTAACAGGGCCCGGCTCAAACGTTCATACGAAATGCGCGGCGGCATGAGGGCGAAAAGGGCCCGCAAAGACGCAGAACGCCGCGGGGATGTAGTATTCGCCTTCGTAAGCGTCCTCACAAGCGCGCAACTACGTAAGCCGGCTACGTATTACTACGTAGCCTACCGGCCGTTTTTCCAACGATGAAACTCAAAGCCAAGATTGTTCTGCTGGCGATCGTGCCATTTCTCGCTGCTATTGCCAGCATCGAAATCGGTGTGCGCCGCGAAGCGACCGCGCTTGCGCAAACGCAGCACGCGACGACCCAGGCTGCGTACATGACCAGCAAGGAGATCGAGCTCAAGCATTACGTGGAGTTGGCCACTTCCGCAATCGCACCGCTTTATGAAGCAAGCCAGGACAATGCGCGCGACGATGCACTGCGCCGCACGCGAGCGCTCGACATCCTTGAAAAGATGGATTTCGGCAAAGACGGTTATTTCTTTGTCTACGACATGCACGGCCGCTCGCTGATGCATCCGCGCGAACCGGACCTCGTCGGGCGCGATCTATCGGAATTGCGCGATCCGCAAGGCGTGCCGACCATCCGCAAACTACTCGCCGCGGCTTCGCAAGGCGGCGGCTATGTGCGTTACCTGTGGCATCGTCCGTCGACGGGCAAACTGGCGTCAAAACTCGGCTATGTCGTGCCGCTCGAGCGTTGGGGCTGGATGATCGGCACAGGTATTTATCTCGACGACGTCGACACAACGCTCGCGCATATCGACGAACGGGCGGCGATGAATATCGACCGCACCATGATGTGGATCGACGCGATCGCACTGGCCGGGCTCGCCGCGATTGCACTGTGTGCGCTCGTGCTCAACGTCACCGAATATCGCAGCGCGGACGCGAAACTGAAGCGGCTTGCGCAACAGGTTGTCGAGTCGCAGGAGAACGAACGCGCGCGGCTGTCGCGTGAATTGCACGACGGCATTAGCCAGATGATGGTGTCGGTGAAACTGCTGCTCGAGTCCGCGCTTGCTCGCTTCGAACGCAGCGAAACCCGCGTGCCAGCCGCCGAAGCCGCGCTTTCCACGAGTCTCACGCGTCTCGGCGATACCTTGCGTGAAGTGCGCCGCATTTCTCATGCGCTGCGCCCGTCGATGCTCGACGACCTTGGCGTTGCGGCAGCTATCGAACAACTCACCCGCGAACTGAGCGAACAGTCGGGAATTGAAATCGGCTTCACGCAGATTGCGCACACTCATGCGCCGGCTCTGCCCGATGCGGTCAACACGGTGCTGTTTCGTATCGCACAGGAAGCGCTGACCAACATCGTGCGCCATGCGCACGCGTCGAGCGCGGCGCTCGCATTGGAAATCGCCCACGACGCGGTCACACTGACAATCGCGGACAACGGCTCGGGTTTCGACGTCACGCACGCCTTCGCTGGCCGTCGCTCAGGCGTGGGCCTTCGCAACATGCGCGAGCGCTTAGAAGCACTAGGGGGAACGCTTGCACTCAGTTCCCAGCCCGGCCACACACTAGTCACGGCGCGCGTGCCGCTCGGCGTCGGCACCACGGAGCTTCCTACCCGGAGCCTGCAGGAGACCTCTTTATGAACGACATATCGCACGCAGCGGCCCGCCTTATCCTGGTCGACGATCACCCACTCGTACGCGACGGTCTGCGCGCGCGGCTCGAAGCCGTGCGCAACATCGAGGTTGTCGGCGAAGCGGGCAATGCGCAGGAAGCACTTGCGCTCGCGGAGAGTCATGAACCTCACCTCGTGTTGATGGACGTCGGCATGAACGGAATGAACGGCATTGCGCTCGCCGGCATGTTCCATGAGCGCTTTCCCGCAATTCGAGTATTGATGCTGTCCATGCACGACAACCTCGAATACGTCACGCAGGCCGTGCGTGCAGGCGCGAGCGGTTATGTACTGAAGGACTCACCGGCGACCGAAATCATTCAGGCGATCGGCGCAGTGCTCGACGGCAAGACGTATTTCAGCGCGGGACTCGGCGCCCGGCTGATTCAAGCGTCGGCCATGCAATCGCCGGTCGAGCGGCTTACGCCGCGCGAACGCGATATTCTCGATGCACTCGCCGAGGGCTTGTCGAGCAAGCAGATCGCTCAACGTAGTGATCTGTCGGTGCGTACTGTGGAGACGCATCGTCTGAATTTGAAGCGCAAGCTCGATATCGAAGGTCAGGCCGAATTGATCAAGTTCGCGGTTGAGAACCGGCGCGCGAGCCGCTAATACGAAACGATGTCCCGCTGCACACGGAGTGGAGACAAAGACAATGAGACGATTAATGCGGACGCCGGCCAGTGCATTGCAATGCGCGGCGTTATGTATGTGGGTGACGCTGGCGTCAGCGTTTGTTTCAGTTTCTCCCGGCGCCCATGGCGAGGAACAGCGTATTAATCGCGGACACGATCCGTTCTTTCAGATATCTAAAGCGATTGACGGATGTCCCGTGCCGTTGGGACCGCTCGAAACCGAACAGGAATGGCTGGACGACAGTCATTACCGCATCGAGCGCGGCAACAGTTGCTGGATAGAAGGCCGCTGCCGTTTATCGAACGCCTATTTGTACGATGCTGAAATCGCCGAAGCCGTACAGCGGCGTCTGGCCAATATCAATACCGCTACGCATTGGCGCGAACAGTCGACGTTGTGGCTCACGTTGCAACGCCGTTTCATTTATGTGCAGGGTTGCGTTGCTGCAAGCTTCGACAAGCAGACATTCCTTTCCGAACTCGCGAAAACCGCGGACGTTGAACGCGTGATCGACGACACGACCACTAATCCCCATGCCGCAAGACTGCCGTATAAAACGCTTGCGGACCCGGACCGGCCTGTAGTCGATCCGGGCAACTAGCACGAAGAAAGCTGAGTCGCGCCGCACGCTTTATGGACGCTGCGGTCGATTTGCCTACCGCACCAGCGCAAATGCTTCGCGGCTGGCGATCTCCGCCGCGCCATACACGCCGACCACGGTGTAATCAGAGGCCACACATTCGAACGTCGATTGCTGAAACGTAATGACGAAATGGCGCCTCGTGAGTTCCGGTGACGAAACTGCGGAAAGCTCTTCGACGAGAGACGAATTGATGACTTCGTGGACCGAGAAAGCAGCGAGACCTTGCGAAGCAAGCGGGTGAATCTGCATATCGTGCTCGCCCGGCGGCCCAAGCCGATGAAACGTGGTGTCGGGAAACAGCACCGTGCAGAAAGGGTCGTCGTCCGGATCGAATGGACCAAACCGTTCGAAGTCGGAATTCGCAATGGGATAAGCGAGAATCACACGGCGGTCGCTCGCGACAATGAACGGTTCGGCAGCGTCGTCTGCGGGATGAGGAACTGAGTCCAGCAGGAGAACCTGGTCCTCCTGCTGGGATGATTCGAGCGCGTTGGTCATGTACTTCGTTATTCCAGTACGCTTACGCGCCGGCTTGCACGGTGGAAGCGACCGGTGCGGACGCGCTTACTGTTGCCGTTTCCGCTTTTGCCGCCCTCTTGCGGCCTGGTGCCTTGCTAGCGGCTTTCGTTGCAGCTTTCGTTGCGGCCTTTGCCGCGGCCTTTTTTGCGGTCGCCTTTCGCGCAGTAACTTTCTTCGCGGCTGACTTTTTTACAGCGGCTGTTTTGGCCGTTACCGATTGCGCTCCCGCCTTCGCCTTTTTCGCCACGACTTTTTTCGCGGCGGCCTTTTTACTGACAACGCCGCTCGTGGCTGCCGACTTCGCCTTGCCTGCCGTTTTCTGGCTGGCGGCGCCAGACGCCGGTGCTGCACTGCTGTCTATCAGGAACCTGGTGCGATCTTTAACCGATGCGAGCCATGCGGGCGCAGGGCCACGTCCGCTCCACGTCGCACCAGTGGTGGGATGACGATACTTGGGCGGTTGCGCACCTTTGGGCTGACCTTTGCCTTTCGCGCCACTAGCGACAAGCTTCGTGAATCCGTTCGATTCGCTTGCACCGTCGATCAGAAACACGCTCCGGTCTTTCGCACTGACAATCCAACCCGGCGCGCGACCGTGTCCGGTCCAGGTCGCGCCTGTTTTATGATCGCGATACTTGGGTACTTTCTGGCCGGCAACTGCAAGCTTTGCCTTGCCGCTTCCACTATTGCCATTAACACGATTGGCTTCGCGCCGCGCTTTTGCTTTGGCTTCGATATCTGCGGTGGTCAGGCCGTGCTTGAGCATCAGGTCGCGGATCTGGTCGATTGCGACTTGTGCTTTCCTTGCAATCAGGATGTCAGCTTGCGCCTGGAGCTTCTTAAGCTTTGCCTGGATCTGCTCTAACGTGGGCATTGAATTGCTCCTTATGTGGTAATCGATCGAACTATGCCATGAATAGCGTCAGAAAGGCATAGTCGAGTGGCCGTAAAAACCCGAGTTTATTTCCGCTATGCGTGCCGGAGTACGAAACTTTTCTTCGATGCACTCAATAGACGCCTTTTTCGAGCCTTCGTTCTTTGCCCTCGATCTTTTTTGGTCTCCCTATCGGCTTACTTCTTTCTGCTATTCGCCTTCTCTTTATCTTTCCAATTGTTGCAGCACAGATCATATCGGCGTAAACACAGCAACCTGACGGTCGGCAATGTATCTGACGCCGCGCAAGAAGCGGTACTGCTGGTCGTCGGCGGTGATCCGGTTGAGGCCGATTCTCGTCAACGCCAGGATCTCGTCCGCCTGCTGGGCAGGTATGACGCCTTCGTCCCGCAGATCCTCGAAAGCGCCGGACGGATCGCCGACATAAACGCTGCGTACCTGCGTACCGATCCGCATCAGGACCACGCTCTCCCCCTCGTCGAGCGCGAGTTCCAGGTAGCCGGCCAGTGTTCGCAACGACTCGGGCGTGCAAGTCTGCGACTGATAGATCGCAGCATTCGATGGCGTCATGTCGGTACCCCGTTACCTATATAAAGAAAGAGCCGCCACTATGCGTCGCGGCAGTACTCGCTTCTACTATAGGCAAGCATTCGAATATTCAAAGGCTTCCAGTTCGTTTTTTAACGCCGCTTTGGCCGGTAACCATGCGTTACTTGTCTTGCGGTGCCGTTTTACGCGTGTCCAGCGCGCAGGTCAGCCTCCCAAACGTGAGCTTTAAATAGCGATGCGCGTCAGGCAATCCGCAGGCCATAGGCAGGCAGAATCTCCTGGGTCGTCAAAAAACGGTGCTGTTTGACGGCGTCGTGAAAGAGCCGGTAATCGCTCTTTTCGAATGCCTCGGTCCAGACCGGTTTGTCGCCGGAGTCGTCTTCAGAACGAAGACCGGTGGCTTTGTATTTCCATGAGCCGACGCCTTTGGGGACGTAATCGGGAATGGACTCTCTCAAGCCGGGAATACCGCCGTTTCTGACTACCTCGCAGACAACGCGCAAGCGCTCGTTGTCGTCCATGATCCGGTTCGTATCGAGCAATTCCGTCACGGCCTCTTTGACGTTTTCCGGCAGCCCCGCTTCGTTTTCAAAGTCTTCTCGCCCGGCCACGTACGCGCGCACCGCACGGCACGCCATATCCGCGGCCGCGACGAACTCGGGCAGGTTATGTCTCTGTATCAGCGTGTTGCGGCCGTCAATGTAGTGCCACTTGGCCCACGGCTGATCTGGGTAGTGCAAGGCAGCACCGTGTCCGACCGGCAGTGCGAGCGTAAGAACATCTTCCTCGACGTGCTGGATCAGGTGCTGCATCGCGAGCGTGAGGTTGGCAAGCCAGCCATGACGCGTGCAATCCTGCGCCACGAGTGAATGAACCCGGTTCCCCGGACTTTCGATACCGGCAAATCCCTGATGCGCCCATGTATCGACATACGTATGAAGCGTGACGCCGAGACGATGCAAGCCCATCTCCGCGCCGCGCTGACGGATCGCTCGCCGCACGACCTCGCGCGCGACTGCGCTGTCCGCACGGCACACGGCTTTTTCCTCCAGCGTTGCGCCCACTCCTGCCGGCAGAAAATGGAACGGCGCCCATACGAGCCGGTTCTGGTCGTTCTCGGTGTTGGCGTAGTCGAACGTCTTATGGGCGGTGGCGAAGCGCTCGAACGTTTCTCCGCCCTGGAAACGGAGGATGCCCGGCGTGGTTGCGTCGTCGACATACTGGCAGGCATGGGCGACAGTCAGCGCCTCGCTGGGCGTCATCCCGCCAACTCGGGCAACGATATAGATCACGCCGTAGTGGAAGTCGATGTTCATGGCATACGCTCCTCATGCACGATGAATGACAACAACAGCATTGGTAAACGAGCGAGTGGGCGGTGACTTAAAAGCATGTCGCCGCTTGCCGGTATTCTTTCTTATTGTTCGATGATGTTTTCCTGTCCGCGTGCGCCAACTGGCATTGCCCCAATGCCGTGCCATAAAAAAACCCCGCTGCGTTATCCGTAGCGGGGTCTCTTTTTTCAGCGCATTGTGCGCCGCCTTATTTCACTATGTCGACCAGCTCGACTTCGAACGTCAAGTCGCTGTTCGGCGGAATAACGCCCACACCGCGGCTACCGTAGGCGGTAGCGGCTGGGCAGGTCAATTTGGCCTTGCCGCCCACTTTCATGGTCTGAACGCCCTGCGTCCAGCACGGAATCACACGGTTGAGCGGGAATGTCGCGGCGCCGCCGTGCTTCGCGGAAGCGTCGAATTCAGTGCCATTGGCAAGCGTGCCACGATAGTTGACCTTGACGACATCGGTGGCCGCGGGCTGCGCGCCGGTACCCTGCACGAGGTGCTCGACGATCACGCCTGAAGGCAGCTTCTCCGTAGCCGGAGCGGCGGCCATTGCGGTGGACGAAAGTACAGTGGCAGCGAGCAGAGCAACGATAGATTTCAAAACGAATCTCCAGATGGGTAGTACAGATCATTCTAGCGCAACGACTGCTGCGTGCCGTCAGTCTATCCGCCTTATTGCATGGTCGCGCGCCGGCGCGTCGACATGCGCGGCGAAGTCCGCAAGTGCCGTTTCGCGTTCCCGGACCTCGGCAAGAACCGCGGGGTCGAGTAAAGCACTAATCACTTCTTCCCGCTCGCGACCGGCTTCTGCAATCACGTCGCCATACGGACTCCAGATCGCGCTCGCGCCACACGTATCCCAGCCGCCGGTGGTACCGATATGGTTGGACAAGAGAACATACATTGTGTTGTCGAACGCGCGCGCAGGGAACCAGATACGTGACTGGTGATAGCCGGACTTGACGCTGAATAGTCCGCTGACCAGATAGGCATGCGCACCGTTTACGGCCGCATGACGTGCATGTTCGGGAAAGCCGGAGTCGTAGCACACGCCGAGCGCGAGCCGCCATCCGTCCAGTTCCAGCATGCAGCCTTGCGTGCCTGCGCGGTAGATTTCCGCTTCGCTTTTATACAGATACTGCTTGTGGTAAGGCTCGACGTCTTCGCCGCGACGATCGAACACGAGCGATGAAATGTGCAATTCACCGGCGTCGCGCGTGGCCGCGCCGACAATCGCCGCAATGGCGTGCCGGCGACACGCTTCGCGAATCGGGTCGAGGCGCGAATCCGATTGACCGAATGCGTATTCCGACGGGTCGCCCGCAATCAGGCCGGGTTCATACCCGCTCAAGAACTTCTCGGGAAAAACCACCAGTCTTGCGCCGCGGTCGGCGGCACGACCGGTCAATTCGACCGTCTTTGCTATGTTCGCCGTCACATCCCCGCAAACCGGTTGCGCCTGGGCAGCGGCAATTTGCAATGGCACTCGAGGCAACGACGCGAGCTTGTTATTCACCGTAGACTCCGTTATCAACGCACATGTGAAGCCACGGCATTTAATCACGGACAGTCACAAAGTGGGAGTGCGAGGATATGGTGAACCAGCACGGTACATGCATGGTCCACACAGAAGCTGCATTGCGAAGAATCGCTGCGATGCGAACCCGATGCTAATGAGCGCTTTCGATGAGTGAACCGGCCGATCCCGACAACCGCGAAGTTCCACCGCCTACGGCCATGCCGGAGCGGCGTCGCGCGCCCCGGCCACGACGCATTCCGCGCAGCCGCGAGCAGCAGGCGCGGCTCGACGCGCGTGAGCCGGCATTCGAGCCGCTGCCATTCGCCATCGACGAAGATGCGGCGCGCCGCCCTTTCGCCGACAAGCTTCACGCGTGGTTCGAAGCGCGCGGCTGGCAGCCTTTCGACTTTCAGCGCGAAGTCTGGCGCGAAATGGAACGAGGCGCGAGTGGGTTGCTGCACGCAACCACCGGGGCGGGCAAGACGTGGGCCGTATGGTTCGGCGCGCTTGCCGCCCTTGCGTCGAGCGCGTCGTCCGCACCCACTGTCACCCGGAAACGAGCGGCAGTTACTCAGCCCGAACCACTCACGGTTCTCTGGATCACGCCGATGCGCGCACTCGCGGCCGACACCGCGCGTGCACTGCAAAGCTCGGCAACCGAACTGGCTGTGCCATGGACAGTGGGTCTGCGAACCGGCGACACATCGTCCGCAGAACGTGCGCGGCAGAATCGGCGCATGCCGTCCGTGCTGATCACCACACCCGAGAGCCTGTCGCTCATTCTGACGCGAGCCGACGCACGCGAAGTACTGTCGCACTTAAAGTTCGTGATCGTCGACGAATGGCATGAGTTGCTCGGCAACAAGCGCGGCACGCAGACGCAACTCGCGCTTGCGCGGCTCGCGCACTGGAGACCGGAACTGCAGGTGTGGGGTTTGTCGGCGACACTCGGCAATCTTCCTTTCGCAGCCGAAGTACTCCTCGCGCCTGTCAGAACGCCACGCGTGAGCGTGCACGGCAAGCTGCCCAAAGCATTGATCGTCGATACGGTTATTCCGGAAACCATCGAACGGTTTCCGTGGGGCGGTCATATGGGCATGCGGCAGGTCGAGGCGGTCGCCGATGCCATTGGCGAAGCGCATACGTCGCTCGTATTTACGAACACCCGCTCGCAATGCGAGGTCTGGTATCAGGCACTGCTCGAAGCGCGGCCTGAATGGGCAGGTGCAATTGCATTGCATCACGGCTCGCTCGATCAGGAAGTCCGCGAGTGGGTCGAGCGCGGCTTGAAGAGCGGCTTGTTGAAAGTAGTTGTATGTACATCGAGCCTCGATCTGGGCGTCGACTTTCTGCCGGTGGAGCGTGTATTCCAGATCGGCTCGCCCAAAGGCGTCGCGCGCTTGATGCAGCGTGCCGGCCGCTCCGGCCACGCGCCGCGGCGGCCGTCGCGTGTGACGATCGTGCCCACGCACGCGCTGGAACTCGTCGAAGCGGCTGCGGCGCGGGAAGCGGTTGAAAAGCGGCAAATAGAGGGCCGCGAAACGCCGGAAAAGCCGTTCGACGTCCTGGTTCAACACCTGGTGACCGTGGCAATCGGCGGCGGTTTCGACGCGCGTGAGCTTTACGATGAAATTCGCACCGCGTATGCGTACCGGCATCTCACGCAGAATGAATTCGATTGGGCACTAGGCTTCGTCGAGGGCGGCGGCACCGCGTTGCGAGCGTATCCCGACTACCATCGCGTGGTGCGCGAAAGCGACGGCTTATACCGCGTGCCACGCGAGGACCTCGTGCGACGGCATCGCAACAACGTCGGCACTATCGTCGCAAACGGCACGCTGAATGTCGCTTATCTCGCGGGCGGACGCATCGGCGCAATAGAAGAGTCTTTTGTTTCGCGACTTAAACCGGGCGATATCTTTACCTTTGGCGGACGGGCGCTGGAATTGATTCGGGTGCAGGACATGACCGCATGGGTCAAGCGCGCGACGTCTGGGCGCGGCGCAATGCCCCAATGGGCGGGCAGCCGCATGCCGCTCTCCTCTGAACTCGCCGAGGCGACATTGACAATGCTCGCGCGCGCCGCTGGCGGCATCTATAACGAACCGGAAATGCGCGCGGTTCGACCGCTGCTCGAATTGCAGCAGAGGTGGTCGGCGTTGCCGGAGCCCGGCGTGCTGGTCGCAGAAGTACTGAAATCGCGCGAAGGGCACCACTTTTTCTGTTATCCATTTGCGGGGCGCACGGCGCATATCGGTCTCGGCGCATTGCTCGCGTGGAGAGTGGCGCGAGAGAAACCGGGCACGTTCTCCATTTCAATGAACGACTATGGTTTCGAGCTGTTGTCCGCGCAACCATTCGATTGGGCTGCGGAGCTCGAGAGCGGTTTGCTGTCCCCTGAAGAACTCGACCACGACATACTTGCGAGCCTCAATTCGTCGGAGCTCTCCAAACGGCGTTTCCGCGAAATTGCGCGGGTGTCAGGACTGGTATTCCAGGGACATCCGGGCCAGCAGAAGAGCGCGCGGCAATTGCAGGCTTCCAGCGGCCTGTTTTACGATATCTTCCGCAACCACGACAGCGGCAATTTACTACTCAATCAGGCAGACGCCGAAGTGCTATTGCAAGAACTCGACGCCAAACGCATTCGCTCCGCGCTCGAACGGATGAATGAAAGCCGCCTCGTTCTCACGCGCCCGAAAAAACCAACGCCGTTTGCGTTCCCGCTGATAGTTGGACGCTTACGCGAAAAAGTCAGCACGGAGAAGCTCGCGGATCGCGTCGAGCGAATGCTCGCGGAACTGGAAAAGGCGGCTCGCACATGAAGCCTGCTTCGTTGCAGGTCGACATCGCCGGACACGCGCTCGTGCTGTCGAGCTTGCGCGCCGCGTTCGATCCCGCGCTGCGCTGCCTTTTCGTTGCGGACGCGCATTTCGGCAAGGACGCGGTATTCCGCGCGCGCGGCGTTCCCGTGCCAGTCGGCTCGACTGCCGACAACCTGATGCGCCTTGACATTCTGATCGCCGAATTCGAACCGACCACGCTCGTATTCCTCGGCGATCTGCTGCATGCGCGCGAGGCACACGCCGACGAAATGCTCAATGCGTTGCACGTCTGGCGCGCCCGGCATGCGGCTTTGCGGGTCGTGCTGGTTGAAGGCAATCACGATCGGCATGCGGGCGCCTTGCCCGCTACACTCAATGTCGACTATGTGCAGGAGCCTTGGCGAATAGGACCGTGGGCGTTGTGTCATCACCCACAGAATGTCGAAGGTGCTTATGCACTCGCCGGCCATTTGCATCCCGTCTATCGAATCGCAACACGCAACGACTCGGTTCGCGTGCCGTGCTTTCGTTTCGGCCCGCGACACGGCGTATTGCCCGCGTTCGGCAGCTTTACCGGCGGTGCACGCGAAGACGGCCGCGCCAGTGGCGAAAGAGTCTTTCTCGTGGTTCACGAGAAAGTGATCGAGGTGCCTGGCTGATCATCCGGGCTGCACACGGCTGCGTCGTTTTTGTCATATGTGTCGTAGCGCAACGCTCGCACAACTGCCGACCCAACACTTTCAGACACGACCTTTTCCGCAAGCACATGCACCATTGACCACGCGAGCGCCGCTGTAGTGCCGCCTCGTGTCTGTGGACGCCCGCGCTGCGGGCTTCCGCACGAGCGTCGAGCCGCACGCGGGTTTACGTGCGTTTGACTAAATAAGACAGCCCCGTTTACTGAACGCTGAACCAAGCTGTCAAGATTCTTGCGATCTACCTGGTCAGTCAACGGTGCTCGACGAGCGCCCTCACCAAACCTTGGAGACAAACCATGGCTCACGTGTCGAACAGCGCTATCGAGGAACTGAAAACCGCTATACGCGGGCAGCTGATGCTGCCCGACGATGCCGGTTTTGACGAAGCACGCAGCATCTGGAATGCAATGATCGACCGCCGCCCTGCGATGATCCTGCGCTGCGCCGGTGTCGCCGATGTGCGGCGCGGCATAGCCTTCGCGCGCGAAAACGGTCTGCCGCTTGCGATTCGCGGCGGAGGTCACAACATTGCCGGCAGCGCCGTGTGCGACGACGGTCTCGTGCTGGATTTCTCGCTGATGAAATCCGTGCGAATCGACCCCTTCGCGAAACGCGCGTACGTCGAACCGGGCGCGACGCTCGCCGACTTCGACCATGAAGCGCAGGCCTTCGGACTTGCAACTCCGCTAGGCATCAACTCGACTACGGGCGTCGCAGGCTTGACGCTGGGTGGCGGTTTCGGCTGGCTTAGCCGCAGATACGGCATGACGGTGGACAACCTGATTTCAGCCGACGTCGTCACCGCCGATGGTGAATTGCTGCGCGCCAGCGCCGAATCGAATGAAGACCTGTTCTGGGCGATTCGCGGCGGCGGCGGCAACTTCGGCGTGGTTACGTCATTTGTGTTCGAACTGCATCCGGTAGGACCGATGGTGTTCGGCGGACTCGTCGTATTACCGCTCGATCAGGCGCGGGACGCGCTCGTCAAATATCGCGCAGCAACGCCGGACATGCCGGACGAACTCAGTGTGTGGGCCGTTCTGCGCCTTGCGCCGCCCCTGCCGTTCTTGCCCTCCGACGTGCACGGCAAGCCTGTCATTATCTTCGCGATGTGCTACACGGGCCCGACCGCAAACGGTCCTTCCGCCGTCGCGCCAGTGAAGACCTTCGGCACGCCGGTCGGCGAACATCTCGGCGAAATGCCGTACGCGATGTGGCAAAAGGCGTTCGACCCGTTGCTCGCGCCGGGTTCGCGCAACTACTGGAAGTCCCACAACCTCGCCAGCATCGACGATGGCCTGATCGAGGCACTGCTTCAGTCGATCCAGAATCTGCCGTCTCCGCAGTGCGAAATTTTCTTTGGGCAGATTGGCGCACAAACGCAACGCGTACCGGTGAGCGCGACAGCGTATTCGAGTCGCGATACTCAATACGCGATGAACGTGCATGGCCGCTGGGAAGATCCCGCCGACGACGACCGTTGCATATCCTGGGCGCGGGCATTCTTCGACGCATCGGCGCCGTTCTCGCTCGGCAGCGTCTATGTCAACTTCATGACGCAAGAAGAAGCGGGCCGCGTCGCCGACGCGTATGGTCCGAATTACGAACGGCTTGTAGCCGTGAAAAGCCGTTATGACCCGCACAATATATTTCGTCATAACCAGAACATTCGCCCAGCCGTATAGCGGCGGAACATGAAATTCGACATACCCGCGGCCGCGAACCCCGCGCCACGCGGGCCTCCATGCCGCCCTTGCGCACGCGGCATGCGCAGGCACAGGAAATGCTGCATCATCATGGACACCGGTCTAACGGCCGGCGTCATGGCATTACCGTTTCATCGATAAAGAAAAACCACCTCGATAACGTAAAAGGACAAATAACATGCGCAGACGACAATTCATCACGACGGCCGGCGCGGCTTTCGCTACCGCAGGTCTCGGCCTCGCCGGTTGCACCACCACGTCCTCGTCTTCGAACGCGTCGGCGTCCGCCAACGCCAGCAAGCGCGACACGATCAACGCGGGTGTCGATTCAACGCTGTCGCGTCTGTATGCGAACGTCGGCGGCTCGCGTGAACTCGTGGCGAAAGCGCGCGGGGTGCTGGTGTTTCCGTCGGTGATCTCCGCGGGCTTCTGGGTCGGCGGCCAATATGGCGAAGGCGCGTTGCGCGTGGGTGGCCGCACGAGCGGCTACTACAGCACGGTGGCCGGCTCGTTCGGCTTGCAGATCGGCGCACAGTCGAAAGCGCTCGTCTTCCTCTTCATGACGCAGGAAGCACTCGACAAATTCCTCAATAGCCAGGGCTGGGCAGCCGGTGCAGACGCAACCGTTGCCGTGCTGAAGGTCGGCGCGAACGGCGCGATCGATACGTCGACCGCGACGAGCCCGGTCGAAGCATTCGTTCTGACGAACGGCGGCCTGATGGCCGGCGTATCGCTCGAAGGCACGAAGGTTTCGCGCCTGATCATCTGATCGACGTGAGAAGCCACGCGGCCGCATTGCGGACCGCGTGGCGACGGACTTGCGCTTCCTCCCGCGCGAACCAGCGCGATCCACCGCGAACGCTGAGAGCGTCACCGGTCAAAACCGCTGACCTGCTGTAAAATCCACCCCTTTCGCAAACGCCCGGCCCACGAAACAGCTCAGGCCAGGACGCTCATATTGCCAGGCATCCGCATCTGCAGATGCAACGTTCGCCGCGGCAAACCACCTCGCTCAAGATGAATACCGCTAGCCCTACTCACGGTTGGCCCGCAAGGCTTTCCGGAATCCGCGCCAATGTGCTCGCGGGTCTGACCTCGTCGTTCGCGCTGGTTCCCGAATGCATCGCGTTCGCGCTGGTCGCGCACCTCAATCCGCTCATGGGCTTGTATGGCGCGTTCTTCATCTGCACGATCACTGCGCTTTTCGGCGGCCGTCCGGGAATGATTTCGGGCGCGGCCGGGTCGATGGCGGTTGTTATCGTGGCGCTGGTCGTTCAGCACGGCGCGCAGTATCTGCTCGCGACCGTCATACTCAGCGGCGTTCTGATGGTGTTGTTCGGCGCATTGCGGCTCGGCAAACTGATCCGCATGGTCCCGCATCCGGTCATGCTCGGCTTCGTCAACGGACTGGCAATCGTAATTGCCACCGCGCAACTCGCGCATTTCCGGCAGAGCACGCCGCAAGGCGAAGCATGGCTGCACGGCAGCGCGCTCGCGATGATGTGCGGCCTCGTCGCGCTCACCATGCTGATCGTTTATGTACTGCCGCGCGTCACGCGGGCAGCGCCGCCCGCACTGGTAGCGATCGTAGGCGTCGGCGTATTTGCGCAACTGCTGCATCTGCCTACGCGCACGCTCGGCGATATGGCGCACATCGCGGGCGGGCTGCCGGGTTTCAATCTGCCGGACGTCCCGCTGAACCTGGAGACGCTGCAAGTCGTGCTGCCGTATGCGGTGCTGATCGCAATTGTCGGTCTGCTGGAAACGCTGCTGACATTCAATCTGACCGATGAGATCACCGAAACCCGCGGTCAGCCGAACCGCGAGTGTCTCGCGTTGGGCGCGGCGAATATCGCCTCGGGTCTGTTCGGCGGCATGGGCGGTTGCGCGATGATCGGCCAGACGATGATCAATCTGAATTCGGGGGGACGCTCACGCCTTTCGGGCATTGTCAGCGGCGTAATGATCCTGATGTACATCCTGTTTCTGTCGCCGCTCATCGAACGCATTCCTCTGGCGGCGCTGGTCGGCGTGATGTTCGTGGTCGCGCAGCAGACTTTCGCATGGGGTTCGCTGCGCGTGCTCGGCAAAGTGCCGCGCAACGACGCACTCGTGATCATTGCGGTCACGCTCATCACCGTGTTTTCCGATCTTGCGATTGCCGTGCTGTGCGGCATCGTGATCGCAGCGCTGAACTTCGCGTGGCAGCACGCGCGCGAAATTCACGCGCATATCGAAGACCGCGCCGACAATAGAACCTATGTGCCGCGCGGCACGCTGTTCTTCGCTTCCACCGCGCGTTTTCACGAGTTATTCGATCCGCAGCAAGATCCGGCGGACGTCACGATCGATTGCAGTCATCTACTGCTCGCAGATCATTCCGCGCTCGCAGCGCTGCAAGGTCTTTACGAGCGTTATCGCAAAGCCGGCAAACAACTTAGCGTGAAGAACCTTTCCGAGCATAACCGGCGCTTGCTGAGCCGCGCGGGTGTCGGGTTCGCCTGAGGGTTCGCCTCTGGGGTCTCTTGCCTCGCGCTCATGCGGCGTGCTCCTGCGGCGTGCTCCTGGATAGGCACGCTGACGAGATTCACTCCGCGGGCAACGTCAGGTCGGCCACCTCGCAACGCGGCCACTGACGCAACACGTCGGGCGCCAGCAGAAGCTTCGCCGCGCGGATGCCCGCTCCCATGACGATCTGCGCGCGCTCCATCACGGCGGCATCGACGAGAATGCGCCAGTCCGCCGGCAATCCGAAAGTCGTAATGCCGCCGAACTCCATTGCGCTCAATTCGACCGCCACCTCGCGCTTGGCGAACGACAGCCGCTGCGCGCCGAGCGCCGCCTTCACCGCTCCGTTGACGTCGAGCCGCAACGACCCAAGCGAAACGAGCGCCGCATAGTGCTCGCCGCCGTCTTTTTTATAGCGCACCACGATCGTATTCGCGCAGTCTTCAAGACCAAAACCGTAGCGCGCGCTGAAGGCGGCGGTGTCCGAAGCGTCGTCGGTCACGGAGAAAACCGTTACGCCTTGCGGCGGCAACTGCGCGAGAACATGCGCGGGCAAATGCGCGGGCAAATGCGCGGCGAGTTCTTCTGCGGGGATCACGTCCAACTGCGTTAAGGCTTCGTGCGAATGCATGGCAGTCTATAAAAGTAGATGAGGTAAGCCATCGCATTCTAGCGTCTAGCGGCAATGCGCATCGGCGCGTGGCCGAGCGGCTCGCGGACTAACTCGCTTGCTATAGTCACAGGCACAAGGTTTGCGAAAAACAGCGATACGAGGCTGCGCCGCGCGGGCCGAACGGTTCGGGCGTGCCGGCCGGCGCCCGTACCCATTGAGACTTCGACCATGGACATCGACACGCTTTCCGCCGAGAACCTTCAGCACGCGGCTCGCCAGCAAGCGAACTGGGCAATCGGAGCGCTCAAGCAGTTCTCCGAAGACCGCTGCACGGCAATGGCAGCGAGCATTGCGTTCTACGCCGCGTTTTCCCTCGCGCCGACCCTCGTCATGGTGATCGCCGTGGCGGGCTGGTTCTTCGGCGCCGAGGCCGCGCGCGGTGAGCTGTTCGACCACATCCACGGGCTGCTCGGCGACCAGGCCGCGGCGGGCGTGCAGACCATCGTCGAGAACGCGCACCACAGCGGCAGCGCAGGCGGCGTCGCAGCCATCATCTCGTTCTCGATGCTGGCAATCGGCGCGTCAGCCACTTTCTCGTCGCTCAACAGCGCTCTTAACGTCGTGTGGCCGAACACCGGTCCACGCACATCGAGCGTGATCGCGCTGGTGCGCGTGCGGCTGATCTCGTTCGGCCTGGTGCTCGGCGTCGCCTTTTTGCTGATCGTCTCCCTCGTGCTCGATACGGTGATCACGTTCATCGGCAAATGGCTGTGGGGCGACTCGCCGTATGTCGTGATCGGCAATCTGCTGCAACTCGGCGTGGGTTTGCTGGTGCTTGCGTTTGCGTTCGCCGGCCTGCTCAAATTCCTGCCGGACGCGAAGGTACGTTGGCGCGATGCGCTGGTCGGCGGGGTCGTCGCGGCGGTGCTGTTTTCGGCCGGCAAGAAGCTGTTCGCGCTCTATCTCGCGCACGCCGGCATGGCAAGCTCGTTCGGCGCGGCGGGATCGCTCGCCGTGCTGCTGATGTGGCTGTACTTCTCGGCGGCCGTGCTGCTGCTCGGCGCTGAGTTTTCGGCCGCGCGGGGCCGTCTTAACGACCCGCGCGGCGGCTGGGGCATGCAGGCCGACTCGCCGCCGGGCAGCCGCGCGAAACTCGCATCGGTGTTGGCGGCGTCGACGGTGCCGGCAAACGCGGCCTTGCACGCCGGCGCCGAAGCGTCCGGCAGCGACGTGCCGACGGCTTCGCCCGGCAGCGCCCACGCGGAGACGGGCGCCGGCACGCAGGCGGCTTACGACTTACGCCGCATGCAACTGCGAAAGAAGGCGTCTGCGCGCGCGACCGCGCTGAATGTCGGACGCTCGGTGATATCGGCGGAGGCGCAAGCGACCCATCTCGCCGCAGTCACGTTGCTCGGTGCGAGCCGCAAAGCGGTCGAGGCAGATCGCTACGTGCGCAAGCACCCGTGGAAATCAGTCGCCCTGGCAGCGGCTGCCGGCCTCGCGGCGGCCACCATCGCGCGTCACAACCGGGACGACGACATCGCGCCAAAGTAGCGGAACGGTTGGTCCGACCGTTTTTGCCCCGCAATGGTGCGCATGGATCACAATCGGGCCGGCATGTCCAGTCCGCTTTTCGGCGTAGTCGTTCCGCGCCTGCCTCGACCCGCTCCAAAACCCGTAGTCTCTGTTTAGACGACTTTATTACATTTTACTTACACATAATTGCTGAACGGCCGGTTCCGATACGGTCTCGATCAATGAAACAACAATAATGCGAACACAACGAATCAATATTGCGAAAAAAGAAACAATCCCAAAGCGGCTTTAAATACAAGGCTTTGCGACGATTGTCGGTTTTTGGCGACACTCTTTTTTTTCCAGTTCTTACCGATTGACGCCCTGAGCTATTCTCCTTTCCGCAACAAGTAAACTAATCATCTGCGTGGAGAATTGGATGAAACGAATCGCACTGTCTACCCTCTCGTTGGCGCTCCTCGGCGTTACCGGCGCTGCACACGCTCAAAGCAGCGTGACCCTGTACGGCTTGATCGATGAATCGGTCCAGTACGTTCACAATGCCAACCCGGCTAACAACAACTTGTGGCAGCTCGCAGCGGGTAACCTGCAAGGCAGCCGCTGGGGCATGAAGGGCACGGAAGACCTGGGCGGTGGCCTGAAGGCGATCTTCCAACTGGAAAGCGGCTTCAACCCGAACAACGGCAAGATGGGTTCGTACGGCACGGGCACGAAGCTGTTCGGTCGCCAGGCATACGTCGGTTTGACGCAAGATGCATACGGTACGCTCACGTTGGGTCGCCAGTACGACCCGCTGGTCGACCTGGTTCAGCCGCTGACGGGTGACAACTTCTTCGGCAGCACGTTCACGACGCCGGGCGACGTTGACAACAACGACAACAGCTCGCGTACGAACAACGCAATCAAATACGTTTCTCCGGTGTGGAGCGGCTTCCAGTTCGAAGGCATGTACGCACTGGGTGGCGTTGCAGGCGCAACGGGCGCAGGTCAATCCTGGGCAGGTGCAGCAACGTGGTCGGGCGGCCCCTTCAGCGTTGCAGCTGGCTACTTCCGCATGGAAAACGGCAACACGCTGGCAAGCCGCGGCGTCGTTCCGGGCACCAACCAGGGTGGCACGTGGAACGCGGGCGTGACGTCTGACGCTACGTTCGACGGCTCGAACATCAACGGCGCGTACGCATCGGCCAAGCAGATCGATATCACGTCGGCCGCTGTACAGTACGTGACCGGTCCGTTCACGTTCAACGCTCGCTATAGCTTCGCGCAATACAAGCCGGACGCGTTCTCGGGCTTCGGTGAGCAAGAGAAGTATCACGTTGCAGGCGCGTACGCTGGCTACCAGCTGACGCCGGCAATGCTGCTGGGCCTGGGCTACACCTACACGCACGGCGCGGGCGACACGTCGGCGAACTATCACCAAGTTTCGCTGGGCGGCGACTACTTCCTGTCGAAGCGCACCGACCTGTACCTCGTTGGCGCATACCAGCACGCAAGCGGTCGCCAGCGCGACGCAGCGACCGGTGGCATTGTCGACGCAGGCGCATCGGTTGGCTCGTATGGCTACCAGGCCGGTTCGAGCAGCCAGGAAATCATCAGCCTGGGTATCCGTCACAAGTTCTAATAGAACAGCATGGCATACGGCTCAAGACATCGAGCCGTACCTTGAAGCCAGCCAGAGGCGCAAGCCGAAGGCTGGCTTTTTTCATTGGGCGACGGAAACGGCGCCGGAGTCCAGCATGGATGAGTTCGGCACACGGCGCGGCTCGAAGCCGTCGCGCCGCAGCAGCATCCGGTCAGCCGCGCGTTCTGGGCTTATCTACTTGTGCCAAAGATCTGCTCCACGTCGATTGCGACGCGCACCCATGCGCAAACACGAAACCGCCCAACGGCTACCTGCGCTGCGCCTTGCCCTTCTCCGCCTGCGCCAGTGTCTGCGCGGGCCTTGCGTCGAGATCGTGCTCCACGCCATCAGCACCCACCGGCGCGCGATGCATCACAAGCGCGCGCTCGCGCTGCAGCATCGGCACATTGGGCGATTCGTGCCAGTCGGGATCGGGGATCTCGCCGAACACCTGGCGCAGCCGCTCGCCCCACGTGCGATGAATCATCTCGAAGTAGGCGTTGTCGTGATCGATGGACACGAAACGCGTGACCCGCAGCGAATCTTTCTCATAGACCAGCAGATCGAGCGGCAGCCCGACCGACAGGTTCGAGCGCAACGTCGAGTCCATTGAGATGAGCGCGCACTTCGCGGCTTCGTCGAGCGGCGTGGACGGCGTGAGCACCCGGTCGATAATCGGCTTGCCGTACTTCGCCTCGCCGATCTGGAAATACGGGTTGACCGCCGAGGCCTCGATGAAGTTGCCCGCCGCATAGATCATGAACAGTCGCGGCCGGTTGTTGGCAATCTGCCCGCCGAGAATAAAGCTGCAATTGAAGTCGACGCCGAATTCCTGCAGCGCTTCCGCCTCCCGCTGATGCACGCAACGCACCGCGCGGCCGATCACGCGCGCCGCGTCAGCCATGGTGGGCGCGCTCCAGAGCGTGGGCTGCGACGGATCGCTCGGCTCCGACAGTTCGTGCAACACCGCCTGCGTCAGCGACAGATTGCCCGCGCCGAGCAGCACCAGCATGCGTTCGCCCGGCTGCTCGAACACGGACATCTTGCGGGCGGTGCTGATGTGGTCGACGCCCGCATTGGTCCGCGTGTCCGAAAGGAACACGAGACCCTCGTCGACGGACATCGCTACACAGTAAGTCATAAGAGAGGATACCCGCGAAAAACGACTGAACGGCGCTATTGTAATGCGGCGCAGATGCGCCTCTTCACCGTATTACGGCCTCGGCCGGTTTGTTCTTGATAGTGGCGAACACCGGCACGGCCGGACAGCCGCTGTGGGCGCTACGCGGAACGTCAAGCGGGAAAGCGCGTGCCCTCGACAAGCGCCCGCTCAAAACAGGCTCGCGTGCCCGGCAATTGAGGACCGAACGCGGCCGAAGGCAGCGTACAGCGCCACCTTGCGTGAGTTGCGGCCCTGCCGCAATCTACTGCGACATCTGCGCGCTGACCGTTACCGAGACTTCCAACTCCTCTTCCCTGCCGCCGATCCTCCGGCCGCGCACCGGCGCCGCAGCCTCGTAGTCGCGCGCGACCGCCAGCCTGCAGTAGATTTCGCTGGCGAAGGCCGCATGCGTGACGTCGATCGAGACCCAGCCCGTGCCGTCCACCCACACGTCCACCCATGCATGACTCGCCGCATGCGGCACGTCGCCGGGTTCGATATAGCCGCTCACGTAGCGCGCCGGAACTCCACGCGCGCGGCAACAAGCGAGCATCAGATGCGCATGGTCCTGGCAGACGCCATTGCCGAGCGCGAGCGCCTGCGCCGCCGTGCTGGTGACCTCGGTGATGCCGGGATGGTACTTCACGCGCTCCACGATCCGTTCCGACAGCGCGATCAGATTCGCCGAACTGGTGAGGCTCGGGACCGAGCCCGCCAGTTCGCGGATCGCAGCGTCCGCTTCGGTCAGACGCGTCGCGCACGTGAAGTGCTCGAGCGGAATCGGGCCGACGTCGTCGAGAAGCCGGCCGTCGATCAGCGCAATCGTCTCGACCTCGCCCGACACCTGCAGCCGGATCTCGCTATGCGGCTTGTTGATGACGAGCGTATGCAGCACGTTGCCATAGGCGTCGAAGGCCGGGTCGAGCTTGCCCGGCGTGTCGATGCTCCAACGCCGCACCATCTGGGAAGCGCCGTTGGCCGGAGTCAGGCGCAATTGCTGGATTGAATAATGGACAGTCGCTTCGTAACGATAGGACGTGTCGTGGCGGATCGTCAGGTACATAAGCACTCCGTCAGGCGACTGGCAGCATGAGATAAGTACGCGCGACGAGATTGCCCAGCTCGAACACGCGAGCGAGGAACTGGGTCAGGTAGGCGTGCAGGCCGGCTTCGAAAATCTGCCGGATGTCGGAGTACAGCAGTTCGGCGCGCAGCTTGCCGGCAAAACGCTCGCACTGGTTCGAGCCGGAGGTTCGCAGCATCGCCAGATTCGCGCAGACGCCTTCGAGCGAAGCCAGCAGCGAACGCGGCATCTGCTGGTTCAGGATCATCAGCTCGACCACACGGGCTGGCGTGACGACATCGCGATACACCTTGCGGTAAATTTCCAGCGCGGACACCGAGCTCAGGATCGAAGTCCAGTAATAGAAGTCTTCGAGCTGACGCGCGGCGTCGCGTGAATTCGGTTCGACGTCGGCAAAGCGCACGTCGAGAATTCGCGCGGTGTTGTCGGCGCGCTCGAGAAAAGTACCCAACTGCGTGAAGAAAAACGCGTCGTCCTGCAGCGCCGTGCCAATCGTCACGCCACGCGAAAGATGCGAACGGAACTTCACCCATTCGAACAACGCGCCCGGATTGGCAGCGGCCTGGCCAGACGAAATGCGCTCGTTGAATTCGAGCCACGTATCGTTGATGGTCTCCCACCATTCGGTCGTCAACGTACCGCGCACGGCACGCGCATTTTCGCGCGCCGCCTGCAGGCACGAGTGAATACTCGAGGGGTTGTTCGCGTCCGCCACCATGAAGTCGAGCACGTGTTCGCGCGTCGGCTCGTCGTAGCGTTGTGCGAACGCTGTTTCGAGTTCGGAAATGCGCAGCACCGAACGTTGTGCGCGCGCCTCCTGATCGGGCGTCTGCGGCAGCAGAAGCGCCTTCAGATTGATATCGAGCATGCGGGCGGTGTTCTCCGCGCGCTCCATGTAGCGGGCCATCCAGAAAAGGTGATCGGCGGTGCGGCTTAACATGACGGCGTTCCGTATCTGATGACGCGAAGCTCGATGAAGTGAAAGCTCGCGCTGGTTATCCGTATGCGCCGGCGGCTTAGTGATAAACGCCCCGGCGCGCTGGGTTGCGGGCGCGGTGGTTGCAACCGCGCGGCAACTGCGTCAGTCGACCATCCACGTGTCCTTGGTCCCGCCTCCCTGCGACGAATTGACGACGAGTGAGCCTTCCTGCAACGCGACGCGAGTGAGTCCGCCCGCGACCATCGTGACGGTCTTGCCTGACAGCACGAACGGACGCAGATCGATGTGGCGCGGCGCGATGCCGGCTTCGACGAACGTGGGGCACGCGGACAGCGCCAGCGTGGGCTGAGCGATATAGCCCGCCGGCCGCGCGATCAGACGCTCGCGGAACGCTTCGATCTCGGCCTTCGTGGAAGCAGGTCCGACAAGCATCCCGTAGCCGCCCGCGCCATGCACCTCTTTCACGACCAGTTCCGGCAGATGCGCAAGCGTGTAAGCCAGATCGTCGGGCTTGCGGCACTGGAACGTGGGAACGTTGTTCAGAATCGGCTTCTCGCCCAGATAGAACTCGATCATTTCCGGCACGTACGGATAGATCGATTTGTCGTCGGCGATGCCGGTGCCCATCGCGTTCGCGAGCGCGACCCGTCCCGCGCGATACGCAGTCAGGAGGCCCGGCACGCCCAGCGCCGAATCGTTACGGAACGCGAGCGGGTCGAGAAAATCGTCGTCCACGCGACGATAGATCACGTCCACACGCTTGGGTCCCTGCGTGGTGCGCATGAACACGTAGTTGTCGTCGACGAAGAGATCCTTGCCTTCCACCAGTTCGACACCCATCTGCTGCGCGAGGAACGTGTGCTCGAAATACGCGGAGTTGTACATGCCCGGCGTGAGTACCACCACGACCGGATCGTCGACGCCTTCGGGCGCTACCGAGCGCAGCGTATCGAGCAGCAGATCGGGATAATGCGCGACCGGCGCAATGCGGTTCTGTACGAATAGCTCGGGGAAAAGCCGCATCATCATCTTGCGATTTTCGAGCATGTACGACACACCCGACGGCACCCGCAGATTGTCTTCGAGCACGTAGAACTCGCCCTCGTCGCCAGCGCGCACCACGTCGACACCGGCAATATGCGCGTAAACACCGAGCGGCACATTCACGCCCTGCATTTCCGGCCGATATTGCGCGTTGGTATAAACCTGCTCAGCGGGCACGATGCCCGCGCGCACGATTTTGCGATCGTGGTACACGTCGTGGATGAACAGATTGAGCGCCCGCACCCGCTGACGTAGACCCGCTTCGAGCGTCTTCCATTCGTCGCGCGGAATGATGCGTGGAATCAGGTCGAAGGGAATGAGCCGCTCGGTGCCGGACAGGTCGCCGTTCACCGCAAACGTAATACCGACCCGGCGAAACAGCAGGTCCGCTTCGGCACGCTTGCGTGCGATCGCTTCGTTTCCCTGCTTCGAGAGCCACCGTTCGAAGCGCGCGTAATGTGGCCGCACGGCATCGTCATGATGACGCATCTCGTCATAGCATCGCATGTCACGCCCCGCTCTTGTTGTCGGATAGAAGGCGAATGCGCTGCGCATTCGGTGTTCGATATTCGTTCAAGCAAGCGCTATGCCATTCGGCTTTTAGCGCATGAAACCGCAGACGTGCACACGAACAGCGCATAGCGGGGCAAAGGGTCTCGCTGTCATCGTACTGCGGCAGCACACGATGCGCTAGTACAGTGCACGCACGAATGGCGGATGCACCGCATCGCGCTTTTGGGACCTGCGGCGCGCATCACGAGCGCAAGAACGAGCGCAAACATGGGCGCAAAAAAATCCCCGTGAATTTTCATTCACGGGGATTCATACGACTTGCAGTGCGGAATTGCAGTGCGTGAGCCGCGGAGGTCAACCAACGCGAACGTGGTCAACCGCCTGGGCGACGCGCGATGCGTAATTAGCCTGCTGCAGCGTCCTTCAGCTTCTTCAGCGGGCGTGCCTTGATGCGCACGCTAGCCGGCTTTGCCGGGAACCAGCGCTCTTCGCCCGAGAACGGGTCTTTGCCGAAGCGCTTTTTCTTGGCCGGCACAGCTTGCACGACGATCTTCAGAAGACCCGACAGCGTGAATTCGCCAGCGCCCTTCTTGTGAACAGCGCCGAGGATCGTGTCTTCGAGTGCGGCCAGAACAGCCTTCGCAGCCTTCGGTTCCACAGCGGCGCGTTCAGCAACGTGTGCAGCCAGCGAGGCCTTCGTGAAGGTGTCCTTGATCGGCGACGGTGCGCTGGACGCCTTCACGGCGACCTTCTTAGCTGCGGGAGCTTTCTTCGCAGGGACTTTCTTTGCAGCAACCTTCTTGGTCGGTACCGGGGCAGCAGCCTTCTTGGCCACCTTTTTTGCGGAAGTCGGCATGTTTCTCCTACCTGTTGTGGTCAGTGAATTGCACGAAGCGCATACGGTATGTGCACGCTTCAACGCCGGATTCTACAAGCGCTGATGCGATTTGCGCGACTCTTTTATGTATAACAGCGCAGGTTTGTTGCGCGGCGCAGACTGCGCGACACATTTTGATCCTTGTTTCAGGGGCTAAACTGCTTTGGCGGCTCCTTCAACACGGACACGTAACGTGCGTTACAAGCGGTTTCAGTGCATGTATAGCGGCACATTCTGCACGGCACGATGGATCGAGACGTGCCATCGCCCGGTCATTTTTGGCGCTGCGGGCACCGCGTCTCGACGTTCGCTGGACGGCATTGGCCTTGTCTTCGATTCGCAAAGCGACCGGCAACCGGCGCTTCGGGTAACTCCGCATTGGCCGCGCAACGCGAATCCATGCAACGCCATCGCGTCGCATCGGACGTCTCAGTTGCCAGGCGACGAAGCAAGGCGCGCGAGGATGCCCGCAAGTTTCCCGAGCGACGTATCGATATGTGGCTCGGCGATGTTGCCGTAGCCGAAAATCAGACCGGCCTGCGGTTTGGCGCGCTGATAAAACGGCGCGAGTCCATACAGACCGATCGACGCCTCGCGCGCCGCCGTCACCACGGCCTGCTCCGTCAGCGGCGCTCGCAGGCGCGCCGCTATATGAATGCCCGCCGTCGGCACGATCGGCTCGAACCACGGTGAAAGCCCGCCTTGCAGATGTTCGAGCAGTCGTGCGCGCCGCGCCGCGTACGTCTTGTGCATGCGCCGCAAGTGCTTGGCGAAGTCGCCGTTGAGCATGAACGACGCCAGCGCGGTTTGCGTCAGCGTGCAGCCGTGCCAATCCGCAATCTGACGCGCCTTGTAAAGCGGCCCGTAAAGCGAAGCGGGCGGCACCACGTAGCCGACCCGCAACTCCGGAAAGATAGTTTTCGAAAACGTGCCCACGTATGCAACCAGGCCGGCGCGGTCGAGGCTTTTCAACGGCTCCATCGGCCGGCCTTCGAAACGGTACTCGCAGTCGTAATCGTCTTCGATGATCACCGCGCCGCGTTTCTGCGCCCATTCGAGCAGCTCGACACGGCGCTCGAGACTCATCGGCATACCCAGCGGAAACTGATGCGACGGCGTCACGTAGACAAGCCGCGCGTTGTCCGGCAGTTTGCCGACGATCAAACCTTCACGGTCGACGGGCACATGCGCCACGCGCGCACCGGTCGCCTCGAAACACGCATGCGCCGGCGGATAACCGGGATCTTCGATGGCGGCGACTTCGCCGGGACCGAGCGTCACGCGCGCGAGCAGGTCGAGCGCGTGCTGCGCGCCTTGCGTGACGATCACCTCTTCCCAGTTGCTCGACACCGCCCGATTGAACGCGAGATAGCGCGCGATCGCCAGACGCAACTCCTGTTCGCCGGCTGCGTCGCGATACGTTCCCTGTCCGCGCGCTTGCGTACGCAACGCATGATTCACACAGCGGCGCCAGACGTCGAATGGAAACAGCGTCTTGTCGGTGGCACCGCCTATGAAATCGTACGGCGACGCCACCGATGGCCGCGGCACCGGCAAGCTGTCGGGCATCTGCTCCCACAGCGGTTGCGCGCGCGCGGCGTCCCGCCTGCCCTTCGCACGTTCGCGCGACGAGTCTGCCACGCGCGCATGCGGCGAGCGCTCCACCGGCAAGCGCTCGAGACCGTCGGCGACGAACGTTCCCGAACCGGCTCGCGCGGTGAGATAGCCTTCCGAAAGAAGCCGCTCGAACACGTCAAGCGTTGTCTTGCGCGACACGCCCAACTGCGTCGCGAGATCGCGCGTCGACGGCAGCCGCGTGCCGCCGGCAAGTCGCCCTTCGAGTATGCCGGCTCGCAACTGGCGATAAATCTGTCCGGACAGGTCGTGATGCCCTTCTACGGCGATGTGGATTTCCATTTGACCGGCTACCTGAAATGTCCGCGCCATGATACTTCGGCGAGGCCAGACGGCAGCAAGACGGCAGCCGCAAACTGAGTCCACCGCGTTCCGGCGGACCGGCTTATTCCGTCACCGCGCTGCCGGCCGTAGCAGACTGCGTTGCGCGGTCGCGCGTCTCGTCGCCGGATCGCTGATGTTCACGCGAGAGCTTGCGCATCAGCGGCAACAGCAGTACCGCGACGAGCGCACCGGCGGCGGCAAGCCAGCCGAGACCGGTGAAGAGCTTCGTATAAAGCGGCAATGACACGAGCGGGTCCATGTCGCCGGCCGGCATCTGCGCGAAATTCGCGACCACGCTCCCCAGATACTGCGACACACCGGTCGCAACGAAATACGCGCCCATCATGAAGCCGCCCATACGCGCGGGTACGTAGCGGGCGATCATCGCGAGGCCGAGACCACTCACGAGCAGTTCGCCGAGCGAATACAACCCATAGCCGCCGACCATGAACCACGAGGACACGCGTCCATTGACAGCCGAGTGACCGCTTGCCGCATAGACGAAGAAGCCGGCCGCCACCACCGCGAAGCCGAACGCGTATTTCACTGCGACCGGGACGTCGTTGCCGCTTTTCGCGAGCCGCGTATAAAGCAGCGCAAGCAACGGGCTCAGCAGCATGATCCAGATGGGATTGAGCGCCTGAAATTGCGCCGCGCTCCAGGTAAAGAGCGTCGCGCCGAACAGCGAGAACCGCGGATCGACGTTGCGCAGCGCGAATAGCGTGAGCGACGTAGACATCTGCACATAGAACACGAAGAACAGGATCACCTGAGCGGTGAGGATCAGCGCAGCCACGAGACCCGCGCGCTCCGAGCGTTCGCACTTAACCAGCATGTAGCCAAAAATAGCCAGAATCGCGGCGCCCGCGGCATACACGCAGGCGACTGCGATCGCCTTGTGCTGCAACACGAACATGGTCGCCACGCCCAGTGCGACGCCGCCGACTGCGACCGCGCCGACGCGTCGCCAGCGTACCGGTTCGGCGTCCGGGGCCGAGCCGATATGCGCCAATGTGCGGAACATCACGAAGTAGTTCGCCACCGACAACAGCATGCCCGCGCAGCAGACGCCGAAGGCCGTGTGCCAGCCCCAATGGTCCTTGATCCACGGCGTGGCGAGCATGGACACCGTCGAGCCGATATTGACCGCCATGTAGTAGATCGTGAACGCGCTGTCGATGCGCGCGTCGTCGCCTTCATAGATGCGCCGCACGAGATTCGCCGCGTTCGCCTTGAAAAGGCCGTTACCCACGACGATCACGCCAAGCGACGCGTACATGAACGCAAGCTGGTCGTTGGGCAGCGCCAGCATCAGATAGCCGGCGGCCAGCACTACGGCACCGAAAATCATCGTGCGGCGCGCGCCCAGAATGGTGTCGCCAATCCAGCCGCCAATAGACGGCGACGCGTAGACGAGCGCGGTGAAGGCGCCCCACGTGAGTGTCGCGTGGCTGTCTGCAAAGTGCAGCTTGTCGATCATGAACAGCACGAGCAGCGCAGCCATGCCGTAGTAGCCGAAACGTTCCCACATCTCGATCAGAAAGACGGTCGAAAAAGAACGCGTCTGCGAAATATGCGCACCAGCGCGTCTGGATGCTTCCATCATCTACCTCTTGCTTGAAACAGTTGTGTGCGGTGGCAAGGACTTGCGAGCCGCCGCGAAAAATCGAATTGCGGAGAACGGTCCGGCGTTCATGAGTTGTCGGTCCCGGCGGTGGGAGTTGCATCTCGCCAGCCCATACTTAGGGATTGGAGAGCGCATCGATTCGGCTCGCGCGGTTGCGCGTGTGCGAAAGACTGTCCTTCGTGTCATGCCTTTAACGTCTTGAAATCCAGTTTGCATAGCCATGCACAGCGTCGAAGCCTCGCGCTAACCTGGCGGAAGAGACGCCCGGTTTCCTCGGCCTTATCGGTCAAATTGGCCGGAGGTCGTGTGGCTTCTGGCAACATAGCGTGCTGTCTCGAAAAATGTGGCGCGTATCCAGGCGGGGCTCCAGGCCCGCAGTCCCGCCAAGGCGTCATCAAACCATATTTGCATATATCAAACAAATTTTGACGGGCTAATTTCCTCCTGCTATGGTCACGACAATTCATAAGAGCAATGCGGCACTCGAAATAGGCAGCAAGATCCGCGCGTTGCGGCAACGACTCAAGCGAACGCTGGACGACACGGCAACCGCGGCGGGAATTTCCAAGCCGTTTTTGTCGCAGGTGGAGAGAGGTTTGGCGTCGCCCTCCATCACGTCGCTTGCCGGCATCGCTCACGCGCTCGGAGTGACGGTTCAGTATTTCGTCGACACGCCTAGCGAAGAGCGGTCGGTGAGCCGCGGCGATCAGCTGAAGTTTTTCGGTTTCGCGGACTCGGCCAATCTGTTCGCCCGATTGACCAATGTGACGGGCGGCCGTCAGCTCGAGGCGATCCTCGTGAGAATGCCGCCGGGGCAAAAGCGCTCGGAAGTCACGACGCATGCCGGTGAAGAGTTCATGTATGTGATCGACGGCGAAGTGTCGTTGACGCTGGAAGGCAAGACGTTTGTGCTGCGCGCAGGAGACAGCGCGCATTACGAATCGACGGTGCCGCACAGCTGGGTGAACACCGCTCGCGTGGAGTCGGTGGTCGTCTGGGTCGGCACACCGAGACTGTTTTAAAGAAGCGGGCTCCTTTTCCGGTTCATCCGGCAGGGACAGCCTGCATTACCAAATGTAAGGATTCCTGCATGTCGGACAAACAACAAGGGCCGCCCAGGCCCGAATAAGACAGATAGCCGGGCGCTCCCGCGTCAGCGCGTTTCTCTCTCGACCTTTCCTGCGATTCTGAACCGATGAAAACCCCGTTTGCCTATGCGACGGCGCTGAGTGCGCTCGTCCTTACATTTACCTCGTCCGCGTTTGCCGTCACGGTGCCGCCCGGCGTCACGCTCGCCGCCAGCCAGGAGATCACCCGCCAGGTGCCGGCGGAAACCGAATCGCTCGACCCCGCTCATATCGAATCGTGGACAGGCAACACCATTGCGCTCGACATGTTCGAAGGCCTCACACGCATCGACGCGGCCGGCGCGGTCGTCCCCGGCGTCGCGCAATCGTGGACGCGCACCGGGCCCGACACGTGGGTCTTCAAGCTGCGCCACGACGCGCGCTGGAGCAACGGCCAGCCGGTCACAGCCGCAGATTTCATTTACGCATGGCAACGCGTGCTCGATCCGAAGACAGGCTCTAAATACACGGTGCTGGTCGAATTCGTGAAGAACGCGAAGGCAATTCTCGCAGGTAAGGCGCCGCTCGCGAGCCTCGGCGCGCGAGCCGTCGATCCGTACACGATCGAAGTCACCACTGAAGTGCCTGCGGCCTTCTTCCCGCAGCTTGCCGCGATGCCGACCATGGCGCCGGTCAATCGCGACGTCGTGGCCCGGTTTGGAAACGAGTGGACGCGGCCGGGCAACTTCGTCGGCAACGGTCCTTACATGCTCGCCGACTGGCAACCCAACAACCGTCTCGTCGGCGCGAAGAGCAAGACCTATTGGAACGCGAGCAAGGTCGTGATCACGAAAGTGACCTATTTGCCGATCGAAAACGATGAAACGGCGATGCGCATGTACCAGGCCGGCCAGTTCGATTACACGTATTCGATTCCGTCGGGCATCTATGCACAAGTGAGCAAGCAGTTCGGCCCCGAGCTCAAGACCGGCCTGCAGATCGCCACCTACTACTACAGCCTGAACAACGAAGATCCGATCTTCAAGGACAAGCGCGTGCGTCAGGCGCTTTCGATGGTGCTCGACCGCGACCTGCTGACGCAGCGTCTGACCGCCGACGGCGAGCTGCCGATGTACGGCCTCATCTCCAAGGGTACGCAAGGCGCGGCAGTCTTCAAGCCGGACTGGGCAGGCTGGCCGATGGCAAAGCGCGTCGACTACGCACGCAATCTGCTGAAGAGCGCCGGCTATTCCGACGCGAAGCCGCTCACTTTCACGCTGACGTACAACACGAACGACCTGCACAAGAAGGTCGCGCTTTTCGCGACGTCCGAATGGCGCACCAAGCTCGGCGTGAACACGAAGCTCGAAAACGTCGAATACAAGGTGCTGCTCAAGCAACGGCATGACGGCAAGGTGCAGGCCTCGCGCGACGGCTGGTTCGTCGATTACAACGACGCGATGTCGTACTTCGATCTGATCCGCTGCAATAGCGTGCAGAACGATCAGCGCTACTGCAATCCGCAAGTGGACAAGATCGTCGACGAAGCCAACCAGCAACTCGACGACGCAAAGCGCACCGAGCTTCTCACGAAGGCGCATGACACGGCGATGAACGACTACCCAATGGTGCCGCTCTTCCAGTACTCGGCGGTGCGGCTCGTGAAGCCGTATGTGGGCGGCTATACGTCGACCAACTACGTCGACCAGCGCGCCACACAAGACATGTATCTGATCAAGCACTAAGCGCGGAGCATCGACATGCTGGCCTATACGCTGCGCCGCACGCTCTGGGCGATCCCGACGATCCTCGCCGTGATCACCGCGTGCTATCTGCTGCTGCATCTCACGCCGGGGGGGCCATTCGACACCGAGAAGCAACTCTCGGCGGCCGTGCTCGCGAATCTCAACGCCAGGTATCACCTCGACGAACCCTTGTGGCTGCAGTACTTCCACTACCTCGGTTCGCTGCTGCACGGCGATCTCGGGCCGTCGTTCCGCTACGCCGACTGGTCGGTCAACGACCTGGTGTGGAAAGCGTTGCCGGTGAGCCTCGGCGTGGGCGGCGTGTCGGTGCCGATAGCAGTCGTGATCGGCGTCACGCTAGGCACGCTGGCCGCGGTGCGCCGCGACCGTTTCGTTGATCACGCGGTGATGGTGCTCGGCAACATCGGCAACGTCGTGCCGCCGTTCGTGCTGGGGCCTGTGCTCGTCTGGATCTTCGCGATTCTGCTGAAGACTTCGGAAGGTCACGGCTGGCTGCCTGCGGGCGGCTGGGGCGAGGGTGAATGGCGCTATCGCGTGCTGCCGATCGTGCTGCTCACGTTCATCAACGTGGCTGCAATTGCGCGGGTAATGCGCGGCAGCATGATCGAAGTGCTGTCGGGCAACTTCATTCGCACGGCTCGCGCGAAAGGCTTGCCGGGCCGCACGATCGTGTTGCGTCACGCGCTCAAGCCGGCGCTCATGCCTGTCGTGTCGCTGCTCGGCTCGGTCTGTATTTCGTCGATCACGGCGGCTGTCGTGACCGAGTCGGTATTCGCACTGCCGGGGCTCGGCCAACTGGTGGTGAACGGCGCGATCAATCGCGATTACACGCTCGTGCTCGGCCTCGTCGTGCTGACGACCGCCGTTGCAGTGCTTTTCAATCTGCTGGTCGACCTCGCGTATGCGTGGCTCGACCCGCGTATCCGGTACTGATCATGGCCCGCTCCATTCAATCGACTGCCGCGGCGCTCGATCCGCTCGCGGCCATTGCCAGCGCCCCCCGCTCGCGCGGGCCGCTCGCTACCGCCGCCGCGCGCTTCGTGCGCAACCGCGCGGCGTTCACCGGTTTTGCCGTGCTGTTGCTGATCGTGATCGCATGCGTGGCCGGTCCGTGGCTGCTGCCCAACGGCCCTATCGACAGCGACTGGTCCGCGATCAGCCTGCCGCCCACGCTGCAAAACATGCACTGGTTCGGCACCGACGAGCTCGGCCGCGACCTGCTCGCGCGCACGCTGCAAGGCGGGCGCGTCTCGCTCGAAGTCGGCTTGCTCGGCACGCTCGTGTCGGGACTGATCGGCGTTGCATATGGCGCGACCGCGGGTTATCTCGGCGGCCGCGTCGATGCGGTGATGATGCGCATCGTCGACATGATGTACGCGATTCCCTACATGCTGATCGCCATTCTGATGATGACGATGTTCGGCCGCGCGTTCTATCTCGTCGTGCTGACCATCAGCGCGTTTTCGTGGCTCGACATGGCGCGCGTGGTGCGCGGCCAGACGCTGTCGCTGCGCTCGCGCGAGTTCATCGACGCGGCTAAGGCCATCGGCGTGAGTTCGCGGTCGATCATCGTGCGTCATATCGTGCCGAACCTGTTCGGCGTCGTCGTGGTGTACGCCAGCGTGACGGTGCCCAACATCGTGCTGACGGAGTCGGTTCTGTCGTTCCTCGGTCTCGGCGTACAGGAGCCGATGACAAGCTGGGGCGTGCTGATTCAGGACGGCGCGCAGAAGCTGGAATCCATGCCCTGGCTTCTGCTATGCCCGGCCGTGATGCTGTGCGTGACGCTCTATTGCGTGAATTTTGTCGGCGACGGTTTGCGCGACGCTTTCGATCCGAAGGACCGCTGACATGCCGCTACTCGAAGTCAAAGACCTGAGCGTGCGCTTCACGCGCCGCGAAGGCGCACCCGTCGACGCGGTGCAACGCGTGTCGTTTTCGCTCGAACCAGGCCGCACGCTCGGCATTGTCGGCGAGTCCGGATCGGGCAAGAGCCAGACGGTCATGGCCTTGCTGGGCCTCCTCGCGGGCAACGGCAACGTGTCGGGCGAAGCGCTCTATCGCGGCGAAAACCTGCTTGCGATGAACGAAGCGGCACTGAACAAAATCCGCGGCGATCGCATCGGCATGATCTTTCAGGACCCGATGACCTCGCTCAATCCGTTCCTGACGATCGAACGGCAGATGACCGAAACGCTGCAACTGCATCGCAAGATGTCGCGCCGCGACGCGCGCCGCCGCGCGATCGAAACGCTCGAAGCGGTGCGTATTCCCGATTCCGCACGCCGTATCGGCATGTATCCGCATGAGTTTTCCGGCGGCATGCGGCAACGCGTGATGATCGCAATGGCGCTGCTGTCCGAGCCCGAAATCCTGATCGCCGACGAACCCACCACCGCGCTCGACGTAACCGTGCAGGCGCAGATCATCGAGTTGCTGCGCGAACTGAATCGCGAGCGGGGCACGGCGATCATTCTGATCACGCACGACATGGGCGTCGTCGCGGGCCTCTGCGACGACGTGATGGTGATGTACGCCGGCCAGACCGTCGAGCAGGCGAGCGCCGCATCGCTTTTTGCCGCGCCCACGCATCCGTACACCCGCGGGCTGCTCAACGCATTGCCGCGTCTCACCGACAGCTCTGACGACGACCGTCCGTTGCAAACCATTCCCGGCAATCCGCCGCTGCCTGGCGAAGTCGGCGCGGGTTGCGCGTTTGCGCCGCGTTGTGCGTACTGCAGCGATCAGTGCCGCCAGTCGCGTCCGGCGCTCGTTGCAGCGGACGGCGATCCGCAAGCACTGCGCGCCTGCCACCGTCCGGTCGGAGAAATACTCGAGGCACAACACGTATGAACGCGACTTCCATTGCAAGCGGCGAAGCAACGACCTTGCTCTCAGTCGAGCAACTCAAGGTGCAATTCGGTGTGCCACGCGGTGGCTACCCGTGGTCAGGCAAGACGACATTGCGAGCCGTGGACGGCGTGTCGTTCAGCGTGCGACGCGGTGAGACGATCGGCCTTGTGGGCGAATCCGGTTGCGGCAAGTCGACGCTCGCTCGCGCGATCATCGGGCTCGCGCCAGTCGCAAGCGGCAGTGTGCGTTGGCTCGGCAACGAAACCGTATTGCCCAACGCGCGCCGCGATACGACGCTGCTGCGCCGCGACGTGCAAATGATTTTCCAGGACCCGCTCGCATCGCTGGATCCGCGCATGACGATCGAACAGATCGTCGCCGAACCGTTGCTCACGCACGGCAAGGACATCGCGCGCGCCGACGTGCAGCGCCGCGTACTGACCATGCTGGAGCGGGTCGGCCTGAACGCGCAGCATCTGCGCCGCTATCCGCATGAGTTCTCGGGTGGCCAATGTCAACGCGTGGGCATTGCGCGTGCGTTGATCGGCGAGCCGCAACTGGTGATCTGCGACGAACCGGTGTCCGCACTCGACGTGTCGATCCAGGCGCAGATCGTCAATCTGTTGCGAGATCTGCAACGGGAGTTGTCGCTGTCGCTGCTGTTCGTCGCGCACGATCTCGCGGTGGTCAAGGCAATCAGTCACCGCGTGCTCGTGATGTACCTGGGACGCGTGATGGAGTTCGGCGACAAGCGCGATGTGTACGGCACGCCGCGTCATCCATACACGCGCGCTTTGCTGTCCGCTGTGCCGGTGCCCGATCCGGCGATCGAGCGAGCGCGCCGCCATCTGCTGCTGCGCGGCGAAATCGCTTCGCCGCTGAGCCCACCGTCGGGCTGCGCATTTCGCACACGGTGTCCAGATGCGATCGACGCTTGTGCGGCTCAGATTCCGCAACCCGTGACGCACGGCGCGAACTCGACACGAGTGGCCTGCATCCGCGTCAGCAACGATTAGATTCCGGACGTTTTAACCAGCGGCCCCACATTCACCGGCGCGGCGTTGATGCCACGCCGTGGGATTCGCTCGTCATGTCATCAGCATGACGAGCGATCAGCAAGGACTGGCTAAGCGCCAGCCAGAGTTTCAATAACAACTGTCGAGACATTCCCAATGAAACATAACCCAACAAAAAACCGGTCAAAAAAGTCCGGACTCACTGCCGCGCTTTGCTGTGCAATTACCCTCCCCGCCATGGCCGTTGCCGCGAATGCGTATGCCGACGACGCCATAGCGCAGCCCTCGACCAGCCCGGCTATCGTTCCGCCTGCCGCGCAAACGTTGTCGTCGCCCGCGCAGGTCTCGCAGGCTCAGCCTTCGAACAAGCGCCGCGCGGACCAGGGCGGTCAGATCCGCAACGATCAGCCTGACACGACGAACGCCATCGTCAACGCCGAGGCCTCGCAAATCGTCACGCCGCCCACGCCGCCATCGAGCCAGGCCGCAAGCCAAGGGTTCACCGCGGATAGCCACCTGAACCTGCAATTCCGCAATTACTCCGACTACTTCCAGGCGCCACCCACGACTTACCGTCATGCGTGGGTGCAAGGCATGCAGGTCAACTATGAATCCGGCTTTACGCAAGGTCTGATCGGCTTTGGCGTCGACGCGTCGCTGTTCGCGGCGCTGAAACTCGACGGCGGCAACGGCGCGGGCAACATGGTGCACGTTGGGAAAAGCGGCGGCGGGTCGCAACAACTCGCGTGGGCGTACCCGGGCATGTACGACATCAAAGGACGCATTTCGGAAACGGTCGTGAAATACGGTCTGCAAGACGTGACGAATCCGTTCCTCGAACCGCACGACAACCGCGCGCTGCCGCCGACCTTTCTGGGCGTTTCGCTCGTCAGCAACGATCTTGCTCACACTACGCTCGAGGCCGGCAGCTTCACCAAGGTCGATGCACGCGGTCACACGAATCTCAGCAATCTGACCACATCGTATGGCGGCACGCGAATCGACCGCGTGACCTATCTCGGCGGCACCTGGCACTATGCGAAGAACGGCGAGATGGCTCTGTACGTCGATCAGGCCGACGACGTCTGGCGCCAGTACTACGGCTCGGTCGCGCAGTCGTTCGGCGATCCGACCACGATCAAATGGAGCGGGCTCGCCAACATCTACTCGACGCACGACACAGGCGCGTCGCGTCAGGGGCACATCAACAGCAACGCATACAGCGTGTCCGTGTCCGCGCAACACGGCCCGCACGCGCTGTTGCTCGGTTATCAGCAAGTACTCGGCGACCAGTTCTTCGACTACGTGAACGAAACCAACGGCATCTACCTGACGAACTCGATGGACGTCGACTACAACGCGCCGCATGAACAGTCGCTGCAACTGCGCTATACATTCGACGGAAAATACGCGGGCGTGCCGGGGCTGAAGGCGATGTTCTGGGGCGCGTATGGCTGGGGCGCCGATGGGTCGGCGGGTGCTGCGGAAAACGCGTCGCCGTCAGCCGCGCTGCACGATCTCTACTGGAAGAACGGAGAGCCGGTGCACGGCCATCATCACGAGTTCGGTTTTATTCCGAGCTATACGCTGCAAAGCGGCCGCTTCAAGGACACCAAGGTCACGTTCATCGCGATGTGGCATAACGCCAGCTATCACTACTCGGACGGCAACAACATGGAATACCGTCTCGTCGTGAACGTGCCCGTGAAGGTGTTTTAGGCGCACCGATCTCGTTCGATGCAAGGGCGTAGCGTTGCGCAGTTTGCGCGCGACGCCCTTTTATCGCACGCCTGTGCCGCTTATTCCTGCTCAGAGCCCGCGATGCGCACACTGGTCATGGCGCGCGACAAGCCATGCATGGGCCGGCGCAGCGCGACATCGAACGGATTGGTTTGCGGGCCGATCGCTTCGGCCTGACGGCGCAGCAGTTCGACGACCATCGGCAAGCGGTCGTCGCTCAAGCGCGCCGCGAGCGTACCCACGCTCAATGCCGCGACCGCCACGCCAGTGCGGTCGAGAATCGGCACAGCCACGCCTGCCATGCCGTCGAGCACGCCGCTATTGCGGCCCGCGTATCCCAACTGCCGCACGCGTTCGATCTCGGTGCGCAAGTACACTTCGTCCAGCACTCCGTAACCGCGAATTCGCGGCACATTGAAGCGGATGATTTCCTCGCGCTCCGCCTCGGGCAGGAACGCGAGAATCGCGAGACTGCCCTGCCCCACGCCCAACGCCACGCGCCCGCCAATATCGCCCGTGAACGAGCGGATTGGAAACGGGCCTTCGCAGATGTCGAGACACACCGCGTCGAAACTGCTTTTGACAAGCAGGAAGATCGTGTCGCCAAGACTCGCGCAAAGCCTCAACAACGCGGGGCGGCATAACGTGCGCATGCCACTCGGGTTTCCTGCTTGCGCCGCAAGCGCGAAAAAATTCACGCTGAGGCGATAAAGCTTCGAGTTTTCGTCCTGTTCGACGATGCCTTCGGCGATCAACGCGTGCAGGATGCGATGCACGGTGGCCTGCGTCAAACCCACTGCTTTCGCGAGACGCGTGACGCGACCGCCGTCGGGCTGCGCTTCCGACAATGCGCGAATCACGGCAAAAGCGCGTTCCAGCATGCCCGTGCCGGGAACCGCGCCCGGTTCGGCGGTTTCGGCGGTCTGGCTTCTGGTGTCTCGCTTGGCGGCAGCATTCATCTCTTTTGGCTCGTTTGTATTTCAATGACCGGAATACTATAAAGCGTTTGCGTGATTGATGGAATCGCAGCCGTCCGCCCCGCCTCGCTACACCACCGCAGTTTCATAGGGTTTTTACCACTGCTGTGCAGTGAAACACTCACCGCCGCATTCCGTCTCGACATTCCATTGAACGGAATGTTTATGATTTAAATATCGCCAATCGGAATTTCAAATTGACGCCGCATAATTTGGCTGGCTAGAGTCGGCGTCATCGAGGCATCTAAAGGCCACATCATGTCGTTCCTCACACTTACAGACGTCACGAAATCGTTCGGCGACCTTCAGGCCGTTGCGGACGTCAATCTGTCGGTGGAAAAAGGCGAGTTCGTTTCGCTGCTCGGCCCTTCGGGCTGCGGCAAGACGACGACGCTGCAGATGATCGCCGGCTTCCTCGAAACAACGCGTGGGCGCATCACGCTCGACGGTCGCGACATCACGCATATGAAGCCGAACAAACGCGGCCTCGGCGTGGTGTTCCAGAGCTATGCGCTCTTTCCGCACATGAGCGTGGCGGAGAACGTCGGCTTCGGACTCGAAATGCGCAATGTCGACAAGGCGGAGCGCAACGAACGCGTGCGCGAAGCGCTGTCGCTCGTGCGGCTCGATCAGCTCGCGCACCGCTTCCCGCGCGAGTTGTCGGGCGGGCAGCGGCAGCGCGTGGCGATTGCGCGCGCAATCGTGATCGCACCGCCCGTGCTGCTGCTCGATGAACCGATGTCGAATCTCGACGCCAAGCTGCGTGAAGACATGCAGTTCGAACTGCGCGGCATTCAGCGCAAGATCGGCACGACGACAATCATGGTCACACACGACCAGTCAGAGGCGCTGTCGATCAGCGACCGCGTGGTGGTGATGGAAGCCGGCCGCGTCACGCAGATCGACACGCCATACGAGGCGTACGAGCGCCCGGAGAATCGCTTTGTCTCGCAGTTCATCGGCAAGGCCAACATGTTGCCGGGCACGGTGATCGCGCGCGAGGGCGACGCGATCCGCATCGACCTCGGACACGATCTGTGCGAGACCGGCCGTACCGCGCAATTGCCGATGCGCGAGCGCGTGGTCGGCGTAGGCGACGCGGTCACGCTGTGCATTCGCCCGGAAAAACTCCGGCTCTGTCCGCCGGACGCGGGACGTGTGCCGGCCACGGTCACGAGCCGCTTTTTCCTCGGTAGTCAGTGGTTGTATCGTCTCGACAGCCGGCTCGGCGAAGTGCTGGTGTGCTGCCAGAATGAAGGCAATGAGCCGTTGCCCGAAGGCGCGGCAGTCGGCGTCGACTGGAACAGCGAAGCGATCCGCTTTATCCAGCGGGATGCGCATCATGGATAGCACGCTGCCTGCAACGGAGAACAGCAAGTCCGCCTCCGCAGGCGCGAGGCGTGCGCCGTGGCGCGCATTCTTGCCGCTGTGGCTCATGTGCCTGCCCGCGTTCCTGCTGTTCGTCGCGCTCGTGCTCGTGCCGCTTCTGATGACGCTCGTCTTGAGCTTCTATCGTTTCGATCCGGCAAGCGGCCCGCTCGCCGCGTTCCAGTTCGGCAATTACGCGGAAGTGCTGGGCTCATCGTATTTCCACGCGATCTTTCTGCGCACGTTCGGCATTGCGTTTCTCGTCACGCTGCTGTGCGTCGTGATCGGCACGCCCGAGGCATATGTGCTGTCGCGCATGCGCGATCCGTATCGTTCGATGTTTCTGCTGGTGATTCTCGCGCCGCTGCTCGTCTCGGTCGTCGTGCGTGCGTTCGGCTGGAGCATGCTGCTCAACAGCAACGGTCTCGTGAATCAGGCGTTCGGCCTCTTCGGCCTCGGCCCCTACAAGCTCGAGTACACCACCTTCGCGATCGTCATTGCACTGGTGCACGTCATGCTGCCCTTCATGGTAATTCCCGTGTGGACCGCGTTGCAGAAACTCGATCCGCAAACGGAGAACGCAGCGCTGTCGTTGATGGCGTCGCCCGCAACGACGCTGCGCCGCATCGTGTTGCCGCAACTCACGCCTGGCATTCTGTCGGGCAGCCTGATGGTGTTCGGTTTGTCGGCAAGCGCATTCGCGATTCCCGGACTGCTCGGCGGACGCCGGCTAAAGGTCGCCGCGACCGCCGTCTACGACGAATTCCTCGGCTCGCTGAACTGGCCGCTCGGCGCCACCATCGCGCTGCTGTTGCTGGTTGCGAATCTGATCGTGATGCTCACTTACTACCGGGTTCTGGAACGCAGATACACCAGAAGCCTGGGCTGACACAGCGGTTCATCGCGCGGAAACATCATGAGAAAGAACGGTCCCATTGCGTTGATTTTCCACACGCTCGTCATTGCGTTCGTGCTCGCGCCGCTTGTGATCGTCGTGCTGGTCGCCTTCACGCCCGACGAAACGCTCACGCTGCCCACGCACGGTGTCTCGCTGCGCTGGTTTCGCGCGATTCTCAACTATCCCGACTTCATCTCGGCGTTTTTCAACAGCCTGAAGCTCGCGTTTGCATCGGCGACGCTCTCGCTGATCGTCGCACTGCCCGCCGCGCTCGCCATTGGCCGCGCGCGCTTTCCGGGCCGTGCTTTTCTGAACGGCTTGCTGCTCTCGCCGCTGGTGATTCCCGGTCTTGTACTCGGCATCGCACTACTGCGGTTTTTCGCGCTGATCGGCGCGACTGGCTCGTTCGCGTGGTTGATCCTCGCGCACATGATCATCATTACGCCGTTCGTCATGCGGCTCGTGCTGGCCTCGGTAAGCGGCCTTGACCGCAGCGTCGAACACGCCGCGCATTCGCTCGGAGCCGATTCGTGGACCGCGTTTCGCCGCATCACGTTGCCGATGATTCTGCCCGGCATAACCGGTGGCTGGCTGCTGGCCTTTATCAACAGCTTCGACGAACTGACGATGTCGATCTTCGTAACATCGCCGCAAACCGTCACGCTGCCCGTTCGCATGTATATGTACGCGACAGAATCCATCGATCCGATGATGGCCTCCGTCTCCGCGCTCGTGATCTTCATTACGGCGGGCGCAATGCTGCTGCTCGATCGCGTGTATGGACTCAACCGCATTCTGATCGGCCAGCACTGATGTCTTCTTCTGTTCATGCCCTCATGCAGTCCAATTCCTCGCCGTCCGACGGCGCAGTGCCCACAGGTGAGGCTCAGTTCGTCCGCATCGCCGAAACGCGGCGCGAACCTCTGCACTTTTATCTCGACGGCCGGAAAGTGTCCGCTCTGCAGGGCGATACATTGCTGACCGCCGTGCTGATGCAACAGCGCCGCGTGCGAGACAGCGAATTCAGCGGAGCGCCGCGCGCCGGCTTCTGCCTGATCGGCGCGTGTCAGGACTGCTGGATGCGCACCGAAGACGGCAAGCGTCTGCGCGCTTGCTCGACGCTCGTCACCCCGGGACTGCGGGTGCTGACTCGTATCGAACCGGCAAGCGCCGCAGCGAAAAGCCACAGTGCAGACGCGCAATGAGCGACGATCGCCGCATTGTGATCGTCGGCGCCGGACCGGCCGGCGTGCGCGCTGCCGAAACGCTGGTTGCGGCAGGTATGCGTCCCATCGTGGTAGATGAAAATGCCCGCTGGGGTGGGCAGATCTACCGGCAGCCACCGGAACATGGCGGCTTCCAGCGCTCGAAGAAAACGCTCTACGGTTTCGAGGCGCGCAAAGCCGACGCGTTGCATACGACAATGCAAGCGCTCCTGCCTTACATCGACTATCGGCCCGACACACTCGCGTGGGCTTGCGAAAGCGGTCGACTCGACACACTTCAGGCGGGGCGCGAAATCAGTGTGCCGTTCTCGCATCTGATCATTGCGAGCGGCGCGACGGACCGCGTTTTGCCTGTGCCCGGCTGGACCTTGCCCGGCGTCTATACACTCGGCGCGGCACAGGTCGCGTTAAAGTCGCAAGGCTGTGCAATCGGCCGGCGCGTGGTGCTCACGGGCACAGGGCCATTGCTGTATCTCGTCGCATATCAATACGTCAAAGCGGGCGCGCAAGTCATGGCCGTGCTCGACACGAGCCCGCTCAGCCAACAGGTTTCGGCCGCTTCGAAACTCGCCCGGCTTCCGGCGACATTCGCCAAGGGTTTGTATTACGTCGGCTGGCTCAACGCGCATCGCATACGTATCGAACGGGGCGTGAAGCTTGTTGGTATTCGCGGCACACGCAATGTCGAGGCCATCGAATGGCGCTCCTCCGAAAATAGTTCGGTTACCGAATCAATTGCATGTGACGCGGTGGGCATCAGTTTCGGCTTGAAGCCCGAAACGCAGCTCGCGGATCTCGCCGGTTGCCGTTTCCGGTTCGACGCGCTCAACCGTTGCTGGCTGCCCGAACTCGACTCCGCCGGGCGCAGCTCCGTGAGCGGCCTCTATCTGGCCGGCGACGGCGCAGGCATCGCGGGCGCCGACGCTGCCGAACTCGCGGGACGCCGCGCCGCGCTGGCCTTGCTCGACGACCTCGGCGTCCAACATCCACGCGGACCCGGCATGCTCGATGCCGCATCGATTGAACGCAAGCTGCAACATATCGCCGTTTTCCGCGCGGGCATTGAGACGGCATTCGAACCGCCCCCGAAATGCGCCGCGCAATGGCCCGACGACATGACCGTCTGTCGTTGCGAGGAAGTCGATGCGGGCACGTTACGGCGTTGCATCCGCGGCGGCGAAGCGAACGAGATCAACCGCCTGAAGGCGCTGACGCGCGTCGGCATGGGTCGTTGCCAGGGACGCATGTGCGGCGAAGCCGCGCTTCTAATGCTCGCCGAAGAAACCGGCCGCCCACTCGAAGCAGTTGGCCGCCTGCGCAGCCAGCCGCCAGTCAAACCCATCCCGCTGTCGCCCGCGATGTATGCCGACGATGTCGCTGCGATTCCAGAGGAGGCCCGCGATGAGTGAAGCACCGCACTACGACGTGGCAATCGCGGGCGGCGGTCTCGTCGGTTCGTCGGCGGCACTCGCGCTTGCCAGGCGCGGCTTGCGCGTGGGCCTTTTCGAGCGGCGCTTTTGCGGCGCGCAGGCGAGCGGTGTGAACTACGGCGGCGTACGCTGCCAGGGCCGCCCGGTCGAGCAGATGCCGCTCGCCATGCGCGCGCGTCGTATCTGGGACCGCTTACCGGACCTGATCGGCATCGACGGCGAATTTACGGTATCGGGACATTTACGCCTCGCTCGCAGCGAGAACGACCTTGCCGCGCTTCAGCAATGGGCGGACATGGCGCGCGATTACGGACTCCATGCGCAGTTGCTGAGCGGCGCGCAGTTTCGCGAGCGCTATCCGTGGCTCGGCGCGGCAGCAGTCGGAGGATCGTTATGCGCGAGCGACGGACACGCGAATCCGCGTCTCGTGTCGCCCGCATTTGCACGCGCTGCGCGTGCCGCGGGCGCGGACGTGCGCGAGCAGACCGCATTGAGCGGCATTCATCACGACGGCAAGCGCTTCCATATGCGCGCGGGCGACACGCAGATCAGCGCGGACTGGCTGATCAATTCCGCCGGCGCGTGGGCGAATACGGTGGCGGGCTACTTCGGCGAAAGCGCGCCGATGAAGCCGATCTATCCGAACATGTGGGTCACCGAGCCGCTGCCGCTTTTCATCACGCACAACCTGGGCGTGTATGGCGGCGGCATCTATGCGCGGCAAGTGGCGCGCGGCAATTGCGTGATCGGCGGCGGGCGCGGACATGGCGACGGCGAATACGGTCAACCGTCGACGGAAACCACGCGGGCCGTCATGCGCGACGCGTGCGCGCTGCTGCCCGCGTTGCGCGAGGCGCTACTGATTCGCACATGGAGCGGTGTGGAAGGCGAGACGCCCGACAGCAATCCGATCATCGGGCCGAGCCGAGCAGTGCCGCGTCTGTTGCATGCATTCGGCTTTTCGGGCGGGGGCTTTCTGCTCGCGCCCGGAGTTGGCGAGGTGCTCGCCGATCTCGTTATCGACGGCACCACGGCCACGCCTCTCGACGCTTTTTCGATTGGCCGCTTTGCACAGCTTGCTACTTCATCCGTCGCTTAGATCACGTTTGTGAAACTCAGGAGCCTTTAATGAAATTGTTCAGGACGATCGCGGCATTGGCCGCATTGTGCGCATTCGGCGCGGCAGCACCCGCATGGTCGCAAACGAAGACTATCTACATCGGCATGAATGGCGGCCCGATGGAAAAAGCGTACACGAGCCAGGTGCTGCCCGACTTCGAGAAAGCGAACAATGTGAAAGTAGTCGTGGTGCCGGGCACGTCGTCGGATATTCTCGCTAAGCTGCTCGCAAACAAGGCGAGTCCGCAGATTCACGTAGTGTTTCTCGACGACGGCGTGATGGCGCGCGCCGTCAGCATGGGCGTGTGCAAAAAGCTCGACGACTCGCCGGTGCTCAAAGAACTCTATCCGTTCGCGCGTATGAAGGACGACATGGGCGCGGGCGTGCAACTCGGCATGACCGGTATTGCGTACAACAAGAAGCTGTTCGCTGAAAAAGGCTGGGCGCCGCCTACCTCGTGGATGGATTTCGCCGATCCGAAATACAAGGGCAAGGTGGTGTTCCAATCCGCCTCAAGCAGCACGTTCGGCCTGCACGGTTTCCTCGCGATCAACCGTTTGATGGGTGGCACCGAGCAGAACGTCGAACCGGGCTTCACGAAATGGGCCAGCACGGTTGGCCCCAACGTCGTGGAGTACGTGCCGAACTCGGCGAAGATTTCGGAAATGGTGCAGACCGGCGAGGCCGGCCTCTTTCCGCTGACGCCGACCGCAGTTGGCGATCTGGCCGATAAGGGAATTCCGGTCGGCTATGTGAATCCGAAGGAAGGTCCCGTGCTGCTGCTCGTCGATCTGTGCGTGGTCAATAACAACCCCGATCCGCAACTTGCACAAAAGCTCGCGCAGTTCCTGCTGTCCGCGCCGGCGCAGACGAAAGCCGCTGAAGCCGGCCGCCAGATTCCGACCAACCGTCTCGCGAAAATGACGCCGCCGATGCAGCAAAGCCTCGGCAACGTGGAAGACCTCGTACGCAAAGTCACGGTGGTGGACTGGGACACTATCAATGCGCACCGTGCGCAATGGGACACCCGCTGGAACCGGCAGATCGAACGCTAGGCTTCCCGCTTCGCCTGAATGAAACGCGCGCCACCGTGGTACGGGGCGCGCGTTTTTAACGTCATGTAGGTAGCGGTTCAGAAGATCACCGAGATCGCCACCGCAAGCCAGATTGCCATGACGCCCGCAAGAAACAGATGACGCGCAATGCGTATCCTGACGTCGCTTGTCTCCGGCTCCACGGGGCTCGTGGCCATCCACGGTACAAGCCCGAGGCATCCAAAGCCGATCAGCGCGAGTACGAACACAATAATGTCGGCAACACGCCACCCGGTCGGCTCATACATTCCCCAGTAGCCGAGGAACGCGATACCGATCGAGAAAATCGTAGCCGACGCCGCGCTGAGCGCGGGCACTGATCCGATTGGAGCCGGCATGTTCGCCTCCGGTCATTGAGCGGTTACGGCAACCTCCGGTCACACGACTCGCGACTTGCGACCCAAGGCTTACGACGTGCGCGTTTGCCTCGCTTCATACGTCTTCAGATGGCTATACGCGATGCGCAACAACGTCAAAGCGTGGTCGCCGTTTTGCGCTTCGCCGCCGCGCGAGATCAGATCGCCAAGGATGTGATCCGCCTCAGTGTGCGAGTGATTTTCCACGTCGCGCAACATGGACGCCGTGAGCGGCGACGGTGTGAAGAGCGTTTGCGTTGCGCGCGCATCGAAGTCTGGCGCCATCGTAAAGCTGTTCTGTTCCGCAACCGCGCGACACTCGCCGAGCAGGCCTTCAATAACGCGCTTGCCGTCGGGCGCGGACAGTATGTCGCCGATCGAACCGCGCATCAGACACGTGCTCGCCGCCAGCGTGGCGAGGAACACCCACTTTTCCCACATGCGCAACAGGATGTTCTCGCTAACGGTGACGTCGAAGTTCGCGCCGGCCATTGCATCGGCAATGGCTTGTACGCGTTCCGATACGCCGCCCGCCAGTTCCCCGAACGTAACCGCATGCATCTCGTTCAGGTGCACGATCTGCTGGTCCGCGTTGAGCGTGGCCGCAATCACGCATTGGCCGCCGAGCACTCGCGCTTCGCCGAATTTCTCCGTGAGCACGTCGATATGGCGCATGCCGTTGAGCATCGGCAAGATCAGCGTTGATTCGCCCACGAGCGGAGCAAATGAATCGATTGCGTCGTCGAGACTGTAGGCCTTGCAGCTTAGCAGCACGAGATCGAACGGCTCGGCGTTCACGCCGGCCAGAATCGTTTTGACGTCGTGCTGAGTGAGATCGCCGCGCGGGCTCCTGATCACCAGTCCGTCGCGCTGAAGCCTGTCCGCCCGGCCCGCGCGCACGAGGAACGTGACGTCCTGCCCTGCCGCTGCGAGTCGTCCGCCGAAGTAGCCGCCTACCGCCCCCGCTCCCACCACTAGAATTCGCATCTCTGACCTCTCGAGTGAATGTCGTCGCTCGAAGCAATGTAGCAAAGATCGACGCAACGCATCGGACAAGCGCCCATGCTGGGCGTTCCGGGCCTGACGTGACCCTGCGTTCCTCGTCCGGTCAACGGCGCCGACCGTTTAACCCTTTGCACACACGGTGCTCTCGTACAGCGCGAGCATGCCGGCAACGTCAACGCCGACGCAAACCTGGCAATCCGGCCGCTCGTCCCAGTCCGGCGCGGGCACGGGCATAGTGGACGGCTTCTGAATAGTCTGGCCGACCGCGATGCCGTCCGTCAGCACTCGCACAGGACCGCTGCGCGTGGTGTACAGATGCGGCGCGAGCACATACGCAACGGCCGACGAATCGTGCACATAGATGCCCCGGAGCTGCGCGCTTTGCTGATGAAATGCCTCGTAGTGCCGCGACACGTCCCACACGAACCGGCCTGCCGCGCCGCCACGGTCGCGGATCGACGCCAGATACTCCTGGCTCATGACGGTGCGCTGCGTGACGTCGAGCCCGACAATCGCGACGGGCCACGCCGCGCCGAACACGATGTCGGCGGCATCGGGGTCGCCGAGAATGTTGGCCTCGGCTGCGGGCGTGACGTTGCCGAGCACGCCGTCCGTGCCGAATGCGCCGCCCATGATCACGACCTGCTTGACGAGCGGCGCGATCTGCGGATCTTCCGCAAGCGCCAGCGCAAGATTGGTCAGCGGGCCGACTGCAAGCAACGTGACTTCGCCAGGATGCGCACGCACCGTGTCGATGATGAATCGGTGCGCGGGCCGTGCATCGAGCGGCGCATGTTCGGTGGCGCCCAGCGCGATGTTCCCGAGTCCGTTGTCACCGTGAATCCACGCGAGCGGTTGCGGCGCGGCTCGCTTGAGCGGCGCCGCAGCACCGCGCGCGACCGGCACGCCCGGCGCGAACCGGCCTGCAAGAAAGCGCGCGTTGTGCGTAGTGGTCTCGATCGTGGCGTTGCCGAATACGCTTGTTAGTCCGAGCAGTTCGATATCCGGATGCAGCGCCTGGAACACGAGCGCCATGGCATCGTCCACACCGGGGTCCGTGTCGTAGATCAGCTTGTGCGTGCTCATGGCGTGCTCATAGATAGAACGCGTCCGGCAGTTGTTCGCGCGCGGTCGTGTCGCGCGTTGCGCCGTGGAGATTGCCGAGACGAATCGGCAACTCGGGACCGCCCAGTTCGATGATCACCTGGCGGCACGCGCCGCATGGTGCGATCGGCCCCTCCGTATCGCCGATCACAGCGAGCGCGGCAAACTGGTCGCGCTGATAACCCGCCGCAATCGCGCTGAAAAACGCTGTACGTTCAGCGCAGTTGCACAAACCGTACGACGCATTCTCGACGTTGCAGCCGTCGAACACACGGCCGTCTCTCGTCAGCAACGCCGCGCCGACCTTGAATTTCGAATAGGGCGCATAGGCCTTTTCTCGCGCCACGCCTGCGCGTTCCAACAGCTGTTCCATGTTCATGCAAGACATCCTCGATTCAGTTGAGCGTAATGAACATGCCCGCGATGGTCGCGCTCATCAGATTGGAGAGCGTTGCCGCGAGCACGACACGCAACCCGTAGCGCGCGACCTCGGCGCGGCGTTCCGGCGCGACGGCGCTAAAGCCGCCCGTGAGCACCGCAATCGACGCAAAGTTCGCAAAGCCGCATAACGCGAACGACAGAATAGCAATGGTACGCGGATCGAGCGCATGCAAGCCCGCAGCAGTCACACTCGCCGCATCCTTCAGATACGGCGACAACGATGCGTATGCAACGAACTCGTTGAGAATGATCTTCTGCCCGAGGAAATTGCCGGCAATCGCCGCCTCGTTCCACGGGACGCCGATCAGCCATGCGAGCGGCGCGAACACCACACCGAGGACCGATTGCATCGACAGTTGCGGGTGGCCGAACCAGCCGCCTATGCCGCCAACGAGGCCGTTGAGCAGCGCGATCAGACCGACGAACGCAATCAGCATTGCGCCCACCATGACCGCGATTCTGAGGCCCACGGTCGCGCCCGAGCTAGCGGCCTCGATCACGTTCGCGGGACGCTTTTCGTCGAAATTGAGGTTGTCGAGATGAACGCGGCTCGGCTCGATTGACGGATGAATGATCTTCGCGAACAACAGCCCGCCTGGCACCGCCATGAAAGACGCCGCGAGCAGATATTCGATCCGGACGCCAAGACCCGCATAACCCGCCAGCACCGAGCCGGCAACCGCGGCCATGCCGCTCGACATCACCGCGAACAGTTCGGCGCCTGTCATGTCGCGCGTGAACGGTTTGACGACCGCGGGCATTTCGCTTTGACCGAGAAAGATCGTGGTGACAGCGGAAAACGACTCCAGCTTCGACACGCCGAGCAGCTTCTGAAACACCGTGCCGAGCACGATCACGATCCACCGCATCACGCCCAGGTAGTACAACACGGAAATCAGCGCGGTCACGAAGATAATGGCCGGCAACACCCGCACGGCAAAGACGAAACCACCGTTGCCGAACACCTCGAACATTCTGGACTGCACGAGTCCGCCGAACAGGAACTCGATGCCGGCATTGCCGTAGCCAAGCACGTTATTTACGCCTGCGGCGGCCGCCGCGAGAATCGTCTTGCCAAGCGGCACGAAGAGAATAAATGCGCCGATGCAGACTTGCGCGAGCAATGCGCTACTTACAGTCCGTAAGCGAATAGCGCGCCGATTCGTCGAAAAGATGAAAGCGATGAAGAGCAGTACGGCAATGCCGAGTACGTTGCGTGCGATGAGTGCCATGTCTCAAGTTCTTCATATGAAAGTGGCACTGATGCTAAACGAAACTGTTGCCGGAGAGAATGTTTAAAGCAGGATTTAATGCGATTTGGAAAAGAACACGCGAGCACCCTCCTCCGGTGTCAGGCCGAGATTGAAATAGCCTTCGAGCCGCTCGGCGTCCGCGTCGTTCAGCGTGAAAGACGTGCGAATGAAGCCGGACACGACCGCATGGTCGTACCACACGCTCATCCACATACGCAGCGCCAATACTTTCGGCGATCCCCAACCCCATTCATCGTGGGTCATGATCCTCCCTTCTTCGCGCGTATTGCCGCCTGGCCGGCGGTGGTGGCTACCCTCATGGCGGGCCGCTCGTCAGGCGGGAATACGTGCCACAAACCGTTGCCGTGATGGAAGAAAAAGAGCGTCAACGTGCTCGTCTCACGTTGTGCCTCGACACATATGCAGCGTCTGTTCCCTTGGCCGGCGGAGGGCTGTAACTGGATTCGAGCCGATGCTGCACCGCTCGTGTCCAGCCACTTCTCGACCAGTTCGCGCAACGATCGCTCTGACGCCGCCATAACTCCTCCGCTCATTCGCATGGTGCATCGTAGAACGACGGTGGCAACGCCTCCATCGGCGGCGGCGGAATGTCAGATCAGGAATGCCTGCTTCAGTACTCAGGTTTTCCTGACGCGTGTCCACTATCTATTCGGCGACCAGTCCGTGCCTTATCGCATAGCGAATCAGGTCCGCGTTATTGGCAAGGCCGAGCTTCTGCATGAGTCGCATCTTGTGCGTGCTGATCGTTTTCGCGCTGAGCGCGAAAGCATCGGCAATTTCATTCAGGCTCTTGCCGAGCGCAAGCATTTGCAGAACCTGAAACTCGCGGTCGGAAAGAATTTCGTGCGGCGGCGCGTCGCCCGAATACGTTTCGAAAACGATTCCCTCCACCAGTTTCGGGTCAATGAAGCGTCCGCCTTCGGCGAGCTTATGAATTGCAGCGAGCAGCACGTCGGGATTGCTGTCTTTCGTGACATAACCCGTTGCGCCCGCACGCAGCGCGCGAGAGACCACCTGTGCCTCGTTATGGATGCTCAGCACGAGCACCGGCAGCGACGGACGTTCCGCACGCACGCGCCGGATCAGATCGACACCGCTGATGCCCGGCATCGTCATGTCGAGCAGCAGCAAATCCACCTGACAGGTGCGCAGTTTCTCGATTACTTCAGAACCTTGCGCCGCTTCGCCCGCCACCATAATGTCGGGCGTCGTTTCGATTATCTGCTTGAGACCTCCGCGCACGAGCGGATGGTCGTCGGCAATCAGAAGCCTGATCATGTCTGAACCCCGTCCTGAAGCGGTATATGTATCGAGACCGCAGTGCCCGTTCCCGGCGCACTGTCGATCAGCAGCGAGCCGCCTATCAGACGCGCACGCTCGCTCATGCCGAGCAATCCGTACGAATAGTCGCGACGCACGGCATCCTGATCGAAACCGCAGCCGTCGTCGCTGACATGCAGGTCGAGTGCCGTCGACGTATTCGTCAATGTGACGTCCGCTCGCGTCGCGCATGCATGCCGCGCGACGTTCGTCAGCGAAGCCTGCACGATTCGAAACATTGCGGTTGCGTGTGCATCGGAAAGCACGGGCTCTCTGCCATTCAGACGAAACTGGCAGGCAAGTCCGCTGCGCCGCCCGAAATCGTCGACGAGCCATTCGAGCGCCGATACGATTCCGTAATTGAGCGCTGCCGGCCTCAAATGGCTCGCGACGTTGCGCACCATCCAGATGGTTCTTTCAACGAGCTCGCGCATGTCGTCGGTTCTTTTCGCCACTTCTAGATCGCCGGAGAGTCGCATTTTGAGCAGCGACACGTCCATCTTGAGCGCCGTTAGCAACTGGCCCAATTCGTCGTGAATTTCCATCGCGATACGCTTTCTTTCCTCTTCGCGAATGGCTTCCATGTACGCGGACAGTTCGCGCAACTGCTCGCGCGATTCCACCAGTTCCTGCTCGATCCGCTTGCGTTCCGTAATATCGTTGAGGCCGACGAAAATCGCGGGCGCATCGTCGTAGGTCGCGACACGCGCAGTCGCGATGGCCCAGAACGTCGAGCCGTCCGCACGCTTTAACTGAACTTCGGTGTTGCGAAAGCTTCCTTCGTGACGCAGGTCTTCGACAAGCCGGTCGCGGTCCGCGATATCCGCATACAACTCGGCGATGTTGCCGATATGCGTGGTCACATAATCGATGCCGAAGAGTTCGCGCAATGGCTTGTTCGTGTACAGAACGTGCCCTTCGGGCATCGACGTAATGCAAAGCGGCACCGGACTCGTTTCGACGATCGTTCGAAAACGGAACTCGCTCGCGACGAGCCGCGCTTCTGCACGCCTGCGTTCCTCGATCTGCGACTGCAGCGTCGCATTTGCGCGCCCCAGTTCGTCCGTGCGCTGCGCCACGCTTGCTTCGAGGCCGTCGCGCACGCGCGACAACGCGGCCTCGGCTCGCTGACGCACGAGCACTTCGTCCTGCAATTGCCGGTTCTGCGCAATGAGCTTCTGATGCATGCCTCTGAGCGCAAGATGCGTGCTGATGCGCGCCATCATTTCGTCGACGTGGACGGGTTTCGTCAGGTAGTCGACGCCGCCTGCCGAGAAACCTTCCACCATGTCCTCGCTGCCCGTTAGCGACGTCATGAAGATCACGGCGATATTGCGCGTGCGCTCGTCCGACTTGAGACGCCGGCAGGTTTCGAAGCCGTTTATGCCCGGCATTCTCACGTCGAGAAGAATCAGGTCGGGCTGCGAGAATTGCGCGCGTTGGATCGCCTCCGGGCCGTCTAGCGCGACGAGCACCTTGAAGCCGCGCGCTACCAGACTCTCGACAACGATCGCCAGGTTGGCCGGGTTGTCGTCCGCGATCAGGACCGTGGGCGAGTCGTCAGCGGGAAGCGCCGTGCCGTTCATCCGACCGCCCTGCGTTCGAGTTGCTCCTCGACGAGTTGGAGTAGCGCTTTCGATTGATAGCCTTTCGCGAGGCTTAGAATCCGCGCGGCGAATGCGCGGTAATGTGGATCGTGCGTCGCGACCCGTTCGGCCCACAGCCTTATCTCCTGCATATCGCCGCGGCGCGCGAGCAGGTGTAACTCTTCCAGTTCGTCTTCGGGTACCGCGACAGGATGCCCGGCAGGGGCATCCTGCACGCCGGTTGTAGCGCCCGCGGGCGCGTAGGTCCATTCGAGATCGAGCAGGCGCGCGACATGCGCGAGCAGTTTCCCGAAGTCGATCGGCTTGGGGAGAAACGCATTCGCGCCGGCTTCGAGGCTGCGCTGTTCGTCGGCGCCTGACGGACTCGCGGAAGTCGCGATCACCGGCACTTCCGAAAAACCCTGAATCTGCCGCAACCTGCGCGTGGCTTCGAGTCCATCCATATCGGTCATTACGATGTCTGTCACGATCAGCGCCGGTCGCTCGCTCAACGTTTTCGCGAGTCCCTGGCGGCCGCCTGTTGCTTCAACGATCTCGAACCCGAGCCGGCTGAGGAATTCCACTAGCACCGCGCGGTTCATCGCGACGTCGTCGATCACCAGCACCTTGCGACGCGCTCCCTTGTAACCGGTAGTCATGCGTGTATCGGCAATAACCGGCGCGGCGGGGAACGCGCCTGAGGCCGCCGGCAATTCGAACCAGAATACACTGCCGCGGCCAGGCTGGCTCTGCACGTGAATTTCGCTGCCCATTGCGTGCAGAAACTGCTGACTGATTGTCAGCCCAAGCCCTGTCCCACCCGCGCCGCGCTCCAGGTGCGCAATCTGTTCGAACGGCTCGAAAATGGTCTGAAGTTTATCGGCGTCCATGCCGATGCCTGTATCGCGCACTTCGAAACATACGCTGTTCTTCGCAGTCATTTCGACCAGCAAGCTCACGCTGCCTTGATCCGTGAAGTTGAATGCGTTTGCGAGCAGGTTCAGCAGCACCTGACGCAAGCGCCGTTCGTCCGCGCGAACGGCGTCGGGCACGTCGGGCGCCACCCGCCAGATGAACTCGACATGCTTCTGCGCATTCTTAACTTCGATGATTTCGCGAATCGCATCGAGCGTGCCGGCGAGCGGCACGTCGCCAATCTCGACGCGCAACCGGCCTGCCTCTATCCGCGCGAAATCGAGTGCATCCGCAATCAGTCCGAGCAGGTGTTCGCCGCTGCGTTGAATGACGCCGACGCCGTCGCGTTGTCTCTCGCTCAGGCTCGGGTCGCGCCGCAAGATCTGCGCGTAGCCGAGAATCGCGTTCAGCGGCGTGCGCAACTCGTGACTCATATTGGCCAGGAACTCGCCCTTCGCTCGATTCGCTGCTTCGGCAGCGCGGCGCGCCTCGCGTTCGGCACCGGCCTCCCGTTCGTCGAGATATGCGCGATGCAGCCGGGCGCCCATCGAATTGAACGCCGTCACTACGCGCTCCAGTTCGTCGGGCTCGCGGGGTACACGCCGGTTTAGCTTCAGAGGTTCGGCTGGCTCGCGAAAGTCGTAGCCGTCTACAGTACGAGCAAGCACCGCAAGATGGCGCGTCACGAGCCGATTCAGAATAAAGACGATGAAAAGCGAAACGAGGAAAATGTTGGCGGCTTGAGTGATGAGAATCAGCAACGCCGTGTGCTTCAGATCGTCGTACAGATGGTTCAACGTAGCCTGCACGTATAGCGTGCCGATGCGCTGGTCGTTGCCGAGCACGCGATGCATGAGCGGGTACTCACGCGCTATCGCCGGCCCGCCGGCTGGTCTGCCCGCGCTCACGAGCGTTGGCGCCGAACTGCCGCCCGACTGGCGCACTTCAGCCACACTGATATCTGCCAGACGCAGAATGCCGCCCAGTTCAAGTCGTAACTGCGCCTCGTCGAGCCGCCACAGCGCCTCGCCCAGACTGTCGCGGTAACTTTTGTCGATGTCCGAAAGGCGGTTTTCTATGAGCGCAATGCCCTGGCTGTAATCGCGATGAATCTGCAGCGCGGTGAGCAACAAGGTGAGCACGCAACTAAACAGTATCGCGATGGCAAGAAGCCGGAGCACGATACTGTGCCGTAACCGCCTGAGCGGATACCACCACTCCCCCATGGGGTTGACAGCCATATTGCCCCCGCAAGCATGGTGATGTCGTTACTCGTTCGGTGCTGGCGCAGCGCGCTGCTATGTCAGGCGCCCGCGCCTAAAAGCGGTTGTTACTATCTTATGACGCCATGCGCGCGCGTCGCAATGTACTCTGCTTCGTTGCCTACTCCATTGCTCCATTGCTTGCCGCAGTTCGCGCCAATCCCCATTGGCTCAGGATGACAGCCGGATTTCAATGACGCCTTGCGGCTCGTGAACCGCACGAAGCAGCAGAGCGTCGACGCATTCGGTCAGCTCGCGAAGCATTGCCGTTGCCTCGCCATCCAGTTCCATTGGATGGGACTTTCGTAGTTCCCGCAACGTTTCTCCGACTCGCCTGATCGCCTTGGGTCCGCTATCGACTAGCGGCCAGCAATGCATCAGATAACCCAACGGCGTGATGCTGCGTCGTTCGCACCAGATGTCGAAGAGACGGAAGCAGATCGAGTTGATATGCTCCACCTCGGTTTCACGCTGCGACGGATAGGAAATCATCTCTGTTACCCGGTTAGGCCATTTTGATTCATCCATCATAGAACGATACTCATCGCGCAACAGTCAGGCAGCGCGCATGATCCGTCAAGGGTATCCTGATTCGAGGGTAAGGAAATCCTGACCCCCGCTAACCGGTTCTCGCGAGCGACGCGGCACGCCCTGCTCTCCCCGCTAGGGTGCACTTGCGCGCACGATGGCCGGCCACTGAGCCCAATACTCTTCCGGAATCTTTCGGTCAGCCGCGGACAGATAGCGGTTGTCCAGTTCTATCACCTTCCTGTCGCGCAAATTGGCTTGCGCCAGCGCGCGCTGAATGTACGGGTGCGAATCGAAAAGCCGCATATATGAGCCGTCTTTGTAAGCCGCCATGAAGCCGCGCTCTATTGTCATAGCGAGCCCAAGATCACGGCGAGCCACATAAAAGAGAAAGTCCGACCGGTACTTAAGCAGCAAACGTTTTTCAACCGTCAGGTCGGGGTCCGCCTGCTTGCGCGTTTCGAGTTCGGGGAACGCTTCGATTACGCCTCGCGGGTAATAGTCTATTCGGCCCGCGCGCGTCATTGCGAATAACGTGTCCGTGCTGGACGTCTCCACTTTCAGGCCGGCGTCGAGCAGAATGTCCGTGTCGACCCAGCCGAGCCCTTGGCCCGCCGTCAACCGGCGTAGATCTGCTACGTTGTCGACCTTGTCGAAGTCGGCCTGCCGGTCTTTCCTTATCACAAACACGCGATATCCGATCAAGCCGCGATTCACCGGAATGTGGACCACGTTCAGCCCGGTTTCCGCCCGGCTATCCATGCTGGTCCAAAGAAGATTAATGGAGTCGCCGTCGGCGAGTTCTGCCAGCGCGCGGCCGCGCTCCATGGCCACGTCGGCCTGACGAATCGTATAGGTGACTTTTGCCGATCTCATCGCGAGGTCCAGCACTGCAAGCGCAAATGCCGCATGAACCTCTCCGCCGGTGCGGATTCGCGGATGAACGATCTCGAAGTCAGCAGACGACCCGGCATGCGGCCGGCCAAGCATGCCGGCCGTGCTCAATGCCGCGAGTACAAAGCTCCTGCGCTGCATGATGTTATGGACGTATGGTTCTATGGCGCTCCCGTTGGCACCATCATGTAAGCATCCTGTCACTGCGCTGAAAGCCTGGCAATTAGTAGAAGCAGACGGAACTTGCGCGGTGAGCCTCGCTGCAATGTCGATTCGCAGGCATTCGACTCTCATGGAAAACCCTCGGCGCAAGTCGGTATGCCGAGTCTGCAAACGGTCCGGATAGCTAACTGTAAAGACCGGTTATTGGCACGGCGACGCCAGAACCCGCCGGCGGGTCCTTTATTGCGGCACGAATGATGCTTCGGAAGAACCATCCAGGTTGTTGCAAGGAGCCAACGCCATGACGCTCTGGAGCCTCTTGCGTTCGCCAGCGGAACAGCAGATCGCCGGCATGCCGCTGCCCTGCTCCGTGGCCCTGCCCGACGGTCAGCGCATCGGCGCGCGCGAGCCGCGTCTATCGTTCGAGATACGCGACACGAGGGCGCTACTGCATCTGACTCAGGGAGCGATCGGCCGGCTCGCAGAAGACTACGTGGAAGGCCGGCTCGAAATAGACGGCAGCATGCACGACCTCATGGCTGCGGCGCCGGCCTTGCTGCGCAGCGATCCCACACACGAAACACATGGATGGCTGCTGGACCACGTGAACCGTGCGCGCCGCGCGATCTGGGAGCGCACGCACCATAGCCGCGCCAAAGACGCCGCTCAGATCCAGCATCACTACGACGTCTCCGACGATTTTTACGCGCTGTGGCTCGACCCGCTACGCGTGTACTCATGCGCCTACTTTTCTTCGCCGGATATGTCTCTCGCCGCCGCGCAGCAGGCCAAGCTCGACCACATCTGCAGGAAACTCATGTTGCGCTCCGGCGAGCGCTTTCTCGACGTCGGCGCGGGTTGGGGTGCGCTGTTGCTGTGGGCCGCCGAATACTACGGCGTTGCTGCAACCGGCATTACGCTTTCCAGGAACCAGCACGCGTACGTCAACCGGCTGATCGAGCAAAAGGGACTTCAGGGCCGCGTCACGATGCTGCTGCAGGACTACCGGGACGTCGATGAATCCGCGCCGTTCGACAAGGTCGCGTCGGTCGGCATGTGCGAGCACGTCGGCCGCCTGAACCTGCCGGCGTACTTTGCGAAGATGCGACGTCTGCTCAGACCGGGCGGTCTCATGATGAATCACAGCATTACTGCAGGCGGCGCCGACAACGCGGAAGTCGGCGGCGGTATGGGCGACTTCATCGACAGATACATTTTTCCGGGCGGCCAACTGGTACACGTAAGCGTAATGATGAATGCGATGACGCGCGGCAATCTCGAGCCGGTAGACGCAGAATGCCTGCGTCCGCATTACGCAAAAACGCTATGGCATTGGGCGGATGCACTGGAAGCACATCTCGATCAAGCACGCGAAGTGCTCGGCAAGGACGCGGAGAAAATTATCCGCGCGTACCGGCTGTATCTGGCCGGATCGGCAATGGGATTCGAGCGCGGATGGACGTCGCTGTTTCAGATTCTCGCGTCGCGCCCCGCAGAGTCGGTAAAAGCCGATGATGGTCACGCGGGCCGCATGCCATGGGCTCACAGCGACTATCCGTTCAATCGGACGTACATGTATGCGCGCGACCCTGCTATCGATCGGGTCAACGAGGTCGAACGCGCGAGCGGTGGTCACGAAATTCGTTGAGCCGCTGGTTTCTGTCGGCGGAAATCAGATCCGCATTCAGTTCTTTGACGAAGTGCGGAATCCGATCAAGCTGATCGCAAATCGCAAAGTGCCCTGTTGCGTGAATGCCCTTCGCCGCCAGCGTCACCGCTAAGCGCCGCCGGCGTTTTATATCATATTGGCATATAATTATGACCACACGGTATTCGCGTTGGCGCAGCTTTCGCGGGTATCTTCGCAGCCCAGTACAATCGACTAACTCCTCGTTCGCATTTTGTCCCGCTCCATCGTCCTGCGCTGGCTTTCCAGCTTTATTCCCGTTCCGGTCACCGTCAAATGGCAGGAGCGCGCGCGCTCATGTGTGGGTGCGCTGCTCGGTATCGCGTTCACCGGCGGCTCGATGTATCTGCTGTTGGGACCGGGCGCGAACATTCCTCTGCTGGTTGCGCCGATGGGCGCTTCCGCCGTACTGCTGTTTGCTGTGCCCGCGAGTCCGCTTGCGCAGCCATGGTCGATCATCGGCGGAAATCTCGTTTCTGCGACTATCGGCGTGACGTGCGCGAATGTGATCGGCGATCCCACACTGGCGGCCGCGCTGGCCGTCGCGCTTGCCATTGGCGGTATGTTCGCACTTCGCTGCGTGCACCCGCCGTCGGGTGCCGTCGCGTTGACCGCCGTGCTCGGGGGCCCGGCCATTCATGCGCTCGGCTACCGGTTCGTGCTCGAACCGATCGCGATACAGTCGGCCGCGCTGCTCGCCGCCGCGATCGCCTATCACGCCGCCACCGGCCACCGTTATCCGCATTCGGCACGCGGGGCGCGCATCGCGGCGGGCAGTACCGCAGACGCCGACTCGCGCGCCGGCTTCACACGCGCCGACCTCGAAGCCGTACTCAAGCGCCGCAGTGAAATGCTCGACATCGACCCGGACGACCTGGAATCGCTGCTGCGCGAGACTCAACTTCAGGCCTTCTCACGCAGTTTCAACGAACTGACCTGCGAGAACATCATGTCGCGTCATGTGGTGTCGGTGTCGGCGGGCACCCGCGCGGTCGCTGCATGGGCGCTGTTGAAACGCAACAAGGTGAAAGCGCTTCCGGTGATCGACGCGGATCACGGTCTGATCGGCATCGTCACGCGTGCAGATCTCGTCGATAAAAGAATTTTCGGCCAGTTCGTGCCGTTCATTGCCTATATAGACGGCTGGCTGCGCGGCGATGCGCTGCGTGCGCCAACCGTCGGCAGCGTGATGACCACTGACGTCTGCACCGTCAAGACCAATGCGCCGATTACCGACCTCGTACCGATGTTTGCCAACTTCGGTCACCACCATATTCCTGTGCTGGATACCGCTGGACACGTGGTCGGCATGATTACTCAAGTGGATCTCATCTCCGGGCTCTATCGGCAGACCGTGGTCAAGGCACAGCAGGCCGCGTGATCGCAGCACTGCACTGCTCGCGGTTGCACGCTAAACCGCAACGACAACGGTTGATGGGTAGTTGCGCCCTCAGAATTACATCATTTCGTGATACAATTTTTGCTTATCTACTCTGGCGGTGAGCAATGAAAGAACGGTCTCCAGGATTGCGTAAAGCCGACTTCGAGCAACTGTCGGAGTTTCGCTATCAGATGCGGCGCTTCGAACGGTTCTCCGAACAGGCCGCACAAAGCGAAGGCATTACGCCGCTGCAGTATCTGTTGCTGCTGCATATCAAGGGATATCCGGAGCGCGACTGGGCAACTGTCGGCGAACTCGCGGAGCGGCTTCAGGCTCAGCATCATGGCGTCGTCGCGCTGGTGTCGCGTTGCGAAGCACTCAGTCTGGTGCGCCGTCAAACTAGCGAAACCGACCGCCGCCAGGTTGAAGTACACATCGAAAAAGCAGGCGAAAGAGTGCTTGCGAGACTTGCCGAGCTTCATCGCGCCGAGCTCAGATCGCTCAAGGGCGCCTTCCAGGTTCCTCAGATCGACCTCGACTAATCATGAACACCGACTCCCACAAGCGCGACTTCTCCGCCAACGCGCGACTGCCGGGCATTTTCGCGCTCGCCGCTTGCATCGGAGGAGTCAGCACGCTCGCAGCCTTCGTGTTGCTGAACCTGATTCATCTGTTCACGAACCTGTTTTTCTTCGGCACATTGTCGTTCGCCGAACGTTCGCCCGCCCATAACAACCTCGGTATTTGGGTCATTGGCGTGCCGATAATCGGCGGACTGATCGTCGGACTGATGGCGCGGTTCGGCTCGGAAAAGATTCGCGGGCATGGCATTCCCGAGGCGATCGAGGCGATCCTGTTCGGCAAAAGCCGGATGTCGCCCAAGGTGGCCGTGCTCAAGCCGCTGTCGTCGGGCATCGTGATCGGCAGTGGCGGTCCGTTCGGCGCTGAGGGCCCCATCATCATGACGGGCGGCGCGCTCGGCTCGCTGATTGCGCAATGCTTCAAGGTCACGTCCGCGGAACGCAAGACGCTGCTCGTGGCAGGCGCAGCAGCAGGCATGACTGCCGTGTTCGGCACGCCCGTGGCGGCGGTGCTGCTAGCCGTGGAATTACTGCTCTTCGAATGGCGGCCGCGCAGTTTTCTGCCCGTGGCCGTGGCCTGCGCGGTGGCGGGTTTCGCTCGCGCGGCGTTCTTCGGCACAGGTCCGTTGTTTCCGCTCGAAACAGCCGCGCCAGATGGGTGGTCGCTATTTTCTTGCCTGATTGCAGGGCTTTTGTCCGGCGCGCTCGCGTCGGGACTTTCCGCCGCGCTCTACAAAACCGAAGACCTGTTCGGCAAGCTGCCAATCCACTGGATGTGGTGGCCCGCACTCGGTGGCGTCGTGGTGGGTATCGGCGGGTGGCTGGAGCCGCGAGCGCTTGGTGTAGGTTACGACGTGATCGGCGACCTTCTGCATCAACACATTGCATTGCAGATCGCCATCGTGCTGCTGGCGGTGAAAGCCATCATGTGGGTCGTCGCACTCGGATCGGGTACATCCGGTGGCGTGCTCGCCCCGCTGCTGATGCTCGGCGCGGGACTCGGCACCGTTCTCTCACACTGGCTGCCCGGCAATCAACCTGCACTATGGCCGCTCGTCTGTATGGCCGCAACGCTCGGCGCGACACTCGGTGCGCCGTTGACCGCCATCGTCTTCGCGTTCGGCCTCACGCACGACAGCAACGCGCTATTGCCCTTGCTCACTGCAACGCTAGTCGCTCACGGCTTTGCCACGGTCACCATGCGCCGCTCGATCATGACGGAAAAAATCGCGCGACGCGGCTATCACATCTACCGCGAATACGGCGTGGACCCTCTTGAGCGCCATCATGTGGACGAGGTGATGACAACCTCCGTCGAGTCGATCGAAGCCGACATGACGGTCGGCGCGGCGCTCGACAGATTCTTCGGTGCAAAGCAGACGCGTCGTGCGTACCCGGTGGTGCGTGGCGCCGTGCTAATCGGCGTGGCCGACCGCGCGCTGCTCGAACAGTTTCGCGACGAGGACCCGAACCTGCGGCCCGCCATGAGCGTCGCGGACGTCTTCCTTCAGCGTTCACTGGCGTTCGCGTTGCCCTCGGAGACCTGTCGTCTCGTAGCGACGCGACTGGCAGTGCACGACCTCGAACGATTACCCGTTGTAGCCGATGCAAAGTCGATGCGTCTTGTCGGCATCGTCTCGCGCAGCGATCTCGTCAAGCCATCGCTCAGTCACTTTGAAGAAGAGCACAAGAAAGAGCGGTTCCGTCGTCTGACGCCGGCGCGCGGTAAACGGAGATTTGCGCCCATCGGCAAAGCGGGCTAATTGAAATCAGTTCGCTTCAATGCGAAGCGGACTGCGCCGGATAGACGAGCAAACCGTCGGGCTGCGCGCTCGCACCCGGCGTGATGGTCGCCGGGTTCACGTGATGCGCATCCATGATGTGCATTACCGTTTCACCGTGCATCAGCAGATAGTCCGTAATGATGCGCCGGTGACAACGCCACCACACTGCTTCCGAGCACATGATCGCGCAGCGCCTGCGATGTCCGAGTTCGCGAAGTTCTGCCAGGCCCTTTTGAAAAGGGTCCGTCATCGCGTAATCGGCATAGTTTCGAAACGCGGGGTGCGTCCAGTACCCGTTTGGAGACGGACCCTCATCTTTGAGGCGGCCACGACGCCCTCCGAGTTCTGCCAGATGCAGGTACTTGATATGTGCCGGCGCCAGCGACTCCGGCAGCGTATCGCGGTTGAACTGCGGGTTGGTACGAGAACGTGGAATGCTGCGCACGTCGACTAATGTTTCGACTTCCGAAGTATTCAGCAAATCAATCAGTTCGGACAGCGTGCGCGTGGAGTGCCCAATTGTGAAGAACGGCCGTGCCATCATGACCTCGTCGGCTTCGTCGTGTCATCGGATTGTATCGTTACCAAGGCGTAGGCCAACCGCCTTCCAGCCTGCACTTTCGCCACGCATTCTGCATGCCAGCACAACCTCAACCCGCAGCGCACCGGTCACATAGCAGGTCAATTATTCGACGACACTGCTGTCACCGTTTCAGGAACGTCCCAGCCGCCGCCCAGCGAACGATATAAGGCGACGGCTGCAAGCGCATGCTCGCGCCTTGCCTGGTTCAGCGATTCGGCGTCGCGCAAGTACGCCTCCTGCGCAGCGAGGACATCGAGGAAACTGGACGCACCGCCTTTGTAAAGGTCACTCGACAAACGCAACGCCTGATTCGACGCATCCAGCGCGCCGCCGAGGCGCTCGACTTGTACAGAGCCATTCACCAGTTCGCTGCGCGTGTCTTCGATCTCTTTTAACGCTTGCAGCATCGTCTGCTGCAGGCCAAGTTGCGATTCGCGCATGCGGCTCTCGCTCGCGTCGATATTCGCGGTGATTCGGCCGGCGTTGAAAATCGGGCTTGTCGCGCTCAATGCGGCGCTAAACAGGTTATCGGTCAGCGTGGGCAGTCCGAGATACGAAGAGGCCAGCAAACCATCGGCGAGATTCAGCCTGAACTTGGGGTAGCGCTCGGCTTTCGAAACGCCCACTTCTGCGGCGCGCCGCTCGACGGTGGCATACGCGGTGCGCACGTCGGGCCGCTGCAACAATGCTTCTGATGGCAGCACTTGCGGCACTCGTTGTGCAGGCACGGGAATGTCGCGCGCATCGGCGAGCAACAGGCTATCCACGCTCTCCGGTGTGCGTCCCGAGTAAACAGCGATCAAACTCAGTTGATGCTGCACGGCCGTCTGCATGCGTGGAATCTGCGCCTGCAAGTCCTGCAACTGGTTCTGCGCGCGCGCAACGTCGAGTTGTGACGACAGGCCGTAATGCAGACGCTGCTGCGTGAGCTTCAGCGCACGAGCGCGTATCTGCTCGTTCTCGTTGAGAATCTGCAACTGCGCCTGAGCCCAACGCAGATCGATATAGGCTGCTGCCGCATTGGCGGCGAGCGCAAGCCGTACCTCGTTCAACGCCGACTGCCGGCCCGACACTTGTGCTTGCGCCGCCAGAACGGCCAGACGCTCGCCGCCGAATACATCGGGCGCCCAGCTGGCCGTGAGGCCAGCACCCGCCTGGCGCACGTATCCGAGCGGCGGCGGCGTGTTTTGACGCGAATACGAGGCGTTGGCGCCGGCATTCAACTCAGGGAGCAAAGCAGCGCGATTCTGCGTGACCAGGTCCTGCGCCTGCCTGACGCGCTCCACTGCCGCCTGCACATCGAGATTGCCGGTCAATACCGACTCGACCAGCCGATGCATGACAGGGTCACCAAACTGATCCCACCACACGTTGGCACTCACGCTGTCTTGCGGCGCGTCGACGCTCCACGCTTGCGGCGCGAGCGCGCTCACCGTCTGCGGCAGATCCGCGTGCGTCGCCGGCTGCACGGCGCACGCGGCAAGCGCCAACGTTAGAGCACTTGTCAGTACTTTGAGAGCGGTCGTTTTCATCATCAGGTCCTCAATGAGCATCGGGCGGGGGCGCGGCATTTCCGAATGGGCGCGAGAAAAACACGCTCAACAAGCCCACGACAAAACACAGCGACACGGCGAGAAAAGTGTCGGAGAAGGTAAGCACCAGGGCTTCGCGCATCAGAACCGCATGCAATGCGCCGAGTCCTGCATTGGCTGCATTCAACGCGTTTCCGCCGAGTGCCGCGAAATGCGCGGCTTGCTGTTGCAAGATCGATTCGACTACCGGACGACCCGCCGTCAAGTGTTCGTCGAGCCGCTCGTAGTGCAAATTGAGCCGGTCGTTCAGCATCGTGCTGCTCACTGCTATGCCGATTGCGCCGCCCAGATTACGCATCAGATTGAAGAGGCCGCTCGCGGACCGAAGTCTCGACGGAGGTAGTGAGCCGAGCGCCATAGTGACGATTGGGGGAATGCAGAACTGTTGACCGATGCCCCGCAGCGCCTGCGGAATCAGCAACTCCTGCCAGCCCCATTCATGAGTGAGGGGCACATACAGATAGCAACCAAGGCCGAACAACACGAGACCAAACACCATTAGGAGGCGCATATCGACAAAGCGCGCGAGCGTCGAGTACGCGACGAGCGCCAGCAGCTGGAAACAGCCTACCGACAACAACGCAAGGCCGATCTGCAGCGAGTCGAAACCGCGAACGCGCGACAGGAATACCGGCGTCAGGAAAACGGTGCAGAAGATCCCAATGCCCGTGATAAACGACAGCAAACTGCCGATACCGAAATTGCGAACCGCCAACGCACGCAAATCGACAATCGGTTCCTTTGCGGTAAACGCATGCACCAGGAAAAGAAATCCGCAAATAGCCGATATCCATGTGCATAGAACGATTACGTCGTCGCCGAACCAGTTCTTGCGCGGCCCTTCTTCGAGCACATATTCGAGGCAGCCGAGAAAGCCGGACATGAGCGCTATGCCAAGGTAGTCGCCTTTTTTCAACAGCGACAAATCGGCTTTGTCGACATGCACGTACTTCGGCACCGTCAACGCGACGACAAGACCCGGCGCCAGGTTCAAATAGAACAGCCAATGCCACGACCATTGCGACGTTATCCATCCGCCGATTACAGGCCCCACGGTCGGCGCGAGCGACGCAAGCGCGCCGATCGTGGTCGATGCGATCAGGCGTTGCTTGCCCGGAAACAACACGAACGCCGTCGTGAATACGGTCGGAATCATCGCTGCGCCGAGCGCACCTTGCAGGCCGCGGAACAGGATCATCGAATTGATGTCCCATGCGAGTCCGCACAACATGCTCGTGACAGTGAAGCCAAGTGCCGAGAACGCGAACAGCCAGCGCGTGGAAAACACGCGCGTAAGCCAGCCGGACATCGGAATCACGAGAATTTCAGCGATCAGATACGACGTCTGCACCCACGACAGCTCGTCCTGACTAGCGGACAAGCCGCCGCCGATATCCTTAAGCGACGACGCGACGATCTGGATATCGAGCGTCGCCATGAAAAAGCCGAGGCACATCAGCGCGAACGCAAAAACCTTCGTGCGCGTCGGCTGGTCGGCGGGATTTGCGAAAGCGTCGGTCATGATGGTTTATCCGCGAGCCGGTGCGTTTTGAGCGCCGGCGTGATCGAGGTGGTCCACGTGGTCGAGGTGAACCTTTACCGTCGCCGAGAGACCGGGACGCAGCACGCCTTGCATGTTCTGCGGCACGGCCAGGCGCACTCTCACCGGCACGCGCTGCACGATCTTCGTGAAGTTGCCGGTCGCATTCTCGGCGGGCAGCACACTGAAGGTTGCGCCGGTTGCCGGAGCGAGGCTCTCCACCACGCCGCGAATGCGTGTGCTGGAAGCATCCAGATCGACATCGACCGTGTCGCCGACGCTCATCTTCTTCAGCTGGTCTTCCTTGAAGTTCGCGTCGATCCACAATCCGCTCGCGGGCACCACCGTCAGCAGCGAAACGCCGGTGTTTGCGAGCAGTCCGACGCGCGCGGTGCGGTTGCCCACGTAGCCGTCGATCGGGGAACGAATGGTGGTGTACTCGACGTTCAACGCCGCCACGCGCTGCGCTGCCTCCGCGGTGGCAATGCGGGCCAGTGCGTCGCCGATCTGCGCGTCGAGCACGGCTATTTGCCGCTGCGCCGCGATCAACGACGCGCCGCTGCGATCCACCGCGGCATGCGCCTTGGTGAGATCCGCATTAGCACGCTCCACCACCTGATTCGATACCGCGTCGTCTTTCACGAGTTCGCGATAGCGAGCCTGATCCGCTGCGCTGCGCGTCAGTTCTGCGCCGTTGGCGCGAACTTCCGCCGCCTGTTCGTCGATCGTTGCAAGCTGCAAGGATTTCTTCGCCTGCAGCTCGGTCACGGCGGCCTGGGCGCTGCGGACCTCTGCCGTGGCTTGCGCGAGGCGTGCGTCGTAGTCCCGCGAGTCCAGCTTCACGAGTACTTGCCCCGCACGTACGAACTGGTTGTCCTTCACCAGCACGTCAGCCACGAAGCCATTCACCTTCGGCGCCATGACCGTGACGTCGCCGCCCACGTAGGCATCGTCCGTCGTTTCGACGAAGCGTCCCACGAAGAACCAGTACGACGCGGCGAGCGCCAGCACGGCAAGCACCGTGATGATCGCGAGCAGCATCCACGGAACGCGCCTGGCCGGTTTGCCGGCCTGCGCGGCGCCCGCTGGCGCAACAGTCGAAGGTGTAGTGGACATGATGGTTATATGTGTGCGTATGCACTGGTGAAGTTGAAAAAATAGCGCCGATTGATGGCGCCCGTTCATTGCGTTGATTGCTAGCGGTCGGTCATGGCTCTGTGCTCAATTCACAAGTGGCCGGTGATCGCGAACAATTCGCCGCGCAACGCTTGCGCACGTTGCCCGCCAAAGCTGTGCTCGAATTCAGCCTGCGCGGCGTGCCAGTGCTTACGCCCCGCCTCGAGCCGCGCCTCACCTTCTGGTGTGAGCGTGACCGACAGCGTTCGTGCGTCCGGGCCGTGTGCCTCGCTCAACAGCAGCCCGCTGCGGCGCAGCGGCTGGATCGTGCGGACCAGCGTGGTGCGCTGCATCCGCATGGCTTCAGCCAGTTGCTTCATCGTCATTGGGCCAGTGCGCTTGAGGCGGCCAAGCAAGGAGAACTGTGTGATCGTCAAGCCCACGCTTGCCAGATGGCGGTCGTAGATCTGCGAGACATAACGCGCCGCCTGGCGGATCGCGAAACAATCGTCGTCGAATGGCTCTTCCATCGCTGCAACTCCAATGAGTGCATACGCACACATGTAGATATAAAAAAACTCGCAAACGACAACTATTTGCGAGCCATGCGCCGGCGTTAGCCGGTAATTGTGAACAACTCGGCGCGTAATGCTTTGGCGCGGTCGCGTCCGAACTTCTCTTCGAACTCGCTTTGCGCGGCACGCCATGCGATAGCCGCCTGATCGAAAGTCTTCTCGCCTTTCTCCGTCAGGCTGAACAGATACGTTCTGCCGTCGTGTTCAGCCGATTCAGCAACCACCAGCCCGTCTCGTTGCAGCGGTTTCATGGCGCGCACGAGCGTGGTGCGCTCCATCACCATTGCGTCTGCCAGATCCAGGATCGGCAAGTTCGGCGTGCGCGCGAGTTTCGCGAGAATGGTGAATTGCGCTGCCGTGACCCCCACCGTGCTGAGATGGCGCTCGTACAGCTGCGTGATGTGCCGCGCCGCCTGGCGCAGCGCAAAGCAATTGCATTCGTCGTAAGAGAGAGGACGGTTCATGCTTCGCAGTCTAGGTGTGCATATGCACTTCGTCAAGTACTTTTACGCAGCAGAGGCCCGGTGTTAAAGCGCGAGAACCGTCACGCCCACTTCGACGCGATGCGCGCCCCCACCGAGGATCATGCCGCGCAATAACGACACGTCGCTGTAATCGCGGCCAATAGCGAGCGTGACGTGGTCGGTATCGGCGAGCACGTCGTTGGTTGGGTCAAGGTCGATCCAGCCGCTGCCGGGACAATGCACCGACACCCAGGCATGCGACGCATCCGCGCCGATCAGCCGCGGCTGCCCCGCTGGCGGATCATTACGCAGATAGCCGCTCACGTAGCGCGCGGGCAAACCAAGCGAGCGCAAGCAGCCGATCATCACCTGCGCGAAGTCCTGGCACACGCCGCTCTTCAATTCGAACGCACGCTCGGCGGGCGTATCAAACATGGTCGCCGAAGGCTTGTACGCGAAGTCCTCGTGAATGCGGTGCATCAGATCGATCGCACCAGCGGCAACCGGCGTGCCGGGCGCAAAGCTCGGCAACGCATAATCGCGCAGCGACGGCCGCGGCACGATATTTGGCGACGCGAAACAGAACTCCGCCTCGGCCCGAAACTCTCCGCCCACGCGAAATTCGAGCGCGTCGGCCACTTCTTCCCACGCCGGTGTGGCCTGAGGATCGAGATCGGCCCAGCGCGGCGTGAGCGCCACGGTCGTTTCGCTGACGAGTTGCAGCCGCTCATGCGGCGTGTCGAGCGCGAAATAGAGAACGTCGTTGCCAAACGCATCGATACGGCTATTCAGATACGAAGGCCGCGGTTCGATGCGTTCGTCGTGCGACACGACCCGCTGCCAGGCGCAGACAATAGGCCGGATAGTCGCAAGATGCTGCGCGGTCTCGACATAGGTTGAGTAGTGGTACGTGGTTCGGTGCGAAACCGACAGCACGACGGGCGCGTTTTTCATGACCACACCTGCGAAGCGACCGTGCTGGCGTGGCTGAAATAGCGCGCGCTGATTTCATGCGCCGCCGCGCCGACGAACCCGCCGATCTGATCGCATACCGCAGTCAGACTGCAATATCCGCCTTCCCCGTCAACCTCGCACAGCGACGCAAGCGTGGGCAACGATGCGGCAGGCGGCATCAATTCCGCAAACGGACGATGCCGCGTGCTGCCCGCAGCCACCGCGATTTCGTCGAGCTTCTTGCGCAACCGCTCGTACACACCATAAATTCCGCGCGGATTGGTCGGCTCGATCACAAGCAGATCGAGCAGAGCCGGCACTTCAAAACGTCCCGGATAAAGCGAGCGGTAGGTGAGCGTGCTGTCGAACAATTGCAGCAGCAGATCGAAACCGGCCGGCGTTGCCAGTTGGCCTTTGTCGGCGGCTACGCGCACAAACGTGCTCATGGCCGACACGCGTTCGATATGCCGCCCGACGAACAGGAGCCGCCACGCCTCGTCGCGTGTCATACGGTCGCCCTGTGCGCCGCTGATCGCCGACAATTGCACCGACAGCCGTTCGAGCGCGTTCATCAGCGTGACGCGGTCGTAACGGCTGCTGCCATTCGTAGCACGGCCGTTCAGCGCTGCCGGTGGAGAAGCGTCGCTGATACCGGCAGCCGGCATCAGCGTCTGCAATGCGTCGCGGAAGTCGTTGCGCGCGGCGAGAATGATGCGCCAATGATCGTTCGACAACCGCCCGCGCACTTCGCCGTTCGATCGAGCCTGACAGTTCAGGTTCTGACCGATGCTCGCGGCGCCCGTGCTCCCGCTCAGATTGGCGACCAGCGCGCGCTCGAATGCTTGCGGCGTATGCGGCACGGAGATGTCGCCTGCCTGCAGAAGTCCGCAGTGCAGCGCAAGTTCGACGAGCGTCGGGAGCATCGTGTCGGCATCGCTGCCTTCGAGCGAGCCCAGAATGAAGCGCAGCAAACGCACGTTGTTTTCCGCGCGTTCGCCGTAACGTCCGGCCCAGAAGAGGTTCTCCGCAGCGCGGCTCGACACGGTGCGATGCTTGCGCGCGAGGTCCGCAGGCTGCATCGGCGAAGGCAGCAGCGTAAAGGTCGACGTGGGCTGGCTGGACAGCACCCACGTGTCGACGCTGCTGCCGCCGTACTGCATGGATACCGTGGCCTGCCGCTCGGCGCCCATGCGTGTGAAGCCGCCGGGCATGACGTGCCAGCCGCCGTTTGCATCGGCGATCGCATACGCGCGCAACACGGAAGGACGCCCGCCGATCGTGCCGTCCTCGTAACGCGGCGTGCAGGAAAGACGCTGCGCCTGCTGGATCGTAAAGTTGCCGGGTGTCGCCTCGATACGCTCGCGCCACGCCGACAGCCGCTGCCTGCCCTGCTCGACGCCCGGCGGCGCATCGCGGGCCGCAACCGGCCACGTGGGCACGATGAAGGCTTCTTCGAGATGCGCGAACGCGTGCTCGCGCGCCGCCTGCTCGCCGCACCACCAGGTCGCCACACTCGGTAAAACGAGGTCTTCGTCGAACAGCGTTTCGGCTATGCCGGGCAAAAATCCGTGCACGGCGGGCGACTCGACAAAGCCGGAGCCCGGCACGTTCGAAACGATCACGTTGCCGGCACGCATGACCTGCAGCAGGCCCGGCACGCCGATGGTCGAGTCGGCCCGCAATTCCACGGGATCGCAAAACGCATCGTCCAGACGGCGCAGCACGACATGCACGCGTTCCAGACCGGCGAGCGTCTTCAGATAAAGCATGTCGCCGCGCACCGTGAGGTCCTTGCCTTCCACCAGCGTGACGCCCAGATAGCGCGCGAGAAACACGTGCTCGAAGTAAGTCTCGCTGAAGGGCCCCGGCGTGAGCAACGCAATATGAGGCGAAGCATCGGCGCGAGGCGAATCGTGACGCATGGTCGCCTGCGCCGCCTGAACCAGCGTCGACATCAACTGCGAATACGTGGGCGCGAGGCGGCTCACATGCATCGAACGGAACGGATCGGCAAATAGCGCCGAAACGATCAGCCGGTTTTCCAGCGCATAGCCGAGGCCGGAGGGTGCCTCCGTGCGATGCGCCATCACCGTCCACTCGCCGTTGGGCTCTCGCGAGAGGTCCACTGCGACCACTTGCAGGAACTGCCCGCCAGGCGGCGCATAGCCCTTCACGGGGCGCAGATAGCCGGGATGACCGAACACCAGCGCGGGAGGCAACTGTCCGCGCTGGAGCAAGCTTTGCGACCCATAGATGTCGGCGACGATCGCATTGAGCAGATGCGCGCGCTGTATGACGCCTCGCTCGATATGCGCCCACTCGGCTTCGCTAATTAGAAACGGCAGCAAATCGAGCGCCCACGCGCGCGGCTCGCCGTTATCCGCGTAGACGTTGTAGCTGATGTCGTTGTCGCGGATCTGCTGCGCGACCGAAGCGCGGTGACCTTCGAGCCGCGCGATGCCGTCTTCGCCGAGCCGCTCGAAGAACTGCCGCCAAGGGGCGCGCAGCGCGCCGGACGCGTCGCGCAACTCGTCCCAGTGTCCCTCGTGAGCGGGCAAAAGCCGCAACAGGGACGAAGCGTCCGCACGGGTCGCGGACGTTTCGAAGGGAAAAGTCGATTGAAAAGCCAAGGTCGTGTCGTTATTGAAGGTGAGCTGTCTTACCAGTAGCGCAGATCGAGCGTGAACGGAAATTCGAGGCTGCGTTGCGGCGCATCGACTGCAAGCGGCCCCGGCGTATGGCCCGACGCGAAGAACCGTGCGCGCCGCCGGCTTTCGGCTTCGTAGGCGTTCACGGGGAACGTCTCGTAGTTGCGCCCGCCCGGATGTGCGACATGATACTGGCATCCGCCCACCGAGCGGCCATTCCATGTATCGACCAGATCGAACGTGAGCGGCGCGTCCACGCCGATGGTCGGATGCAACGCCGAAGGCTGCGACCACGCGCGAAACCGCACGCCCGCCACATATTCGCTGACGCGGCCGGTCGGCTGCAACGGCACGGGCACGCCGTTGACCGTCAGCACATGGCGGTTCTCGTTAAGACCCAGCGCGCGCACCTCGAGACGCTCCACCGACGAATCCACATAACGCACGGTGCCGCCCGGCGAGCCCTCCTCGCCCATCACATGCCATGGTTCGAGCGCATTGCGAATGGTCAGCGATACGCCGCTCACCGTGGTCTCGCCGACCAGCGGAAAGCGGAACTCGAAATGCGGTGCGAACCAGCTGTTGTCGAACGCGAAACCCGCGCGGTTCAGTTCGTCCAGCACGTCGTCGAAATCCATCTTCACGAAGGTGCCGAGCAGGAACCGGTCATGCAGTTCCGTGCCCCAGCGCGTGAGCCGCTGCGTGTACGGCGTGTGCCAGAAACGGGCGACGAGCGCGCGCAGCAGCAACTGCTGCACGAGGCTCATGCGCGCGTGCGGCGGCATCTCGAAACCGCGCAATTCGAGCAGGCCGAGGCGCCCGGTCGGTCCATCGGGCGAGTACAGCTTGTCGATGCAAAATTCCGCGCGATGCGTATTGCCCGTTACGTCGATCAGAATGTTGCGCAACGAGCGGTCGATCATCCACGCGGGCAGATTCGCACTGTCGCGCCCGCCGAGCAGATCGATCTGCCGCTGCAATTCGCGCAACGCCACTTCGAGTTCATAGACCTGATCGTTGCGCGCTTCGTCGATGCGCGGCGCCTGGCTCGTCGGGCCAATAAAAAGCCCTGAAAACAGGTACGAAAGCGACGGATGGTTATGCCAGTACGCGATCAGACTCGCGAGCAGATCCGGACGCCGCAGGAACGGACTGTCGGCGGGCGTCGCGCCGCCGAGCACGAGGTGATTGCCGCCGCCGGTGCCGGTGTGGCGCCCGTCGGTCATGAACTTCTCGCTGCTCAGATAGCTCTGCGCCGCCGACTGATAGAGATATTCGGTGTGATCGACCAGTTGATCCCAGTCCGCTGCCGGATGAATGTTCACCTCGATTACGCCGGGGTCGGGCGTGACCTGCAACATCTTCAGGCGAGCATCGCGCGGCGGCGGATAGCCTTCGAGCACGACCTGCATGCGCAATTCGGAAGCCGTCGCTTCGACGGCGGCCAGCAGATCGAGATAGTCGTCCAGTTCGGTGAGCGGCGGCATGAACACGTGCAGGAGCGAGCGGCCGCTGCCGAGCCCAGCGGCTTCCGCCTTGGGACCGGCCGCGCGCTTCGGATCACGCGCCTCGACGCAAATCGCGGTGCGAAGCGTTTCCTTCGACGACTCGCCGCGCGCGGGCGCAACAGACGCGCCGGTATCGCCACGCTGCGGCGCATACGCGAGGACGGCACTGCCGGGCATGCCGCTCAACAGATCGCCCGCCGACGACGACAACGCCGCAGCGCGCCGCGCGTCAGCACCCGTCATTTCGTGCCGCTCGCCGTCGTACTGCATGCGCAACTGCGCGGCCGAACGCAACGGCACCGGCGGCGCGAACGGATCGTGCGCGTGCTGATACGGATAGTCGGTCTTCGACACCCACGGCAGCGAATCGAGCGGCAGGCGATAACCCATCGGCGAATCGCCCGGAATCAGATACATGCGTTCGTCGCGAAAGAACCAGCGGCCGCTGACCCACTTCGGCGCCTCGTGCGGCACATCGCGCTCGCGCGCAAGCGGCAGCACATAGCCGGTCGCGCCGCCGAGACCCGCGTCGAACACGCGGCGCAAACGCACGCGCTCGAGTTCGTCGTCGAGTCGCGCATCGAGTGGATCGACATTGACGGGCAGACGCCGCTCGCGCCACAGGTAGTACCAGACATCTTCGAAGCCGGGCAGGATGCAGTCTTCGTCGAGCGACAGCTTCGTGGCGAGGTGCGTGAGAAAGCGCTGCGCGTCGGCGGCCGTGTAGGTGCCGGGCTCGCGTTCGTCGGCGAAAAGCTCGGGGTTCTGCCAGCACGGCTCGCCGTCGGCACGCCAGTACAGCGACATGGCCCAGCGCGGCAACTGCTCGCCCGGATACCACTTGCCCTGGCCGATATGCAGGAAGCCGTTCGCGCCGTAGCGTGAGCGCAGCTTATCCATCAGCGCGACGGCGTAGCCGCGTTTGGTCGAGCCGAGCGCGTCCGTGTTCCATTCGGCGGCGTCGCGGTCGCGCACCGACACGAACGTCGGCTCGCCGCCCATCGTGAGGCGCACATCCATGTCCATGAGTCGACGGTCGACGTGTGCGCCCATGGCGAGGACGTCGCTCCAGACTTCGTCGCTATAGGGCTTGGTCACACGCGGCGTTTCGAGCACGCGGCTGATCGACATGGTGTGGCTGAACTCGACCTCGGATTCGTCCACCGCGCCCGAAATCGGCGCGGCGCTGCCGGGTTCCGGTGTGCAGGCGACCGGAATGTGACCTTCGCCCGCAAGCAGACCCGAAGTCGGGTCGAGCCCGATCCAGCCGGCGCCTGGCAGATAGACCTCGCACCATGCGTGCAGGTCGGTGAAGTCGACTTCAGTGCCGCTCGGGCCGTCGATCGATTTGATATCGGGCGCAAGCTGCAGCAGATAGCCCGACACGAAGCGCGCCGCAAGGCCCAACTGGCGCAACGTCTCGACTAGCAGCCAGCCCGAATCGCGGCACGATCCGGCGGCGCTCACGAGCGTTTCCTCGGGCGTCTGGACGCCGGGCTCCATCCGGATCAGGTAGCGGATTTCGCGTTGCAGCCGCTGATTCAACGCGACCAGGAAGTCCGCGGTCGCGGTCGGCGCGCGGTCGATACTTTCGACGAACTCAGCGAAGCGCGGTGTCATGGGGCGCTTCACGCGATACGGCGCGAGTTCGAGAGCGAGGTCAGGCGAATAGTCGAACGGAAATTTTTCGGCCGACGGCTCGAGAAAGAAATCGAACGGATTGTAGACGGCCATCTCGGCGACCAGATCGACAGTCACCTTGAACTCACGCGTCTTTTCCGGGAAAACGAGCCGCGCCTGATAGTTGGCGAACGCGTCCTGTTGCCAGTTGATGAAGTGCTGAGCCGGCTCGACCCGCATCGAATAAGAAAGGATCGGAGTCCGGCAATGCGGCGCGGGCTTCAGACGCACGACCTGGGGCGACAGCGCAACCAGCCTGTCGTAACGGTAATGTGTGACGTGGTTCAACGCGACGCGTATGGACACACCGGACTCCTGGTCTGTGGTTGGCAGCCCGCCAAAAGCAAGCTTTATGCCGTTCGTCTGAAAGCCGCATGCGGCCACGGTACTGCTGTTGGCAGCGCCGTGCACCAAATAGAGGCGGCGCCGATGCACGATCATGCCCATACTGTGCGTTAAAGCGGTGACGTCTGGCAAATGCGGCATGAACATTGCGCGACGTCCACGCTCCTTACCGTCACTCACCGCTCAGGCTTCGTCCATGAAAACGTTCCACTGCAATCGCTGCTCGCACCTCGTGTTCTTCGAGAACGTCCTGTGCGAGCGCTGCGAGGCGCTACTCGGCTATGTGCCGGAACTGCGTGAGATCAGCGCTTTCGAAGACGCGGGCGAAGGGCGCTGGCGCAGCCTGCACCCGGAAGCGGACGGCGCGCTTTACCGGCAATGCCATAACTACTCCGTTGAAAACGTCTGTAACTGGATGATCCCCGCCGATTCGGAGGACACGTTATGCCAGTCATGCCAGCTGACACACACCATTCCCAATCTCGGCGAGCCCGATAACCGGCTTTACTGGTATCGGCTGGAAGTGGCGAAACGCAGGCTGCTGTACACGCTGGCCGAATTTGGCCTCGATATCGAATCGCGCCAGGAAGATCCCGAGCACGGTCTCGCGTTCGAATTTCTGGAGGACGGCGGCGACGGTTCACGTGTGATGACCGGGCATGACAACGGACTCATCACGCTGAATATCGCCGAGGCCGACGACGCCCACCGCGAAAAAGTGCGCACCGCAATGGGCGAGCCGTACCGCACGCTGCTCGGCCACTTCCGCCACGAAATCGGCCACTACTACTTCAGTCAACTGGTGGAGAACAACCCGCGTTGGCTCGAACCGTTCCGCAAGCTTTTTGGCGACGAGCGCGCCGATTACGGCGAAGCACTCGACGCGTACTATCGCGACGGCGCGCCGGCCGACTGGCAGGCGTCGTACATCAGCGCGTATGCGACGATGCATCCGTGGGAAGACTGGGCGGAAACGTGGGCGCACTACATGTTGATCGTCGACGTGCTGGACACATCGACCTCGTACGGCGTCGCGCTGCTACCTGACGATCCCAGCGAACCGACGCTGACCGACCGCACGCCGGTTGAAGACGCAAGCTTCGATAATCTGATGAAGCGCTGGTATCCGCTCACCTACGCATTGAACAGCCTGAACCGCAGCCTCGGCATGCCGGACGGTTACCCGTTCACTTTGGCCGTACCGGTAGTGGACAAACTGCGCTTCGTGCATCGCGTGATTGCGGACGCGGGCAATAAATCGTCGACTTCGCAAAGCTCGAAAAGTCCGGCGAAGGAAGCGGCGTCGAAGCAGGCAACGTAAAAGCGTGCGCTGACGCACATTGCGCCGCATTCGGGGCGGCCTCAATACAAGAAAAAGCCGCGAACGGCCCGACGGAATCCGACGGCCATTCGCGGCATTGGCTCTCTGCAACGTCAGTCGCAGAGAAGCGATTCAGCACTCTTGCGCGTTACTTCTTCGGCTGTTGCTGTTGCTGTTGCAAAAGCGAGCGCAATTCCTGCACGTTTTCTTCCACGCGCTTGGCGATCACCGCATACGACTCGGCTTGCGTCTGATACGCCGCCTGTGCGAGCTGCTGCATATCCGCGAGCGACTTGTGCAAGCTTTGCTGAATCAGCTCGGCTGTCTTCGCCGAAGGTGTTGAACCGCTCGCCGCCAGTTGCCCCGTTAGCGACTGCAACTCGGTGAGCGTCGTGCGCAGCATCTCGGCCTGTTTCTGCGCGAGCGACTGCATGCCCTGGAACGCTGTCTGATTCGCCTGAACCAGTGCTTCGACGTCCTTGCGCCGTGCTTCCATGATAGCGGGCACGTCGAACCCGGGCAGCTTGAACTGCTCCAGCATTTTGGTGAAATCGCCAAACGGATTGGCGGTATCAGGTCGGTCCATGCGAAATCCTCCTTTACGGTTGAACAATCGCCACCGGCGCCTCGCCGCAAGATTCACGCGATGCAGGCGCCCGCGGTATCCGGTGCGCCGCGCCCCGCCACAGCGATGCGCGGTTGTGGGGTCGGACGGCACATTGCGTCAATCATGCGCCATCCCACGCTATTGCGCCAGCGCATGCGCCATTCCCGCACGCCGCGCGACGCGAATCGCTCGCCTGGCGAAAGGCATGGGCGCAAGACTTCGTAAGCGTGGAGAAGCCAGTGTGTAACCCGGCCCAACGGCGTCTCGTCTATCGTTAGGATGAGTCGGCGCACTGTCGCGCCGGCGCTCTGTCGATAGGAGCGACCTCATGAAAAAACAGATTTTTGGCGCGGCGGTGGCCGCCGTGCTGACCGTGGCCGCAATGGCCGCCTATGCGGAAGACAGCCTGCCGGCGCCGCCTACCTTTCATCATGGCGAAGCGCCACATAGCGACGGCGCGCGAGAACCGCATGACGCTATGGATCCGATGGGCCCGATGGGCCCGACGGGTCCGATGCCTCCCATCGGCCCCGGTTTCGCCGTGATCAACGACCTCGAACAGTTGCGCCGACTGTACGCGCTGAGCGGACGCCCGGGCGACATCGTCGCCGTGTATCACGACGTGCTCAACAGGACGCAGGACCCGATGCTGCGTCACTACGTGTACGACTCGCTCGCCCGGGAACAGTTGAAGCCCGCCAATCCCGACCAGGCGATCGCCACGTTGCGCACAAGCCTGTCGGAAGACCTCGCCGCAGCCAGCAAGCCGCCGCGCATGCCGTTTGACAACGCGCCGCAGACGAAGCCGCAGTAACACTCGCAGCAACGTGACTCCCACTGGAAGCGCTGCCGCGAACAGGCCCTCGCCGACGTTCGTCGCGCAGCGTTAGTTCTCGCACATTGCCGCTCACTGGCCGCTTTTTCGTCTTCCGTCAGGTGATTACGATAAAGGCTGTCTAAACGCCCGTGCGAGTGAAGCATGCGTTATCCAGTCGATGTGGCCGTTGCCGCCGCTTTGCTTGTGTTCGTGCTCTGCTGCATCGTGACGCTTGCGTTGAACTGAACCCTTCTGCACGTTGCGCCGACCATGTCCGCGCGACGCTTCTCAGCTGTCCGCGGCGCATTGCTCCCACGCAAAAACGCCCGCCTGGCGCGTGACATTGCGCGAAATAATTGTTCGATGGAGTTGGACAAGCGCCTCCCCCATACTTCGTTTCGCTGCCGGTGCGTACGAAACAGAACGCAAGCGATCAAGAGTGCTTTACGTGCGATACCTGTCGCCGATGATCACGATCCCCCGGTTGCCGGTCATCGGAAGACAGGTTCGAACACTACGGCACCGCGTGCCGACAACGAGACAACCATGCTCAATTCAATCAAGCTCATCAAGAAGAACACTGCCCGTGTTGCCTGCATCGCACTTGTCAGCGTCAGCGCGTTGCTGACGGGCTGCGCGGGCGGCAGCGTCACCAATACGAGCGCAGCGACCGCGCAGCCGACGGTGCGTCCGGACAACATCTACGTCTACACGTTCGATACGCAAGCCGACCAGGTGAAGCTCGACGGCGGCATGCTGCAGAAATTGAAGACGCATATTGGCGGTTCATCGGCAGCGCAGGAGCAAGCCAACGACGCAACCGAAGTCCGTGAGCAGGTCGCGAACGAAATCGTGCACCAGTTGCAGTCGATGGGCCTGCGCGCGATCCGCTCCGACATACCCGCGCCCGCCGATCAGAACGTGCTGATGGTGCAAGGCAGCTTCGATAAGATCGACGCGGGAAACCGCCGCCGTCGGACACTGATCGGTCTCGGGGCCGGCAAGAGCGAGGTGAGCAGTTCGGTGCAGATCTTCTATAAGCCCGCAGGCGGCGCGCCGCGGCTCGTGCAAACCTTCGACGCAAGCGCCGACAGCGGTAAGACGCCGGGCATGGCCGAGACGGCGGGCGTGGGCGCGGCGGCGGGAGGTATCGTGACGTCGGCGGCCGTGGGCGGCGGTTTGCACGCGGTCTCCGAAACGAAGCGCGCTGGCGTGTCTGCCGACGCAACGCGGCTGGCCGATGCGGTGGCAAAGCAGATCGCGCAGATCGGCGTGAGCGGCGGCTGGCTTTCGAGCAGCCACGTCAAGGGCTGACGAAGGCAGTGCGGCTCGTGCATCAACCGGGCCGCACGAACTGCATGGGCAGCGCTCTCATCTTTATCGGTCGCGCGTCCTCAGAAACCGCCGCGGCCGCCTTCACCAAAGACAATTAATTTGTCTCTCGCCAGAGAATTCGCATCAGCGCAAGCAAAGCGGTCGGCGCGGTGCCCTTCCGGCAGTAGCCGTCGAAATTGTGACGGCCACGCCCGGTTTCCCGTACATGGTCTTCGTCGAGCGAGGTAAATGCGACAATGCCAAGACTCGGCGTGGGCAGATAGGTGCGCAGCGCGCTTGCCGTTTCATAGCCGTCGCGCTCCGGCATCATGATGTCTAGCACCACCACGTCGGGCACCCAGTCTTTCACGCAGCGCAGCGCCTCATTACAACCAATCGCCGCACGCGCTTCTACACCCTCGTACGAAAGATAGGTAGCAAGCGCTTCCGCGGCGCCCGCGTTGTCGTCGACCACGAGGACGCGCGGCACCTCGTGCAATACCCGCACCTGGCGGGCGCTCCATCTCTGGCAGCTACTCGTTGTCTGGGACATGTGTCACGATTTGCAATAAAAAACTATCGCAGCGCAGCAAGTCGCATTCCACGGCGCGCTTGCAGGAAGGTCGTCGCGTCGCTCTCGTGCGCCGCGCCGCGCAGGCAGGGACAGCGTGCCGCACTTGCCTGTCCCGGCCGGCTCCGCAAGCGAACTTCGGTTGTGCTAGCCGAATGTAAATGCGTATGCGCTCACCCCTGAATCGAGAAACTGGATCTCGAACGTTCGGTCCTGAACCGGCCCGCTTTGCCGCACGAGCTGATAAAGCCGGTCTTCATTGACAACGCCGACGCCGTTCGCGTCCGTGTCCGCGCCATGCGAAGCGCCCGGCGGTTTGCCGTCGATCGTGACTTTGAACCTCACCGGCTTGCCGTCCGCCATCGGCCCCAGCACAAGATGCAGGTCGCGCGCGTGGAACCGGTAGGCGATCTTTCCACCGCTTTTGGCCAATTGCGCGCGCTCGCCGCCGACATTCCACTCGCCGTCGAGGCTCCAGCTTCCGGAAGGCAGTCGTGCGGGCGACGTGTAAGTGCGAAGCACGTCTGGCGCGAGCGTTTCCGGCGACGCAAAACCTTCCGCCTGCCGATAACCGACGTAAGTTTCTCCCGAGCGCAAATCCCGCGGGTCGGCGGCAGCTTCGATTCCCGTCGCCTTCGCCGCACCCGCCGGCGCCGGCAGCTTCGTATGGCCCGCGTCCGCCAGCAATTGACGGATGACTTCTTCCGATTGCTCGTACCCGCCCTCTCCGAAATGGTGATAGCGGATGTCGCCGTGCGCATCGACGATATAAAAGGCCGGCCAATACTGATTGTCGAACGCCTGCCACACGGCGAGCTTGTTATCGATCGCGATCGGATAATCGACACCCAGATCCGCCGCGGCTCGCTTCACGTTCGCAATGTTGTGTTCGAACGCGAATTCCGGTGCGTGCACACCGATGACCACGAGCCCCTGATCGCGATAACGGCTCGACCACGTCTTCAGATACGGCAACGTACGCAGACAGTTGATGCACGAATACGTCCAGAAATTGACGATCACCACTTTGCCGCGCAGATCGGCCGTTTTCAGCGGAAGCGAATTCAGCCAGTCCACCGCGCCCGACAGCGACGGCATTGCGCCTTCGACGGGCAGCGCAAGCGGCGCGGCAACGCGCATCGGATTAGATACTTCGCTGCCTTCAGCGCTCGCGCTGACCTTCAGCAACCCGCCGTGGTCCGGGCGCTGCGCACTCGCCCGAGGCGACCAGCGCTGAACCAGTTTTCCTTCAATGCCGGTGGTATTCAGCGAAGGCACATAGGCCAACGCACGCGTATCCACGCCGAGCGCAATTGCCCCAGCGGAAACGAGCACCGCCACGCCGAGCACCTGGCGCACGCGCTCGCTCACCCCGTACGAGCGCTTGAGCGTGGTGAGCAGCCGCCCGCCGATGGCGAGGACGATGGCAAGCGAAGTCGCCGCGCCCGCTGCGAACGCGAGCAACGGCAAGACACTCGCACCGCCTGGCCGATGCAGGATCACACCGGTCATCACGAGACCGAGAATCGGGCCCGCGCACGGAGCCCACAGCAGCCCGGTCGCGACGCCGAGCAGCACCGACGACACCACGCGCGGTTCGCCGCCGTCGCGGCGCAATGCGCCGTCGAGACGATTGCCGGCACTGACGAGCGGATGCGTGAGCCGCTCGGCCAGCGTCGGGAACAGCAGCGCAGCGCCGAATACGCCAAAGAACGCGAGCGCGATCCACCGGCCGTATTCGTTGACGTGTGCGACCCAGGTGCCGCCGGCCACGGCGAGACTCGCGACGGCCGCGAAGGTCAGCGCCATGCCGGCCAGCAGCGGCAACCCGTGCCGGACGAATGACTGATCGACGCGCGCAAACACGAGGGGCACGACCGGGAGAATGCACGGACTGAGAATGGTGAGCATGCCGCCGGCAAAGGCGAGAAGTATGAGCAGCATAACGATGTCCTTTCGTTCAATGAGTTCGTCGGCCAGGTCAGCAGACCAGCGCGGAACGCTTACATGCATTGAACTACCGGCACGTATCGGGCTTGTGTCGGCGCACGCGGCGAAGTGCAAGCTCATGTATCGGCGGCTGCCTGGATACAGTGCGACACAAAAGTCGTTGAGCCTCGCGGGGCGGGCGTGACTTTGTATCTCAGCGTATCGGGCGGCAGTGCTGACACAAAACATTGCGCACGAGCTTGGGCAGCGACACATGCCAGATACGTCGGCGGCGCCCAATGACGTCATGTCTACCGATCAACCCTTGTGCGCAACCCGCGTCTTCTAAAAGGACATTCGATCATGCACGCCCGACTCAAAACGATCGCCACTGCCGGCTCATTTATCGCGCTTGCGCTGCTTGCCAGTCTGCTTGCGACGCGCGGCAGCGCGCTTACCGCCGCTGAACGCAATCCGCCGGCCGCGCCCCAGATAACCGGCATCGACAAGTGGCTCAACAGCCCGCCGCTCACACTGCCGCAACTGCGCGGCAAGGTCGTGCTGGTCGACTTCTGGACGTATTCATGTATCAACTGCGTCAACACGCTGCCGTACGTGAAGAGCTGGTACAAGCAATACGGCAATCAGGGACTGGAAGTGATCGGCGTTCACACTCCGGAATACCCGTTCGAACGCGACGCCGGGCACGTGAGCGCGGCACTCAAGAAGTTCGACATTCAATATCCGGTGGCGCTCGACAACCAGTACGCGACGTGGAACGCCTTCAATAACCAGTACTGGCCCGCGCTGTATCTGTTCGACAAGACAGGTCACGTCGTCTACAGCCACTTCGGCGAAGGCGATTATGCACAGACGGAGGCAAAGATTCGCGAGTTGCTGGCGCAACCGGGTTGACGTCATGCGGCGCCGCCGCATTCCGGTATTGACGACGCCAGGTCCGCCTGCCAGCATGCGTCAATCTTAACCAACCAGGCTTGGCGACGGCCCATGCGAGCACCCAATCATCTGAATGCACTGCGCGCTTTCGAGGCGGTCGGCCGGCATCTGAGTTATGTCGCCGCTGCGGAAGAACTGCACGTGACGCCCGCCGCGATCGGCCAGATGATTCGCGGGCTGGAGGAAACGTTGGAGATCGAGCTGTTTCATCGCTCGACGTCGGGCGCGTCGCGGCTCATGCTGACCGACGCGGCCCGCGCGGCCATGCCCGAACTGCAGGCGGGTTTTGAATTGCTCGCGACGGCTGTAGAGCGTTTGAAGGCCAGCAAGGAGCGCATCACGGTGACGGTCACCGTGCCGCCAGCTCTCGCCGACAAGTGGTTCCTGCATCGCGTGGAACGATTTCAGCGCAACTATCCGCGCTACGATCTGCGCATCGACCTGTCGCTCAAACTCGTCGACTTCACCGCCGACAGAGTGGATGCCGGCATTCGCTACGGCACCGGCCAGTGGCCGGAGCTTACCGCGACGTTCCTGATGCGCGACGAGTTCTTCCCGGTGTGCAGCCCCGCGCTACTCGCGGGTGAACATCCGCTTAAGACACCCGCCGATCTGAATTACCACCCGTTGATACACGACATATCGATGCGCATGGCTCCCACCTTCCCCACCTGGCGTTCCTGGGTGCAGAAAACGGGTAATGCGGGCGTCGTCGATTGCGACCGCGGGCTGCAAATCAACGACTCGGCCGCAGCGATCCACACCGCAATCTCAGGCAATGGCGTGGCACTCGGCAGAACCTGTCTGGTGGAACGCGACATCGCGGAGGGCCGTCTCGTCCGGCCATTTCCGGAGGCGCAGACTTGCGAACTCGCCTACTACGTGGTCCACCGAAAGGACAACGGCAACGAGCCCGCGGTGGTCGCATTCAAGGAGTGGCTTCTTGCGGAAGCCAGCGCGCGGTAGCCGCGCGGCTCAATCGGTCTTGCCGCTCTCGCCGCTTTTCAGCGCTTTCTGCTTGCGGTATTCCTGAACCGGCAAGCCGCCCCAACCCCAGTTTTCCATGTCCACTTCTTCGATCACGACGAACGTGGCTTCGAGCGGCTTGTTCAGCACGTCGAGCAACACGTGGCTGACACCGCTGATCAAGCGCGCTTTCTCGTCGGCGGTGACCGACGATGCGCCAGGCTTCGTTCCCTCGCGCGTAACCTGAATCGTGACGATAGGCATGTCGCCCTCCATGGTAAAGCGGGCGCCGCCAATCGGCGCCCGGTGATTTTCGATGGGTTTAGTGACCGGCGCTCTGGCCGCCGTCCACGTGCAGGATTTCGCCCGTCACGAACGGCGCCGCGTCGAGATACAGCACGGCCTGAACGATGTCGTCCATTTCGCCCATGTGGCCGACCGGGTGCAGGGCACCAAGCGCTGCGTGCGTTTCGACCGCATGCATCGGTGATTTGATGATGCCCGGCGACACTGCGTTGGCCCGAATCCCCGCTTTTGCATATTCAATGGCGATCGACTTCGTCGCTGAGTTCAGGCCGCCTTTCGTCAACGATGCAAGCACCGAAGGTACGCCGCTAACAGCATGATCCGTGAGGCTCGTCGTAATGGTAACGATGTGCCCGCTTTGGCGCTTTTCCATTTCGGCAATGGCGAGTTGGGTAATGTTGAAAAAGCCGTCGAGGTTCACGCCTTTCACCAATGCGTAGTCTTCTGCCGTATAGCTGGTGAAAGGCTTCGCGAGGAAGACGCCCGCGTTGTTGACGAGCGTATCGATGCGACCGAACCGGGCGACACCTTCTGCGATCACGCGCCGCGCGGTGGCCGGGTCGGCGATGTCGCCGGCGACCGTGGCGATGTTCGGGTCGTCGAACGGGGTAATGCCGCGCGCCGTAGCGACCACGCGATAACCGCGTTGGCGGAAAGCCTTAACCAATTCGGCGCCGATGCCTTGCGACGCGCCCGTCACCACTGCGACTTTTTCCGACGTATTCATGTTGTGCTCCAAAGTATTTAGATTCAGATATGAGAGCGCGCTGCCTGGCGTGCTGCCTGGCCGGGTGCCGCTTGCTGAGCGGGTTTTGCAGTGCGCCCTCGGTGACTGAACTATCGGCTTTGAGCGGCCATTGGACAAACGAGAAGATCTGCTGCGGCGGAAAAGAAAAACTACGGCGGCCGCGCGCGTTTCGATGAGGCGCTAGTCGACATCGGACAGCGCAGACGGGCAAGCCGCCGGATGCCGATGTCGATACCGACGCTGACAGCCTCGGCTCGCGTAGCGGGCAGGCACAAGGGATGCGCAGTGCAATCCAGCGCTGCGGCCCGCCGGGCGGGCTTAGCCGCCGGTTAACCGGAGCCGCGGAGCGTCATCAAGTTCAATGGCGAGGCGTATATGAACAAGATCTCATCCCGCGCGGCGGTGTCGAAAAACCACGGATGGTTGCGTAACGCTTTCACCGTCGGCGTCAACGCAGGCAAGCGTTTCATGTCGGACCGCTGCCCGATGATGGCCGCCAGCGTCGGCTTCTATTCGGCTTTCTCGCTGGCGCCCACGCTCCTCATGGTGCTGGCGGTCGCCGGCTGGTTCTTCGGTGAAGATGCGGCACGCGGACGTCTGTTCGATCAGATGCGCGGCATTCTCGGCAAAGACGCGGCCGAGGCGATGCAGACCATCGTCGAGCACGCGCATCGGGCGAGCGGCGGGGGCATCGCCGCAGTGGTGTCCCTCGTGCTGCTGATCGTCGGCGCATCCGCGACTTTCACTTCATTGAACACCGCGCTCGATGTCGTCCTCGAAGCTGCGAAAGATGCCAAAAGCAAGGGCAGCATCACCTGGCTCGTGCGGACCCGGCTGGTGTCGGTCGGCATGGTGCTCGGCCTCGGCTTTCTGCTCGTCGTATCCCTCGTGCTCGACACCGCGATCACGTATGCAGGCCATGCGTTATTCGGCGATTCGCCATTGGTCGTCGTCACCGCGATCCTGCAAACGGTAATCGGACTTATCGTGCTGGGCGCCGCATTCACCGCGCTTCTCAGATGGATGTCGGACGCGCACGTGGGTTTCATGCACGCCGCGATTGGCGGGATGACGGCGGCAGTTCTGTTCTCGGTAGGCCGGCACCTCTTCGGCCTTTACCTCACGCATGCGGGCACAGCCAGTTCTTTCGGTGCAGCGGGCTCGCTCGCGGTGTTGATGATGTGGCTTTACTTCTCCGCAGCGGTGTTTCTGTTGGGCGCGGAAACGACGGCCGAACTTGCAGGACGCAACGAAGTGAAGGACGAAGAGAAAGACCGGCCGTTGTCGGTGGGTGCGGCACGTTCGCGCGGGTGATGGTGCGGTTGCGTCAGTAATTTACTGCGCCGGTGTGCTGGTGCGCGGATCGCTTGTGCAGCGAAGCGCGTGGCGGCGTGCGTGCCGTTCGCCCAGCGGCCGCAGCGCCCGTAACTACTGCTGCACCCCCCAGCGCCTCACCGTAACCCGCTCCAGCGTATCGAACACCAAATGCTCGACCAGCAGTCCGATCACGATCACCGCGGCGAGCCCCGCGAAAACGCGGTCCGTGTACAACTCGTTGCGGTTCTGAAAGATGTACCAGCCAAGCCCGCCGTTGCCCGAACTCGCGCCGAACACGAGTTCTGCCGCGATCAGCGTGCGCCAGGCAAATGCCCAGCCCACACGCAAGCCCGCGAGAATCGACGGCAATGCGGCCGGCACGAGAATCAGCAATACGTGGCGCATCCCCGTCAGCCCATAGTTGCGTCCGGTCATGCGAAGCGTGGCGGGCACCGATTGAAAGCCGGAATACGTGTTGAGCGCCAGCGGCCACAGCACCGAGTGCACGAGCACGAACAACAGGCTGCCCGTGCCGAGACCGAACCATAACAACGCAATAGGCAACAGCGCGATGGAAGGCAAGGGATTGAACATCGCCGTCAGCATCGACAGTAAATCGCGCCCCACACGTGTGGACACCGCAAGCGATGTCAGCACGAACGCTAGCGCCGCGCCCAGCAGATAACCGCGCAGCAGTACCGACATCGACACGGCCGTCTTTTGCAGCAATTCGCCGGACCACACGCCCTGCACGAAGGCGCTGAACGTCGCGCCGAACGTGGGCAGCAGCAGATCGTTGTTGACCACCCGCGCGGCAATTTCCCATGCAGCGATCAGCACTAGCGCAATCAGTGTTTTGCGCAACCAGCTCTGCGCGAAAATGCGTCTCGTGAGGGGCAACGGCGCCTCAATGACGAGTTCGCCGAGCGGTTCCAGAGGGCGCTCGTATTCTTCGCGAACCGGCGGCAGTAATGTAGCGGGCGAACTCATTGCACGGCCTCCGTCTCGTCGAACAACAGGTGATGGATACGTGCGACGCTGCGCTGGAAATCGCTGCGCCCAAAGCTGTCCTGCGAATACTGATGACTGTTCAATTCCGCACGCACGCGGCCTGGATGCGGCGACAGCAACAGAATGCGGTTGCCCACCACGAGCGCCTCTTCGATTGAATGCGTGACGAAGAGCAGCGTGAAATTCACTTCTTCCCACAGGCGCAGCAGTTCCTCCTGCATTTTGCGGCGCGTCAATGCGTCGAGCGCGGCGAACGGTTCGTCCATCAGCAGCACGCGCGGCTGCATGGCGAGTGCCCGCGCGATGGCCACGCGCTGCTTCATTCCGCCCGACAACGTATGCGGATAAGCGTTCGCAAACGCAGCGAGGCCGACTTTCTCCAGATAATGCAGAGCACGCTCATTGGCCTCCGCGCGAGAAAGCTTCTTCGCAACGCGCAGCGGAAAGGCTACGTTTTGCAGCACTGTCTTCCACGGCGGCAACTGGTCGAACTCCTGGAACACGACAATGCGGTCGGCGCCTGGGCCGCGCACGATCTGACCGTCGAGCGAAATGGTGCCCGACGCCGGCTCGATGAAACCGCCCACCGCCTTGAGCAGCGTCGACTTGCCGCAACCGGACGGTCCGAGCAGCACGAAGCGGTCGCCGCCGAAGACGTCGAAGCTGACCTCGTGCGTCGCGCGGACAATGCGCTCGCGCGTCCGGTATTCCAGGCTGACGTTCTCCACCGCGAGCAGCTTTTCGCTGACGGCGGGCCCGCTGCGCGCCGTGCGCTCGGTGTTGTCTGGAAAGAGAAGCGTAGGATTAGCCACCATCGGATCGCTCCCGAGATATGGATTGCGCGGAACCGTCAGGCACTCGCTGCATTCCGTCGATGTTAAAAACGCGGCGCGTCATGCTCAACTGCCGGCGGCCGTTGCGGGGTCGTCGAAGAAATAGTCTTTCCACGACTTCGGTTCGTTCTTGATCGCACCCACGCGATACATGAATTGCGCGAGCCCCAATGTGTTTTGCGGCGCAATCTTGAACTCCACCTGCGGATTCCTGATGATCTTCAGCAGCAGCGCTCGGTCGATTTTCGATTTGTTCGTGCGCACATAAATGTCGGCCGCAGCTTCCGGATTGGCGGCGATGAACCTGGACGCGTCGGCCAGTGCATCGACAAAAGCGCGGTAAGTCTTTGGATTAGCGTCGCGGAATTTTTCCGTCGCGTAGAGCACCGTTGCCGAACTTGGGCCGCCGAGCACATCGTACGAATTCAGCACGATGTGCGCCTTCGGGTTCGCTGCCAGCTCCTGATCCTGAAACGGCGGATTGCCGAAATGCCCGCTGATTTCGGTGCCGCCCGCAATGATCGCCGCCGCCGCGTCAGGATGTGGCAGTGCCTGTGTGTATTTGTCGAGGCGGTTGTATTCCTTGTCGCCCCACCGCTTCGCCGCGGCATATTGCAACACGCGCGACTGCACCGACACATTCACTGCGGGAACGGCGATCCGGTCTTTAGCGCTGAAATCGGCAATGCTCCTGACGTCCGGATTGTTACTCACCAGGTAGTACGGCAGATTGCCGAGCGAAGCCACGCCCTTCACATTCTGCTTGCCATGCGTGCGGTCCCAGATAGTCAGCAATGGACCCACACCGGCGCCTGCAATGTCCACCGCGCCCGACAGCAATGCGTCGTTGACGGCTGCCCCGCCGGAGAGTTGCACCCAATCCACTTTGATATCGAGACCTTGCTTGCGGCCCTCTTTCTCGATGAACTGCTGATCGCGCGCAACGTTCAAGAGCAGATAGACAATGCCGAATTGCTCGGCGATACGGATCTGTCCTTCGGCTCGCGCAGACGCGGCAGCGCTCATGCCCGCCGCGCCGACAGAGACGGCGATCAACGTGGCAGCGAAACGGCGGGCAAGCAACGACCGCGCGGCGGTCGAATGAAACCTGGCAAACATCGGAACTCCGGTCGGCGAGAGGTGTGAATTGTTTGAGTTGTCTGAGATGTCAGCTATAGCGCTACACTCGGCGCGCGAGGCGTAATCAGAACGGCACATCGCCTTCAATCGTCGTGCGATAAAGCTTGCGGCGCAGATGGTCAGGCGTGCCCGCCGCGAGGTGCATCAACGAGCGGTTGTCCCAGAAGACCATGTCGTGCTCGGCCCAGCGGTGCCGGTACACATGCTCGGCACGCACGCTATGCGCGAAGATTTCATCGAGTAATTGCCTGCTTTCGTCTTCCGGCAAACCAATCACGCGCGTCGTGAAATGTTCGCTCACGAACAGCGCCTTGCGCCCGGTCTCAGGGTGCGTGCGCACAATTGGATGGACCACCGGCTTTACCTGCGCGATCTGCTCGGCAGAGAGATTCGGCCGCCACGGGCTGCGTTTTTGCAACTCGGCGTATTTCGCGAGATAGGTGTGCTCGGCAGACCGGCCTTCTACCGCGTTGCGCAGATGCGCGGGCAATGTGTCCCACGCAAGGTGCATGTTGGCGAACAGCGTGTCGCCGCCTTCGGCCGGCAATTCCTGCGCGTGCAACAACGAGCCGAGGCTCGGTTTTTCCTTATACGACAGGTCCGAATGCCAGTAGTGACCGGCATCGCCAAGGCCGATTGGCTGCCCGTTTTCGACGATATTCGATACCACCAGAACTTCGGGATAGTCAGGCAACTGGAACTGGTGCAGCACGTGAATCTGCAACGGACCAAAGCGGCGGCTAAATGCGATCTGCTCGTCCGGCGTGATGCGCTGATCGCGGAACACCAGCACATGATGGTCGAGATGCGCGCGGTGAATGCGCGCGAAGTTTTGCGGGCTGAGCGGCTTGCTGAGATCGAGCCCGAGCACTTCGGCTCCGACGGGGCCGTCGAAAGCGCGAATCTCGATGTGCTGATCGGCGATGGCGCCGCTGGCGTCGTGTGCGGCGGTGGGAGCAAAGGCTGTCGTCACGGGAAACTCTTCGTCGTATCTGTTCGCGGAGCGCCGTTCCGGCGCAGTCAGATGAATGTACCGGCGCACACGCGCGAGGACAACGAAGCAAATCCGATACGGATATCTGCTGGAGTGATAAACCCGATGTTTCAACGCGCGAGCGCCGCGCGCAAGCCTTTGTTTGCGCGGTGCGTCACAGTCGTCCCGGACGCGGGTCGGACACGAAACCGTCGCGATTGGGCATTGCGACACGCGGCAGCGACGCTGCGTCCAGCCGCGTATCGGCGGGAACGATGCCGTTTTGGTTCAGCAGGAATGCGCTGAGCGCATAGACCTCGTCGGCGGAAAGGGATTCGGGCGCGTTGTAGGGCATCGCGCGGCGGATATAGTCGAAGAGTGTCGTTGCATACGGCCAGTAGCTGCCGACGGTGCGCTTGGGCTTTGCGCTCGACAATGTGCCCTGGCCGCCCACCAGCGGATCGCCGAGACCGCCTTGGCCCTGCGCACCATGGCACGCCGCACATTTCGCGGCGAACACGTGCGCGCCGGTCGCAACGTCGCCGCTGCCCGCCGGCAGGCCGCGGCCATCGGGCGCCACGTCGATGTTCCATGCGGCGATAGCCTGCTCCGTGAGCGGCGCGCCGATATCGTGCGGCACGCTTACATTGCGGGCATCGGGAGCAACCGTTGAACATGCAACGAGCGCCATGATCGACACCAGCGCGACGCACGCTGAACGGACGGAACTACCGGTTGAACGGCGCTCACGCATTGCGCACCTCGCCGCTGGCATCGACGCGCCATTGCTGGATCGCGTTGTAGTGGTACTGCGAATTCAGGCCGCGCGCGGCGACCAGTTCCGCACGCGTGGGCTGCACGTAGCCCGTGGAATCGGTGGCACGAGAAACGATCGCGGACGGCGCGCCGTCCCAGCGCCAATCCGCTTCGAAACGCGTCAGCGCGCGATCGCGTGCGGCGCTCTCCAGACGCGCAAGCCGCCAGGACGCGCCGCCATCGGTCGACACTTCGACCTTGCGAATGGTGCCGCGCCCCGACCACGCAATGCCGCTGATCGGGTAATAACCATGCGTGGTGAGGCGATGCCCCGGCGACGGCCGGGTAATGACAGACTTCGCGTCCATTTCGAACACGAACTGGCGCGCGCTGCCGTCCGCCAGCAGATTCGTGTATTTGGACGTCTCCTCGCGCGTTTGCAGCGGCGCGTCGACCACTTTCAGCCGCCGCAGCCATTTAACGTTCGTATTGCCTTCGAATCCCGGAACGATCAGCCGCAGCGGATAGCCGTTCTCGGGCCGCAAGCGCTCGCCGTTTTGCGCGTAGACCACGAGCGCGCGATCGAGTATGCGATGGAGCGGCAGGCTGCGGGTCATCGCGGCGGCGTCCGCGCCTTCAGCGAGCAGCCATGGGCCGTCTTTGGTCTTGCCTTGCGTCGACACGCCGCCTACCTCTTCCAGCAACGTGGAAAGACGCACGCCCGTCCATTCGCAACACGACAACAGGCCGTGAGTCAGTTGTACGGGCAGACCGCTCGGACCGTTCCACTCGCTGCCGGTGTTGCCCGAACATTCGAGAAAGTGGATTCGCGACTCCGCGGGCAGGCGCAGCAGATCGTCCATTGTGAACAGTTTCGGCGTGCGCACGAGGCCATGAATCGCGAGGCGGTGCTGATCGGAATCGATGTCGGGCACGCCGCCATGATGACGTTCGTAGACGAGCCCGTTTGGCGTAATGGTGCCGAAAAGATCGGCGAGCGGCGTCATCGACGAGGCCGCGCCGGGCAGCGGCCATGCGCGTGCGCTGCGGCGCACCACATCGGCTTCGCGCGGCGACGGCACTCCATAGGGATGATCGAGTATGGGCGCGCCGGGCGTGCGGCTAGACGGTGCGGCTTCGAGCGGCCGCAGCAGTTCGCCGGCGGCCGCAGCTTGCGACGCAACCAGACCGCCTGCTGCGAGACGGCCCAGCAGCCGGCGGCGGCTACGCGATGGCGGCAGATCGGGCGACGTTTTGCTTGGGGTCATTGGGGCAGCGGCGCTTCACGAAGAAGTCGACGATGCTAGCAATGCACGCCGCCGCGGCCAAACGATCAATCGTGATATGCATTGCAGCGAACGCTGCCGTGGCCGCTCTACGCCACCGCGGCAGGCGACGCCATCACGAGATTGCGCAATGTGAGCCTCGCCTCCAGCCCGCCGCCAGCGCGATTATGGAGTTCAAGCGTTGCATCCATGGCGAGCGCCAGTTGGCGCGCAATTGCGAGGCCAAGCCCGGTTCCGCCGGTCTGACGGTTACGCGACGCTTCGAGCCGGTAGAACGGCTGGAATACATCTTCGAGCGAATCGGCCGGAATGCCGGGGCCGCGGTCGAGCACGGCAACGCTCGCCTGGCCACCGGGCAACATCGCCACGTCGATCTCCGCGCTGCCGCCGAACTTCAGAGCGTTGTCCACCAGATTGCCGACGATACGCCGCAGCGCCTGCGGGCGCGTCATGAGCGGCATGCCGAAGCGGCCCTGCAACGACACCGCCTGACCGGCGTCGACATAATCGCAAACCAGACTGTCGAACAGCGCATCCGGATCGATACGGCACGGCAATTCCGTTGCGCCGTGCAAGGTGCGTGCATAGGTGACGCCCTCTTTCACGAGCGCTTCCATTTCCTGCAAATCCTGGCGCAGTTTGATGCCTTCAGATTCAGCGTCCATCATGTCGACGCGCAAACGCATGCGCGTAATCGGCGTTTGCAGATCGTGCGAAATGGCCGCGAGAATCTGCATGCGCTCGGTGACGTACATCGCAATGCGTTCCTGCATCGCATTGAATGCACGCGCCGCGCGCGCGACCTCGGAGGGCCCGCTTTCGCTCAGACGCGCAGCCTTGAGATCCGGGCCGAGCGCGTCGGCGGCGACCGCCAGATCGTGCAGCGGGCGGGTGGCCGTGCGCACAGCCAGCCAGCAGCAGCCAAGCAGCACGACGAGTTGCAGCAGCAGCACGAGTGGCAGCCAGCGCGATAACGGCGCGCCGGACATAGGGCGCATGTCGATGGTGAGCGGCGTGCCGTCGGTGAGCTTCAAGTGAACCTGCAGCCGTTCACGGTCGCCCGGGACCGCATTCACCGTGAGCGGATAATTCGTGCCTATGCCTTCGTCGATAGACCGTGCGACACGCGCCGACAGATTGGCGTCCACCGGTCCACCGCTCACGCCCGGCCCGAGCATGAATTCGTAGCTGCGCCGCGCGAGACGCGGCAACCACTGTGCACGTTCGTTGGCGGGCAGATGGTCGAGCAGCGCGACGGAACTCGCGACCTCACGCTCGATGTAGCCCATCATCACGTTCGTCATGGTCTGGTCGCGCTCGGTCATGGTGAGCCAGAACGACAACGCCTGCGCAGAGGCGAGCCCAAAGAACAGGATCACCGTCAACCTTGCGAAGAGCGTGCGCGGCCAGTGCAGCGACGAAATAAGGCTCATTGCTGATCCTCGATCGCACTGACGGACGCCGAGAACACATAGCCCTCGCTGCGCAGCGTCTTGATGTAACGCGGTTCGCGCGCGACGTCGCGCAAGCGCTGACGCAGGCGGCTCACCATCAGGTCGATCGAGCGGTCGAACTGATCCGCCTGACGGCCTTGCGTCAGATTGAGCAACTGGTCGCGCGTCAACACGCGCTGTGGATTATCCAGAAACACGCGCAGCAGACGGTATTCGGCGCCGCTTAGCGCGACCATCGTGCCCTCGGAGTCGAGCAGATGACGCGCCGTGGTGTCGAGCCGCCAGTCGCCGAATTCCAGCATTTGCGCAGTCTCCGTTACCTGCATGCCGGGCGGCAGCATGCGCGCGCGGCGCAGCACGGCGCGAATGCGCGCGAGCAGTTCGCGCACGGCAAACGGCTTCGGCAGATAGTCGTCGGCGCCCATTTCCAGACCCAGGATGCGGTCCGCTTCCTCGTTGCGCGCTGTCAGCATCAGCACGGGCACCGTGCGGAACTTGCTCGCGCGCAACTCGCGGCACAGGACGAGGCCGTCTTCGCCGGGCATCATCAGATCGAGCACGATCAGGTCCGGCGCGCCTTGATCCAGCACGGCGCGCATCTGTCGTCCGTTGGCGGCAAGCGAAACGCGCATGCCGTTCTTTTCCAGGTAGCCGGCGATCAGTTCGCGGATTCCGCGATCGTCGTCGACGATCAGTACGTGGTCGATCGTGTCCATCAATGGATCATCTCTTTTGACGTTTCACCTGCACCCGGCTCGTACACAGCATTGAACACTGCACCGGATGCGCCCATTCCGCAGCCATGCCGCCCGCGATAAACGCGATGATTGCCAGCAGCCGCCTCATGCGTCCTCCACGACGGAAAGACTGGCGCCGTCGGAAAGACCGGCATCCAGCGTATACGGATCGACGCCTTCCAGGCAACCGATATTGACGCGCCAGAGCTTCGGATCCTTGCGCGTTTGATGAAACGGATAAATACCGCAGTGCTTGCAGAAAAAATGCTTCGCCACGCGCGTGTTGAACTGGTACAGCGTCAGCGCATCCTCGCCTTGCTTGATCGTCAGCTGGTCAGCCGTGAACGGCGGGGTCATCAGCGCGCCCTTGCGCCGGCACAAGCTGCAATTGCAGCGCGCCGCGGGTGCGACAGGCGTGTTCACTTCGAATTTGACGGCCCCGCAGTGGCAGCTTCCTTTCAGCAAATGGGTGTTCATGCGGACTCTCCTGATAGTGCAATGTCTGCTTTATAGCGCGCGGAGAGCGGCGATTTATGTCGCAATGTATCCGGGCTAGCGCCTGACACATAACATTGCACCAAGGCCCGTGGCGGCCCCGCGGCGTCGAGGTTCGGTCAGACAAAAAGCTCATCCACGGGCGCATCCGCGAACAGGTCAGAGAGCCGGGAAATCGCCAGATAGCGTCATGCACTGAATCTCACTGCACAGGCGGCGGCTTTGTATCGCAGTGTATATGCGGCTTTACGCGATACACAGCATTGCAATACGCCGCTTTGCTGACACAAGCCAGATACCCGCCGCCGTTCCAATGCCTCAACGACGGAACACGGGCAGCGCTCCTGACGCAGTCTTGCCGGCATTGCCGGAACTGCGGCGCGCTCCCTGGTCCACGGACGCTTTTTACTTTATCTCTTACGGAGCACGACATGAAAGTATCTACGATCGCTGTGGCTTTGGCTCTTTCCGCCACCACTCTTTCCGCTTTTGCCGCCAATCCTTCCACGGTTGCGATGAGCAATGTGGACACGCAGCAAACGCACCAGTGGGCGCCGACGCAAACTGCGGCGAAAAGCCGTGCCGAAGTGCGTCAGGAACTGGCTCGCGCGACGAAAAGCGGTGAGATCGCGTCACTGAACAAGCTTTATCAGGGCAGCTAAGCGTCAGACTCGAAATCAACGTGTTCCCACCACCTATTAAGCGAACTTCAATCATGAACTCATTAACCAAGGTGCTGTACACCGGCAAGACACATACCACCGGCGGACGCGATGGCGCATCGCGCAGCTCGGACGGCAGGCTCGACGTCAAGCTCGGCTCGCCCGGCGCGTCGGCGACCGGCACGAATCCGGAGCAGATGCTGGCTGCCGGATGGTCCGCGTGCTTCATCGGCGCAATGGGGCTCGCCGCGAAAAAGCTGCAAGTCGCGCTGCCGGCAGACACCGCCGTCGACGCTGAAATCGATCTGGCGATGAACGACAGCGGCTATTTCCTGCAAGCGCGGCTGAACGTCAGCCTGCCCGGAATCGACCGCGAGACCGCGCAGGCGCTTACCGATGCCGCACATCAAACGTGTCCGTATTCGAAGGCGACTCGCGGCAATATCGACGTGGTAATCGCGATCGTTTGAAACTGCCCGAAGTAACGTAGCGCCGCGACGCCGCCACTTTTACGGGTGCGGCGTCGCTATTTTTGCGCGGTCGTGAAGCGATAATGCTTGCACCATCACCTGGTCGAGCATGAGGGAATCGCCATGGATCGAATCGACGCGATGAAAGTTTTCATCGCCACGCTGGACGAAGGCAGTCTTGCGGGCGCGGCCCGCAGGCTAGGCCGCTCGCCCGCGGCCGTGAGCCGTGCGATTGCGTTCCTCGAAGCACATACGGACACGGCGCTGCTTCATCGTACGACGCGCAGCATCAAGCTCAGCGAAGCGGGCAAGCGTTATGCGTCCGCCTGCCGGCGCATCCTGACCGACCTGGAAGAAGCGGACATGCTCGTCGCGCACGAACGCTCGGCGCCGCGCGGTCTGCTGACGGTGACCGCGCCCGTCGCCGCGGGCGAAGAGTTGCTGCGGCCAATCGTCGACGAATTCATCGAACGCTTTCCCGCCGTATCGATCCGGCTTCAGTTGCTCGACCGGCCGGTGAGCCTGATCGACGAAGGCATCGACGTGGCGCTGCGCATCGCGCATCTTGCCGACTCGACGCTCGTCGCGGTGCCCGTGGGTGAAGTCAGACGCGTCGTTGCCGCTTCGCCCAGGTACCTCGCAAAGCATCCGCGCATCAAGGTCCCCGCCGATCTCGCACAGCACCAGATTATTTCAATGACGCACTTCGGCGTGGACTCATGGACCTTTCCCACGTCGAGCGGCTCGCCGATACCGCAGGTCGTTCAGTTCACGCCGCGCTTCATCGTCAATACGATTCGTGCGGCCGTCGCGTCGGCGGCGGCCGGTCACGGCGTCACGCGGATGTTCCTGTATCACGTCGCCGAGGAAGTCAAAAAGGGATCGCTGAAAATCGTTTTGCCCGACAGCGAACAGGCGCCGCTGCCGGTTCATCTGCTCACACCGCATGGGCGGCTTTCGGTTCCCAAGGTGCGTGCATTCGTCGACTTTGCCGCGCCACGTCTGCGCAAGCACTTCAAGGTACTCGGCAGTATCACCGGCCCGGATTAAACCGTTCGGCGGCAGAATATCTTCCGGGTGCCGTGGATTCTCGCGCGATGCGATGCAATCTAGACTGACTGGACTCACACAGGTCGGATCATCGCGCAGAGGACGACATGAACCAGACAGCCAGCTCCCCATTCTCTTCCGGACTGCAGTCCGCGCGGCCGGGTTATGCCGAACGCAACGAAAACTACTGGCGGCGCAATCTGGTTGTCTGCGTGTTCGGATCGTTCACCACGCTCGTGAGCTTGAGCATGTTGCTGCCGTTCCTGCCGCTGTATGTGCAGCAACTCGGCGTGTCATCGCAGTCGGCAATCATCGAATGGTCGGGCATCGCATTCGGCGCGACGTTCCTCGGAACCGCCGTTACCGCGCCGCTGTGGGGGCGGCTTGCCGACCGCTATGGTCGCAAGCCCATGCTGGTCCGCGCGGCTGTAGGCATGGCCGTGGTCATGTCGCTGATCGGCGTCGCGCATACCGTGCATCAACTCGTCGCGCTGAGGCTGATTGCGGGACTCGTCGGCGGTTATGCGTCCGCGTCTACCGTTATGGTCGGCACTCAGGTGCCGCGCGAGCGCGCGGGCTGGGCGCTCGGCATCTTGTCGACTGGCGCGCTGGCCGGCAGTCTGATCGGCCCTCTGGTCGGCGGCGTGTTGCCTGCGTGGCTCGGTATTCGCGGCACGTTTTTCGCGGGAGGAGCCATGATCGCGGTCGCGGCCCTGCTGACCATTTTCGTCGTCAAGGAAGATTTTCATCCTGCCGACTCCGCCACCCGCAAGACCACCAGCGCGGCACCGCCTGCCCGTCGCACGAACTACGCGGTCGTCACCGCGCTGCTCGCCACCGCGATGATGGTGCTGCTCGCCAACATGTCGATCGAACCGATCATCACCGTCTACATTGGCGTGCTCGGCGTGGCCCCTGGGAACATTACACGTATCGCCGGTGTGGTCATGGCGTGTTCCGCGCTGGGCAGCATATTGACGGCGGCCCGGCTTGGCGCACTCGCCGACCGCATCGGCAGTTGGAACGTGATTGTCGCTTGCCTGGTCGTGACCGGTATCGCGATGATTCCGCAAGCCTTCGTCACGCAATGGTGGCAACTCGCCGGCTTGCGATTGCTGATGGGTATGAGCCTCGCCGGTCTTCTGCCGGCCATCTCAAAGCTTGCAAGGCACTCCGTCGACGAAAGCAAAACCGGTCAGATGCTCGGCTATCTGCAATCCGCGCAATTTAGCGGCCAGGTGATCGGGCCGGTGATCGGCGGGCAGATCGGTGTGGCCCTGGGATTGCATTCAGTGTTCTTCGTCACGGGCAGCTTGCTGATTGCCTGCGCCGGTCTCGCGCAATGGGCGCGCAAGCAGCAACACGGCTGAATGCCAACGCGGTAACCGGACGGCTAACATTCGTTTCGACACGCTCACGAGAGCCGCATTGATCGCTGTGTCGCGATCAATGCGGCTCTTTAATTCGCGACCCCGCCGCTGTTATCGTCTCCAACTACGCCGAATTCCACGGCTGTCTTCACGTAGAACAGATGCACGCCCTCAGCCCGCAGGCGTTCGAACAATCGGCCCGATTCTTCGGTCGTCACCGCCATCACGATGGACAAAGGCTGGTCCGCCAGTTCGAAAAAATGCGACGAGTGCACGCGGCGATGGTGGCCGATACCCTCGCTTGCCGGTATCACGGTCGCGCCGCGCAGGCCGAGTTCGCCGGCCAGATGGACGAGCCAGTCGGCAACCGGCTTGCCGCGATGACGGCGATCGTGCTGTGTGAAAAACGTGATCTGGTAACCGTTCATGTCGATGTCTCCCCGGCGCCGTGCGATACCGTTCAAGCCACTGCGAGCAAGCGATGCCGGCTGGCGTGTGCGCCGGCGCTCATCGGGCACGGACGCCGGTCGTCCGCGCCGCCTGTGCCACCTGTGCCGCCTGTGTCCATGGTCCCGACTATGCCGCCCGCATCGCACTGAGCCGCATCCGGTCCGGGCCACGCGTCGGCGCCTACCAGAGGCACGAAACTTACCTCGCCGAGCGAGCTGCTGCGATAGTCGTCTTCGCCGCGGCGAACCAGTTTGACGAGCCGTTGATAATGCAGCTCACGACCAACCGGCATGACGATCCGGCCGCCGATAGCCAACTGGTTGCGCCATGCAGCGGGAATATGCGGCCCCCCCGCCGCCGCAATGATCGCGTCGTACGGCGCGTGTTCCGCGAGGCCTGTCGTGGCGTCGCCAAGATGAACGGTGACGTTGGATATATTCAGCCGCGCGAGGATGTCGCGGGCCGTGGCAACGAGTTCCGCGTGTCGCTCGACCGAATAAACATGCGCGGCAATGGCCGCCGCGACGGCAGCCGCATAGCCGGAACCGGTGCCCACGTCGAGCACGATGTCGCCGGGCTGGAGTTCCGCGGCCTCGATCATCGTGGCGACAATGGCTGGCTGGGAAATGGTCTGCTCGTTGCCGATGGGCAGGGGTCTGTCTTCGTACGCCAGATCCCGAACATAATCGGGCACGAAAGCCTCGCGCGGTACAACGCGCATTGCGGCCAACACCTGCGGATCGCGAATGCCGCGCCGGACGATCTGCCGCTCGACCATCCGCTCGCGCGCCTCGTTGAAATCGGTCATCGCCACCTCCCGTCGTGAGCCGGCGCCCGCCTGGTCGTATGCCGCGTTGCAGCAGATCGCCGCTTTGCAGCACGTCGTCCGCATGCAACGAACGACACGTTACAAGCGGATGCGGGACCTGTATTCAGTCTACGCGCAGATGGCGCCGGACAAAATCGGTGGTGTCGCTGGTCAGTCGGCGATCTCGGGTTCGACCAGTTTCGCGAGTTGCATCAGCGATTCCTGCCAGCCGAGGTAGCACATCTCGACGGGAATGACCTCGGGCACGCCCTCTTGCAGAATCGAGATCTCGGTCCCGCACGACACCGGGCGGAATGTGATCGTCGCGGACATCTTGCCCGGCAGGTTGGGGTCGTCGAAGTGATCCGTGTAGCGGATTTTCTCGGACGGCACGAGTTCGAGATACTCGCCGCCGAACGAGTGGCTATTGCCGCTGACGAAATTGCGGAACGACATCTTGTAGGTACCGCCCACGCGCCCTTCGTAATGGTGGACCTGACAAGTAAAGCCATACGGAGGCAGCCATTTCGCCAGTGCGTCCGGTTCGAGGAACGCTCGGTAGACGCGTTCCGCAGGCGCGCGCAATACACGGTGGAGTCGGATGGTTCCAGTAGTCATGGTCAGCCTTTCAGTTGAGAAGTTGGACACACCGATACGACGATCCGACTACTGGGAAATCGACATGACTCGATAAAGAACATGCAGCGGGCCCGCTGCAAGCCTGGCGCGCAACCAATCGTCGGACCATCGGCCGAGGTGGTGAATTGCGGTAGCCGACGAAGTGCAGTGAAAGCCGACCGCGCGCTAGATGCGCGGCAGGTCGTCAATGCATTTTTCGATGTGGCCGTCCGGAACGTCGGTGTCGATCCCGTCGTGCCCGCTGGTATGCGCGACGGCGACGATTTTCGGCCCGAGAAAGCGCGTGCCGCCGAGCGTAAAGAGAGACCAGACGGCGTCGCCGCGACGGATAGCGGCCACGACCTGAGGCACCTCGACGATCGAAGTGGGAGACAGCCAGCTACGTGTTGCCGGATCGACAGCCGCCCAGCGCACGTGCGTGATGCGGTCGGTCGAAGGGTCGATACGCACAGCGTCGATACCGAAAGTAGCCATGACATTTACCCCCACGCACACAGGTGAAGACCATCGCATCATCATCGTCCAACGCGGTGACCGACGCAAGCGGCAGCGCGCCGACCTCCCCGTACGCCGGATATCGACGTAACACCTGCAAGCCGTCGGATTTGCGCCCGTCTGCAGGCAGGTAAGCAGCACTCGCCGGCTCAGGCCGGTTCAGGCCGGTTCAGGCCATATCCGGCTGCCCGGCTATCCACCCGGCGCAGCGGGAACGGTCGTTGCGTGACCAACTGCATGACCGATCCCAAGGCGACTCCCTAAGCAGCAAATGCGCCGGTCGTGGCATCGAAAGGGTAAGATTGAGTGATCCCACCAGTCACGAAAGGCTCACGTGCTCAGCAAGCATGCATCCAATGTCAGCTTGGCGGAGCATCTGGCTTCGTTCGTACGGAAAGAAATCAATAAAGGCCGCTACGGCACCGTCAGTGAAGTCGTGGGTGTCGGTTTGTGCTTGCTGAACGAGGACGTTGCACGTCGTGCAGTGTCCGGCAGCGGCAACGGCGCGGTGCGCACAACGCATATCGAGCGCACGCACGGCCGTAGCGAGGCATGAACCAAGGAGAAACAATGGCGCCAGCCACCGACTTCCCCATTGTCGGCGTGGGAGCCTCTGCTGGCGCAGTAGAGGCCCTGGAAGGCTTTTTTCGCGGCCTGCCTCAAAAGCCGGGTCTCGCCTGCGTGATCGTCACGCACCTGAGCCCGGACCGCGAAAGCATGCTGCCTGAGATCGTGGCGCGCTTTACCGATATGCCGGTGCATGCCATCACCGACGGCATGCGAATCCAGACCGACAACGTCTACCTGCTGCCTAGCGATGCTGTCGTAAGCGTGGCAAATCGAACGCTCCATGTTCAGGAACAGGACAGGAGCCGGCGTGAGCGCAAACCCATCAACATTTTCCTGAGCACGCTTGCTGCCGACGTCGGCGAACTCTCTGCCGGCGTGATCCTTTCCGGCGCGGACACAGACGGCACACTGGGGATCAAGGCGATCAAGGAACGCGGCGGACTTACCCTTGCCCAGGCTAGCGACGGCTACGGCCCGCACCATGCGGACATGCCCAGAAGCGCTATCGCGACAGGCCTTGTCGATTTCGCGGTGCCTGCCGAACAAATGGGCGGCAAGCTCGTCAACTTCGCAGCGGGTGCCTTCATGCTCGACGGGCTCGATACGCTCGACGAACGCGCTGCAGGCCCGTCCGGCGAAGGCGACGCCAGCGACTTCAACGAAGCCCGCAACGCGATCTACGCGATCCTGCGCAATCAGGTGGGGCACGACTTCAGCGGCTATAAGATCAAGACGTTCTTGCGCCGCGTACAGCGGCGCATGCAGGTGCTCGAAATCCAGACTCCGGACGCCTATGTCGCGCGACTCACCGCGGACCCGGAAGAAGTCGCGGCGCTTTTTCGCGACCTGCTGATCAACGTCACCAGTTTCTTCCGCGATGCCCCGGCTTTCGAGACGCTTGCCGACACGGTGCTTCCGAAGTTGCTCGACGGACGCGGCGCCGAGGATACCGTGCGCGTGTGGGTGCCAGGCTGTGCGACCGGCGAGGAAGTCTATTCGATCGCCATGCTTCTGCGCGAGCAGATGGAGGGCCGCACCGCCGCGCCGCAAGTGCAGATTTTCGCGACCGACATTGACGACGGCGCGCTCGGCGTCGCGCGCGCGGCACGGTATCCGCTCCCGCTGCTCGAAGGCGTCTCTGAAGAGCGGCGGCGGCGCTTCTTCGTTGAAGACGGCAGCAGCTACGTGCTTTCAAAGGAAGTGCGGGACATGTGTATTTTCTCGCCGCACAGCGTGATTCGCGACCCGCCTTTTTCGCGCATCGATCTGGTCTCGTGCCGCAACCTACTGATCTACTTCGGAAGTGAAATCCAGAACCAGGTGATCCCGACGTTCCACTACGCGTTGCGTCCAGACGGTTATCTGTTTCTGGGCACGTCGGAAAACGTCAGCCAGTTCGACGAACTCTTTACGCCCGTCGACAAGAAGCACCGGATTTTCCGGCGCAGGGCCGACGTCGCGCCGCAACTTCGTTTGCCCCTACCATATCCGCGCTGAGGATCGGGCAGATTGCTTCACTCACGCCCACGCGTCCTTCGCTGGGTAGCGCGGGGCTCCGGCACGTGGTGGACAACCACATGCTCGAGCGGTTCACCCCGCCGCACGTGCTGGTCACGCGCGAGGGCGACGTCGTGTATTACTCGGGCCGCACGGGCAAGTACCTGGAGCCGGCCCCCGGTGTGCCGACGCGGCAACTGTTCGCCTTGGCGCGCAAGGGACTGAGCCTCGATCTGCGTTCGGTGTTCCGCGAAGCTGTCGAATCGGGCCGCACGGTTACGCGCGCAGGCGTGGTGGTCGAGGGCGAAGGCGGCCGCGTGCAGATCATCAGCCTGACCGTCGAACCGCTGAGCGAGCAGGTGCATGGCGAGCACATGTATATCGTTGTCTTCGAGGACCAGGGCCCAGGGCTCGCGCGCGAGGAGGCGCTTGCGCGCGCTCAGTCGATGCATGACGGCACGGCCGTGCAGTTCGAAAAGGAGTTGCGCGACACGCGCGAACGCCTGCAATCGATGATCGAAGAGTATGAAACGGCGCTGGAGGAACTCAAATCGTCGAACGAGGAACTCGTATCGGTCAACGAGGAACTGCAGTCGTCGAACGAAGAGCTGGAGGCGTCGAAGGAAGAACTGGTTTCGCTCAACGAGGAACTGCACACCGTCAATCTCGAACTGAACGGCAAGATCGACGCGCTCGACCGCTCCAACAGCGACCTGCAAAACCTGTTCGAGAGCACCTCGGTTGCGACCGTTTTTCTCGACCGCAATCTGGTCATTCGCTCGTTTACGCCGGCAATGGGCGGCATCTTTCATATTCGCCCCATTGACCGGGGGCGCCCTATCACGGAACTCGTCAGCCATCTCGATCTGCCCGGACTGGAACTCGATATCGAAGCTGTCTTCACTACGAACCAGCCGAGAGAGCGCCAGGTCAGCGGGAAAGACGGCCTTTCGCATTTTCTCGTGCGCCTCGCCCCCTATCGCAACGGCGACCGGCAAACCGACGGTGTGGTTATCGCCTTCGTCGAGATAACGGGCATGGTGCACGCGGAAGAACGTCAGGAGGTTCTGATTGCGGAACTGCAGCACCGCACGCGTAATCTGCTGGCGGTCATCCAGTCAATCGCGCAACAAACGCTCGCAGGCGATTCGTCACTCGACACGTTCACGAGCCGCCTTGCGGCGCTTGGGCGTCTACAGGGGCTAATCGGCGACGCAAACGGTAATCTGATCGATCTGCGGGAGATCGTGCGCCTCGAACTGGATGCGCTCGGTGTGGCCGACAGCGAGCGCATCGAACTGCGCGGGCCCGTCGTGCCGCTGGGTTTTCGGAACGTGCAAACAATTGCACTGGTGCTGCATGAACTGGCGACCAATGCGGTGAAGTACGGCGCACTCAAGGACAAAGAGGCGCGGCTCGCGGTGCGCTGGCGCGTCGAAACGGAACTGCCGGGCGCTGCGTCGCTGGTGTTCGACTGGATCGAAAGCGGCTTGCGTGTCGCTCCGGACAGCACGCGGACCGGCTTCGGCCAGCAATTGATCGAAAAGGCGCTGCAGTTCACTCTCGGCGCAAAGACGGCGCTCCTGTTCAATGCGGACGGCGTCTCGTGTCATATCGAAATACCGATGCCTGCGGTTCATTAGCGGCAGCGGTCAAAAGGGGTTGAACATGGGGTTCGCAAACGTGCTCACAGGTCAAAGGATCATGGTAGTCGAAGACGACTATCTGGTCGCGCTTGCGCTCTCCACCGTGCTGGAAGGCGCTGGAGCAAGCGTTGTCGGACCGATTTCGGGAGCGCGCGAAGCTGTCACGTTGGTCGAGGAAGGCAACGAACACATCGACGCGGCGATTCTCGACGTCGATCTGAATGGTGAACCGTCCTATCCGGTGGCGGACGCGCTCGCATCGAGACATATACGGTTCGTTTTCGCCACAGGCTATGGAATCGACGCGGTGGATGCACGCTATCGTCACTACCCGCGCTGTCAGAAACCATTCGATCATCACGCGCTTTTCAAGGCACTAAGCGCAAGCGGATGACTGCCCTCGCCTGTCTTGGCCGGGCGCTAATGGCGGTGCCGGTGATGAATATCGGGAAAATGCGCATGCGAATGCGTGACCGGCAGATGGACGTGCGGGTGAGTATGCGGCTCGTCGCCGGAATAAGGAAAGTCGTGCTCGTGCCGATGATGTTCGTCATGACGATGCCGGTGCGTGTGTTCGAGTCGCTCATGACTATGTCGATGCTCGTGCCTTTCCCGCACGTGGAGCCAGATTCCGAGCGCCATCAGAAGAGCGGCGGCTGAGAAAGACAGATCGGGCAGCGCAGGCCAGATGACGAGTGACAGCATCACGCCGAACAGCGGTGCGACCGAAAAGTAAGCGCCGGTACGCGCCGTACCGAGATGGCGCAGAGCGACGACGAACAACACGAGGCTAACGCCATAGCCGGCCAGGCCGGTCAGCATTGCCGCCGCCACGGTTCCAGCAGATGGAAGCGAAGCGCCGGCGGCGATCGCAATCGCAAGATTCACCGGACCGGCCACGAGGCCCTTGAGGCACGCGATCACCATTGCGTCGTTTGCAGCGACCTTGCGCGTGAGATTGTTGTCGATAGCCCAGCACAGACATGCGCCGACAATCAGCAGTGCCCCGACGGGTATGCGCGTCGATCCTGGATGCCACGACAGGATCATGCCCCCCGCGACGATCGCCACCATGCCGAGGAAGATCTGAACGTCGACATTCTCGCGGAAAATCGCCCAGGCAATTACGGCGGTTAATACGCCTTCGAGATTCAATAACAACGAACTCGTGGCCGCTGGCGTGCTCGATAGTCCCAGCATCAGCAGCGCCGGACCCGCGACGCCGCCCGTAGCAATTGCCCCAAGAAGCCAAGGCAGTTCGCCTTTATTGATGCGATGGCCGGTGCTGGGTCGCGAGCCGGGCGACATCAGTGAACGCCACGCGATACCCAGGCCGAGCCCGGCTCCGCTGCCCAGATAAAACAGTCCCGCTAGCATGAACGGATCGACTGATCCGAGCAACGCTTTGGCCAACGGCGTGGCGCTGCCGAATAGCGCAGCGGCGATGAGAGCGACGCATATCGCGCCTTGTCCGGATTTCACGATCTGACCTTTGAATCGTTGCGAAGCGCTGATGGGTTCGCACATGCAAAGCTGTTGCGAAAGCACCTGCATTCAGTGCGCCCCGTGCGCCTCGTGCCTCCGATTATGCTGCGCTTTTCTGTGCGCAGCCAGGATCGGGTACTTGCCCGCCGCGACCCGCTAGTCGATCCGCTGCCGGGCAGTGAAAGAACCGATTTCCGTTGGAACTTTGAAGTCTGGTACCCTGCGCCCTTTGCAACAGCTTGCATTCAATCTCGATGGAAAACCCATTCAACGATCGCGGCGTGTCTGTCACGCGCAACGCGCTCTCATCCGCTGGCCAGGTCTTTCCGCTGCGCGACATCGTCAGCGTGCAGGTCGTCACCGTGGAGAAGAACAAGGTATTGCCCGTCACCATTTCGCTGCTAGGGCTCGTCGGCGGGATTGTTGGCGGCGTACTGCACGCGCCGGTGGGCATCGTGTGTGGCGTGATGCTGGTGGTTGTGGGCTGGCTCACGTGGGTGACGCAGGACATCACGCATCGTCTGATGGTGCAAACGGCCAACGGCGAACGCGAGGCGCTTTCGAGCGTCGATCGTGAGTTCGTCGAGCGCGTCGGCGCGGCCGTGAACGAAGCTAAAAGCACAGCCGCGTCTGCGGCGCAGAAAGCCTGAGCAAGTCAAAGCGGAGCCCGCGCCCGCGGGCTCAAGCAACCGCCGCCGGCAGTGCTCACAGCGCGGTATATCCATCGACGTCAAGAGACCCCGCTGCTGCGCGTCGCCGCACGCTCCAGGTCTTCACACATCTTTGCAAGTGCGCGCTGGTGCGCAGGTAGAGTCGCCGCTTCTGTTATCGCGCGTTCCCTGGCGCAGGCCTCGCGTTGCCGCACGAGCCGCATGTGCCGCGGCATCGGAGCACTCCGCTCGCACTGCTAGCAACCAGTAAGAGCCGGTGGCTTTGCTGGTGCGTTTTGCTGGTGCGTTGTGCTGGCGCCTTGCCGGTGCATCTCTTTCCGTAAAGCGGTCGTATGCATCGCCTTCGCCAGGGACCGCGCTTTTGCGAGCGTGCTCCATGTCCCTGCCTATTGTCGATGCCGCGTGCCGTCACGTGCACCGTCACTTTTCCCGTTTCACCGCTGCTGTGCTGGTCTCCGCTGGCGCGCTATCGACGTTGAGCGGCTGCTCCGTCACTTTCCCGACGCCCACACCGCCGGCTCCCGCTGTCTCGCTGATCAACGGCGGCAAAGACGGCGTGCTGATTCCTCTCCATGTGGAACGCGCCGACGAGGATCACGCGCGCCTCGGCCTGCCGGTCGAACTGGACGGCAAACCCGTCTACGTCGCGCTCGATACGGGCACGCAAGGTGTGCGTGTATTGAAATCGGTGCTGCCGGGTTCCGACTATGCGGGCGCCGCGCCAGCCAGCACGCTGCTGCTCGCGAACGGCGCGCAGGTTTCCGGCGCGGCCGTGAAGTTGCCGCTGAGCGTCGCTGGATCGAAGGCCGTACAGATCGGCGCGCAAGCGGTCGACACCGTCAGTTGCCAGGCCACCTCGCGACATTGCGTTGCGATGGACGGCTACAGCGGCGAATTCGGCTGGGCCTTCTCGGGACTTTTCGGCGTGGGCGCAGCGCAACCGGGCGACGCCTGTTGCACACAGCCACTACGCGCATTGGCCGGCCACATCGGCGAGCGGTATCTCGTGCACTCGAACTTCGCGAAGCCGTATCTGCTATTGAGCCCGTCGAGCGCCATCACGAAGGACTACACGATCGTGCCGATGACCGTATCGAATGACGGCACGATGCAATGGCCGCGAGGCTGCATCAATGTCGGCGACAAGATGACGTTCTGCGCGCCGCTCGTGTTCGCCACGGCCACCACCGGCATGATCCGCATTGAAACGGATACCGCGCCGAACTGGACCGGCGACGACAGCGTGGGCAAAGTGCTGATACAGGGCAACTACAACACGGCGGTCGGCTCGGGCAACTGGGTGCACCGCTACGAAGACGCGCAAGTGACCATCGTCAAGGCGCAACCCGGCGAGAACCGCATCGTGATCGGTCTGATGGGCATGCAGAATATCGACGTGCTGTTCGATTTTCCGCATGCTCAATTGGGTCTCTACGCGAATCGGGCAGTCGAAAACCTCACGCCGTAACATAGCTTCAACAAGAAAAGGCCGCGCGTCGTTCAACTGACGCGCGGCCTTTTTTTTCGCCGCTGCGGAAGTCACGCGATCCGCAGCGGAGTAACGCAAAAGCTCAGCCCAGATTGAGCGGATCGACGCGCCAGATCTCGCGTGCATATTCGCTGATCGTTCGATCCGACGAAAACTGCCCCATGCCCGCCACGTTCTCGATCGCGCTCTCGGTCCACGCGCGTTTGTCGACGAAACGCGCGTCCACTTCACTCTGCGCCTTCGCAAACGCGGCGAAATCGGCAAGCACCATGTAGTGATCGCCCCAGTCCACCAGCGTGTGGAAAATATCGGAGAAGCGCAGCGGATCGTCGGGCGAGAAATAACCGCTGCGGATCTGGTCGAGGGCCATGCGGAGTTCGGCGTTCTCCTCGTACACTTGCCGCGGCCGGTAGCCGCTTGCACGCAGGTCGTCCACTTCGTCTGCCGTGTGACCGAAGATGAAGATGTTCTCGCGGCCCACGGCGTCGCAGATTTCGATGTTCGCGCCGTCCATTGTGCCAATCGTCAACGCACCGTTGAGCGCGAGCTTCATATTGCCGGTGCCCGACGCTTCAGTGCCTGCCATCGAAATCTGTTCGGACAGATCGGCGGCGGGAATGATCAGTTCCGCCACGCTCACGCCGTAGTTGGGCACGAACACCACTTTGAGGCGGTCGCCGATCAGCGGATCGTGATTGACCTTCTGACTCACGTCGCCGATCAGTTTGATGATCGTCTTCGCCATCCGGTAAGCGGATGCCGCCTTGCCGGCGAACATCACGACGCGCGGTACCCAGTCGTGCTCCGGATTCGCGCGAATCTGGTTGTAGCGCACGATCACATGCAACACGTTCAACAGCTGCCGCTTGTATTCGTGAATGCGCTTCACCTGCAGATCGAACAGCGCATCAGGATCGAAATGCAGCTTCGTGTGATGCGCGAGCCGCTGCACGAGGCGCAATTTGTTCTGCCGCTTCGCTTCGCGGAATGCTTCGACAAAGCCGCTATCGCCGCGTAGCTCGCGTAGCTGCTCGAGCTCGAACAGATTGCTGCGCCAATGCGTGCCGATCCGCTGATCGATCAGCGACGACAGCGACGGGCTCGCCTGCGACAGCCAGCGCCGCGGCGTAATGCCGTTGGTCACATTCGTAAAGCGGTCCGGATAAATGCGCGCGAAGTCAGCGAAGATGTCGCGCGTCATGAGCTGCGAATGCAGCTTCGACACGCCGTTCACCTTGTGGCTCGCGACAATCGCCAGATACGCCATGCGCACCCGCCGCTGACCGTATTCGTCGACGAGAGAAATACGGCGGATCATTTCGGCGTCATGACCCGAACGCTCGCTCACATGCTTCAGAAAGCCGGCGTTGATCTCGAAGATGATCTCCAGATGCCGCGGCAGCAGCCTCGACAGCATCTCGACGTCCCACGTTTCGAGCGCTTCGGGCATCAGCGTGTGGTTCGTGTACGAGAAAATCTGCGTGACGTGTTTCCACGCCTTGTCCCACGGCAGATGATGCACGTCCACGAGCAGACGCATGAGCTCGGGAATCGCGAGCACGGGGTGCGTATCGTTCAGATGCACCGCGACCTTTTCGGAGAAACGCCCGAACGTGCTGTGCGTGCGCTGATAGCGGCGGATCAGATCCTGCATGGTCGCCGAGACGAAGAAGTACTCCTGACGCAGCCGCAACTCGCGACCGGCCGGCGTCGAGTCGTCCGGATAGAGAAGGCGCGACACGTTCTCCGACATGTTCTTCGTGTCCACCGCGTTGCGGTAGTCGCCGCGGTTGAACGCGCCGAGGTCCAGTTCGTCGGTGGCACGCGCGGACCACAGTCTCAGCGTGTTGGTCGCGTCGGTCGCGTAGCCGGGAATCACCGTGTCGTATGCGGTTGCGTTCACATGCTCGGTGTCGATCCATTCGACCTGATCGCCGCGCTGCACGGTGCGGCCGCCGAAATGCACGGTGTACTTGATCTCGGGCCGCGGAAACTCCCACGGGTTACCCGCGCGCAACCAGTAGTCGGGCGCCTCGACCTGCTCGCCGTTGACGATCTCCTGTCGGAACATGCCGTATTCATAACGGATGCCGTAGCCGAAGCCCGGAATGCCGAGCGTCGCCATCGAATCGAGAAAACATGCGGCGAGCCGGCCGAGACCGCCATTTCCGAGCGCGGCGTCGGGCTCTATATCGATGAGCGCGTCCATGTCGACGCCGAGGCTCGCCAACGCCTCCTTCATCTGATCGTGAATGCCCAGCGCGAGCAACGCGTTGGTAAAGGTCCGGCCGATCAGGAACTCCATCGACAGGTAGTAGACGCGCTTCACGTCCTGCTCGTATTGCAGGCGGGTGGTCTTCATCCAGCGTGCGACGAGCCGGTCGCGCACGGCGAGCGCCGCGGCGTGCAGCCAGTCATGCGGATGCGCGGTGACGGCGTCCTTGCCGACGCCGTACATCATGCGATTAGAAATTGAGCGCCGTAGCGCGTCGACGGTACTGTTGAGCTGGTCGAATTCCAGATCGACGGCTGTCATCGAAGCCTCCGGGAAAAAACGCTGCGACATGCGCGAACCGCACAGATGACGGACGGGAGGCGCGTGCCGGTCAGGCGGGTTAAGAATCAGAGTAGGACATTTTACGACTCCCGGATGCCGGCGAGCGCGGGTGCTGGTCACGCACATGCCATGCCCGCCTGTCTGCGCGGCTACGTACAGAGCCGGCCACTTTTGCGCACGCGCACGGTGCAAGGCGCGCGTGAACGGGCACTGCGCGCGTGCATCGGTTGATCGGAGCAGTGATGCCAAAGTGTGAAGGTGTTCGCCGCAAGCGTGACAGGATGCGACGCAAATCACGTGACAGAAGCAATTATTTTTTCGGCTCCTAACGTCCGGACGGCCGAACAAGCGATTGAGTTTCAAGCTTCATCTGGCTGATGCTGGCGACAAGCGTATCAAGCGTGTGACGGCTAGCGGTGTCGTGCGCAACAGGCGACGCCGCACGACCTGCGACGGCGCGCGTCATCTCGAAGGCGCGCCGCGGGGCTGACAGTTAGTTGCATACACATTCGATTTTCATCCACCTTACAGCGCCCGCTTGCGCTGCAGGATTTCCCGGGCTCTGTAACAATCGCTACATTCGCCGCGCGGCGGCCTTGAGCTTCGCCCAACAAGCCCGCGCCTTGCGTTATGCACAACCTTGCCACTCGCGCGCCACATGTTCAGATTCGTGCCGCGTCGACACGCACACCCGACGAGCCATGCCTTGTCCGACAAGCTGAGCGCGGCGTCCGCGCCGCCCTTTCCCGCGGATGCTCCCATGTCCGCCGCCAACCGCCGTGCGATGGCGGCGATCATGCTTGCCGTCGCGCTCGCGACGCTCGACACGGCGATCGCCAACATCGCACTGCCCGCGATCGCCGCCGATCTGCACGCGGCGCCCGCTGCATCGGTGTGGATCATCAACGCTTATCAGCTCGCAATGGTCGCGACGCTGCTGCCGCTTGCCGCGCTCGGCGACATCATTGGGCATCGGCGGATTTATATCGGCGGCATTGCGCTGTTTACCATCGCGTCGCTCGCCTGCTCGATGGCGCCGACCCTGCCGATGCTTGCGGGCGCACGCGTGCTGCAAGGCCTCGGTGCGAGCGCGATCATGAGCGTCAATACCGCGCTGATCCGCTTCCTGTATCCGCCGCACCGGCTCGGACGCGGGCTCGGCATGAACGCGCTGATCGTCGGCGTGTCGTTTGCGGTGGGTCCCACGGTCGCGTCGCTGATTCTCTCGGTCGCGTCCTGGCCGTGGCTATTCGCCGTCAATGTGCCGCTCGGCGTGCTGGCGCTGGCTTTTGCATGGCCTGCGCTGCCGCACACCGAGCGCGGCGCACACAACTTCGATCCGCTCGCCGCGCTGCTGAACGTGGTGACGTTCGCCGCACTGATCTTTGCGCTGGGCGAAGCGGCCCAGCGCGCATCGACGCAACTCGTGCTGAGCGCCGCTGCCGTCGCGGTGATTTTTGGCCTGCTGCTGATTCGCCGTGAAGCCGGGCACCCGGCGCCCATGCTGCCGGTCGATCTTTTCAAGCGGCCCGTGTTCGCGCTGTCGGCAGTGACCGCCGTGTGCTCGTTCGCCGCGCAAGGCCTGGCGTTCGTCTCACTGCCCTTTTATTTCGAGGATGTACTGCACCGCAGCCAGGTTGAAACCGGCTTTCTGATGACGCCGTGGCCGGTCGTCGTCGCGTTGGCGGCGCCGCTCGCGGGCAGCTTGTCCGACCGCTATCCGCCCGGCCTGCTCGGCGCCGTCGGGCTCGCGGTGATGTCGGCGGGGATGGCCTCGCTTGCGCTACTGCCGGTGCATCCGCATGTGCTCGACATCGGCATTCGCATGGCGATTTGCGGCGCGGGTTTCGGCTTTTTCCAATCGCCGAATCTGAAAGCGCTGATGGCAAGCGCGCCGCCCGAGCGCAGCGGCGGAGCAAGCGGCATCGTCGCGACGGCGCGGCTGCTCGGCCAGACCACCGGCGCGGCGCTGGTCGCGTTGAGCTTCGGGATCGCGGGCCGTCACGGGCCGACGCTCGCGCTCGGCGCGGGCGCCTTCTTCGCGGGCGCGGCGAGTCTGGCGAGCGGATTGCGGCTCCTTGCGCCGTCACATCGTGCGGGCGCGCACGCGAAAGCGTCGGAGAAATGAAAACGGGCGCGCTACTGGACAGCGCGCCCGTTCTCGTCAATTGATTACAGATTGATATCCGCTCGATGGCCAGCGTGAGCACGGCCGGACGGACCCCGCGCGAAGCCGGTTCGCTGAGGCGATCAATATGTCACGTGACACGTCTTGCTCGATCGCCTCCCGAGCGGCACGCAATCAACGCGCGGCGAAGTACCCCTTCACGGCCGCGATGAACGTGTCGATGTCCTCACGCGACACGTCTTTGTGCGTAACGAATCTCGACGCGTACAACATCTGCGTAAGAATGCCGCGCTCTTTGAGCCAGGCTTCGAGCGGCGCGCAATGCTGCTGCGGAAACTGCGCGAACACCATGTTGGTTGCAACAGACTGCACCTTCACCTGGTCGATGGCTTCAAGACCCGCCGCCAGATGCGCGGCGTTCGCGTGGTCGTCGGCGAGACGCTCGACGTTGTGCTCCAGCGCATACAGGCAGGCCGCCGCCAGCACGCCCGCCTGGCGCATGCCGCCGCCGAGCACCTTGCGCCAGCGGTGGGCCACGTCGATCAGCGCCTGGCTGCCGACCAGAACCGAGCCGACCGGCGCGCCGAGGCCTTTCGAAAAGCAGATCGAAACCGAATCGAACGGCTCGCACAGCGCCGCAACCGGCTTGCCCGACGCGACCGCCGCGTTAAAGACGCGCGCGCCGTCCAGGTGCGCCGACAAACCGCGTTCGCGCGCAAGCCCGACTGCTTCGGCGACATAGCCCTCCGGCAGCACTTTCCCGCCGATCGTGTTTTCCAGCGCCAGCAGACGCGTGCGCGCAAAGTGGTTGTCGATCGGTTTGATCGCAGCCGCGATCTTGTCGAGCGGGATCGAACCGTCTGCGGCATTTTCAAGCGGTTGCGGCTGGATACTGCCGAGCACCGCCGCACCGCCGCCCTCGTATCTGTACGTGTGGGCCAACTGCCCGACGATGTATTCGTCGCCGCGCGCGCAGTGCGCCATCAACGCCGCGAGGTTGCTTTGCGTGCCGCTCGGGAAGAACAGACCGGCCTCTTTGCCGGTACGTTCGGCAAGCGTCGACTGCAGACGCAGCACGGTCGGGTCGTCGCCCCAGACGTCGTCGCCGACTTCGGCGGCCGACATGGCTGCGAGCATCGCCGGAGTCGGACGGGTTACGGTATCGCTGCGCAAATCGATCATTGTGTGTCCCTGTGCGTCTTTCGTGTGAGAGGCCATGACGGACGGCCGGCTTGCCACGTCCGCGTGCAACGGTCGCAATGGTTGCAACGGCAGCAGCGGCGCCGGCTCGTGAGTCACACAGTGTATTCAATTCACGCGGCGCTCGCATGGCCGCGTGAAAGTCGATTGAAGCGTGCCTGGCTCAGTTCGCAGCTGAGCCCGCAGTTCAACCCGCGCAAAGGCCAGGCTCAAGCGAGGCTCAACTACATCTACCCGCCTGACTTAGGCAGCCATGCGAGCGGATCGACCGGCTGCCCATTCTGACGAACCTCGAACTGGATCGACGCAACGCCGCGGCTATCCACGCCGACTTCGCTGATGGTCTGGCCTTGCGCAACCGCATCGCCTTCCTTGACGAGCAGCGTGCTGTTCTGGCCGTAAGCGGTGATCAAGGAGTCGTCGTGCTTGATGATGATGAGCGGCCCGTACGCCTCGATGCCCGAACCCGCGTAGACCACACGGCCGGTGGCGGCTGCCTTGACGGGGTCGCCCGGTCGTCCGCCGATCACGATGCCGTTCGACCTGCCTGCGGCGAAGGTCTTGAGGATCGGCCCCCGCAACGGCCATTGCAGCACGCCCTGCTGCGGCGCCGCCGCGGCCGTGGGTGCGGCTGGTGCTGAGGGCGCGGCCGGTGCTGCGGGCGTGCTCGGCGCCGCAGCGACGGGCGGCGCCGCGACGCTGCCGGACGCCATCGGTGGAGCAACGCGCAGCACTTGCCCAGGAACAACGGCCGCGTTGACCGGCAGACCGTTCCAGGTCGCGATGTCCTGCGGCCTGTGCCCATAAGCCGATGCGACTCCGGCAAGCGTATCGCCGGGATTGACGCGATAGAAACCCGCCGGCACGGGCACCGTGCTGAGCGTGGTGGGTCGGGACTGTGTGTTGCCGTAGAACGGCGTGTTGTCCCACGGCGTGCTCACGCAGCCGTTGAGTATCACGCCTAGCGCGGCAGTCGCCAGCAAACGGGTCCCCTTCAGTTGCCATGGTCTCATCATGTGATTTGTCCTCGACATTTTTTGGATTCGAGCTTCTGATCGATCATCTTGATCGATGCCCGTAGCAATTGCCGTACCGCTCGCGGGTCAGCACACTGCAACCTCGCACATCACCGCGCCTGCAAACTTAAACACTGCCCTCGGCTTCTACCACGAGAATGCGCGCCGGGCCGATCGGATGCGCTACGTGCTCGGTGCCCACGGACGCATAGAACACATCGCCCGTTTCAAGAATTGCCGCCTGCTCCACGCCGTCCTGGCGATAGCGCATCTCGACGCGGCCATCCAGCACGGCGAACACTTCTTCGCCGTCGTTCACGTGCCACTTGTAGGGCTGATCCGTCCAATGCAGACGTGTCGTGATGCCGCCCATGTTGGCAATGTCGAGCGCGCCCCACGGGCGCGTCGCGGTGAAGCTCTTGCTGCGAATGATCTTCATGGTCGCTAACGCATTTGGTAGAGAGAGCGGCCTTTGCGCCAGTCGCAATCGGCCATGGACGCAGCGCACGCCGGGCGCTGCCGGGCAGCTTTTTGAACGCTCATTATAAGTCGCGCGACACGCGCTCCACGCCCAGTCAGCGAGTGCCGCGGCAATGATGTGATCATTGAAACCTCTGGACGCTCACCTATACTCAACCTTGCTGCGCCGACGGGGCGTGGACTGAAACGACCGGATCCCGCATGGAGTCGACGATGAACAAAGCCACATTTCTCGCCGTGCAACTCAATGTCGACGACGTGGCCGCGTCGCCTGGACTGGCCGAATTGTTGAACACGCATCTGGTTTTTGCCGCCGATGTGGCCGAGGCCGCCGACGCACTCGTGCAACTTGCGAGTATCGCGGGATTGTCGGGCGGCGTGGAGGCGCGCGTCGAAATTCCCGCGCTGGCCATCGAGCGTCTGCGTGAGGCGCTCGACATTCTGAGCGGCTACGACGAATCGTGGCTGCTTGCGCTTGAGCCGAGCCACGCGTTATTCGCGGACATAGGCCGGCATCGCACCCTGCATTAGGACTGCGCTCGCGGACGACATCCGCAGGCACGCGCAGCCCCGGCGCAACCGTGGCATCCACCACTCGCGCCGCTGAGCCATTGCTTTTCGCTCACCGCCCAATCCGCCAGTTAGCCGGAACGCTTTATTGCCGGCGCCGTCTGGCCCTTCGGGCGAGTCAACTGGAGGAACCGCCGTGAAAAGTCTCCTTAACCGCCGTAGCGTGCTGGCAGGCCCATCGCATGTCGTCAGGGTCGCGCAGGACAATGCCAGCGCGCCCGTCCCGCACGACGATACCGACGACGCGTCGCCGGAGATGGCGTCCGACGCGCCGTCCGCGCTTTCGTCAGCACTTTCGTCCGATGCTCCGTCCGGGTTCGCATCCGACCGGTCGCAGGCGGCAGTGGCGCGCGGTGCCGCTCGTCCGGTGTTGACATTGCGGCCAGTGCAAACCGTGCCGTCGCAGGTGAGCGCGCGTGGCGTCCAGATTGCGAATACGGCCGAAGTCGAATGGCTCGCCGAAGAAGAGGCGCTCATGCCGTTTCGCGTGTTTCGAAGCTTCGCGTATTCGGTGAGCCTGCTGTTTCATGCGAAGGAGGTCACATACTACGTCGCCCTCTATCAGGACGGCGCGCTCTGGCGTGCGTTGAAGGCAGCCGACCTCGAAGCCGCCGAAGCGGCCTTCCATCATTTCGAAGACCAGGCGACGCGGCTCTCGGACTGTGAAACCCGCCGCGCGCAACTGGAGGCGCAGAACGAACAGCTGGCCCGCGAGATCGCTCGCTCTGAAGCGCAAGCCGAACGGCTACGCAGCGATTTGCAGCGGCGTAGCGCACAGGAGCAGGCGGCGTCGAGCCGGCAGCATCAGGTGCGCAAGGAAGTGTCCCAGCTCGAAGCTCAACGCGTGGCCGCGCAGGCGCATCTGAACAAGGCACATCGGCAGATGCAGCAGCTCAATCTGACGAGCAACGAAGCGATTCCACATTTGCCGACTCGTTGAACCGCCTGGTTCCGTCACGAAGGGCACGAAGAAGGCGCCCGGCGCAGCTCGCTTGCCACGCGCCATGCGTCCTCGAAGCGGTAAACAGAAAAACGCCGTCAAGGCAAAAACCTTGACGGCGTTTTTCTATCGGCGGCCACCTGTCAGTCAGGCGGCGCCTCCGGCTGGCTTCTACGCGAACGGCTGGCCGATTCGGCGCCGCGCGACTGCCAGATTAGTTGCCGAAATAAACCGAGCTACGATCGGTCGTGACCGCGCGGCCTGCTTGCGAGCTGCCTGCGATCGGTGCGCCGTAACCGCTGTTGGCCACTTGAGCCGCGGCTTGCGCGGTGCCGTTCTGAGCGTCGACACGTGCTTGAGCAGCTTGCAGGTTTTCGGGGTAGTCAACATGGTCGCCGACCGGGTTGTAGCCAGCCTTCTCGAGTTGGACCAGTTCGGCGCGAACTTGAGCGCGCGTGACCGGCTGGTTCGATTGAGCGAACGAAGCGACAGGAGCGGCGAAAACAGCAGCGGCGACGACTACGGCAGAGATAAGAGTCTTCATGATGTATAACCTCCAGAACTTGTTGTGATTCGCTTCGGGCTTTGTTGTCCCTAGCGCTTAAATAGAAGTTTAGGAGCGAGAACATCTAGGGGAAACCCCTAAAACGACGAAACTCTATTCCGGAAATTGCAATAGTCGGTGTCCGAATCCTGTCAGCGTCGAAATGACCGACGCTCGCAGCAACAATATCGCGATCGGGCATTTCAATCCCTCCAGCGTCGCGCCCGGCAAGCTCCGGGCGCGACGCTCGGGGGTTACAGCGGTTTAGCTCCAGTTCGCGTGGAAGCTGCCCGGCTTGTCGATCCGCTCGAACGTATGGGCGCCGAAGAAGTCGCGCTGCGCCTGCACGAGGTTTGCGGGCAACCGCTCCGAGCGGTAAGCGTCGAAATATGCAACCGCCGACGCGAACGCCGGCACCGGCACGCCCGCATTGATCGCGGCGACGACCACTTCGCGCAACGCTGACTGGTAGTTGCTCGCAATATCGCGGAAGTACGGGTCCAGCAGCAGGTTCGCGATGGTCTTCTCTTTCGTGTAGGCGTCGGTGATTTTTTGCAGGAAGCGCGCGCGGATGATGCAGCCGGCGCGGAAGATCTTGGCAATCGTGCCGAAATCCAGATCCCACTTGTACTCTTCCGAAGCCGCGCGCAACTGCGCGAAACCTTGCGCGTACGAGATTACCTTGCTGAAGTACAGCGCACGGCGCACAGACTCAATGAACGCTTCGCGCTCAGCTCCGAGCGGCTTCGCGCTCGGACCGTCGAGCACCTTGCTCGCGGCAACACGCTGGTCTTTCAGCGACGAAAGCACGCGTGCGAACACGGCCTCCGTAATCAGCGGTAGCGGCGCGCCGAGGTCGAGCGCATTCTGGCTCGTCCACTTGCCGGTACCCTTCTGCGCCGCGCGATCCAGGATCACGTCGACCAGATCCTTGCCGGTTTCCTCGTCTTTCTTGCTGAAGATCTTCGAGGTGATTTCGATCAGATAGCTGTCGAGCTCGCCCTGATTCCACTCGGTATAGACCTTGCCGAGTTCCTCGTTCGACAGGCCGACCACCTGTTTCAGGACCGCATAGCTTTCGGCGATGAGTTGCATGTCGCCGTATTCGATGCCGTTATGCACCATCTTCACGAAATGGCCAGCGCCGTCCGGGCCCATGTAGGCGACGCACGGCTCGCCGTCCGGTGCCTTTGCGGCGATCTCAGTCAGGATCGGCGCAACCAGGTCGTATGCGTCGCGTTGCCCGCCCGGCATGATCGACGGACCTTTCAGCGCGCCTTCCTCGCCGCCCGACACGCCGGTGCCGATAAAGTGCAGGCCGGCCTTCGCCAGCTCCTGGTTGCGGCGGATCGTGTCGGTGAAATGCGTGTTGCCGCCGTCGATCAGAATGTCGCCCTTTTCCAGCAGCGGCTTGAGCGATGCGATGGTCGCGTCGGTCGGCTCGCCGGCCTTGACCATGAGCAGAATGCGGCGCGGTTTTTCCAACGACTCCACGAACTCTTCGAGCGTGAACGCCGGCACCAGCTTCCTGTCCGGATATTCGGCGATGAGTTCGTCGGTCTTTTCGCGGCTACGGTTGTAGACCGACACCGCGTGGCCGCGGCTTTCGATGTTGAGCGCCAGATTGCGGCCCATGACCGCCAGCCCCACCACGCCGATTGCCTGTTTGCCCATGTGAATTCTCCAGTGTCCAAAAGTGTCGTGACGCCGCGCCGGAAAGAACGTCGGCCGGACGTCGAGGGTGAAAGCATAAAAGAAATGCCGGTTTGCCGCTCGTTATCGGGCATGCAACACGGCTTTGCGCCCTTTCCGCGCGTTCATTGCGCCTGTGCTTCGCGCTTTCGGAACACGAGGCTGAAATTGTTGGCCGGCATCGCGACCGGCTCGTCGCACGTGAATCCCTCCGATGCCGCGAGCGCCACGACCGCTTCCATGTCGCGCACGCCCCACGCCGGATTGCGGCTTTGCAATTGTCGGTCGAAAGCTTCGTTGCTCGGCGCCGTGTGCGCGCCGCCGCGTTTGTAAGGGCCGTACAGATACAGTACACCGCCCTGCACAAGATGGCGGCTTGCGCCCGCGAACAGCGCTTGCGCGGCGCTCCACGGCGCAATGTGAATCATGTTGATGCAGACCACCGCATCGAGCACGCCTACGCCCCAGTCGGCCTGATGCACGTCGAGCGCAAGCGGCGCGCGCACGTTCGGCGGCGCGCCGTGCGCGATCCATGCGGCAATCGACTCGCGCGCTTGCGCGTCGGCGTCGGTCGGTTGCCATTCCAGTCCGGGCATCGCGCCGGCAAAGTACATTGCGTGTTGACCCGTGCCGCTCGCAATTTCGAGTACACGGCCCGTGGCCGGCAACGCCGTGCGCAAGACGGCGAGGATCGGTTCGCGATTGCGCTCGGCGGAGGGCGAATGTTGCCGCATCGACGGAACAGGTTCGGTCATGTGGATGTAGTGTGGATCGTTTGCGTTGGATTGGGTTGCATGGCTTGCATTCGCTTGTATTGGTGCCGAGCCGCAGTTCAATCTACCGCGAGACGGCCGGCCAAAGCGGTCAGCGTATCGGCGCATGGCGCCGCAATTTTCAGCGACAACAGCGGATCGGCGCGCGTACGCCCGAGATTGATCGCGGCGACTGGTTTGCGCTGCTTTTGCGCCCACACGCAGAAGCGATAGCCGGAGTAGACCATCAGCGACGAACCGACCACCAGCACGGCGTCCGCGGCATCGAGCGCATGCGAAGCCGCCTCGACACGCTCGCGCGGCACACTTTCGCCGAAAAACACCACCGCCGGTTTCAGCAAGCCGCCGCAATTCGTGCACGCCGGAACGCGAAACGCTTCGAGCGCGTGCCATTCGAGATGCGCATCGCCGTCGGCGGCAGTTTCGGCGGTCACGCTCAGCAGCGCGGGATTTTCCGCCTCGAGCGTCTGCTGGATCGACGCACGCGAATGCTGCGTGCCGCAATCGAGACAAACGACCCCGTCTATGCCGCCGTGCAATTCGATCACGTCGCGGCTACCCGCGCGCTGATGCAATCCGTCGACGTTCTGCGTGACGAGCGTCGGCACATGGCCGGCCGCCTGGAGCCGCGCAAGCGCGATATGCGCAGCGTTGGGCTGCGCCTGTGCAACGACCGGCCAGCCGACCATGCTGCGCGCCCAGTAACGCCGGCGCATTGCGTCCGTACCGAGAAATTCCTGCAGCGTGATGGGCGGCGAGCGCTTCCACTCGCCGTTTTCGTCGCGATAGCCGGGAATGCCGGAATCCGTGCTGATGCCCGCGCCCGTCAGCACGAACAGACGCGGATAGCGCTGCACGAAGTCGTGCAGATCGTCGAGGGTGTGCGATTCGTCGAAGGGTTCGAGTGGTGCGGAAAAAAGGTCGGTCATGACGGGATCACTGATGACTGCGGCGGCGTAAAAGCGCGCGACGGTGCTTCACCGGCGCTTGCGCACGCCGCGCTTCGCCGCCGGGATCGGGACCGCCGCGCGTTGCGCCTGCCGCGCTTCCCATTCGGCCAGCGCGACGCAGTAGCGCTCCAGCGCGTCGTCATAAAGATCGAACACGCACGGACTACAGCCGCTATGGCAACAATCCTCGAGGTCGGGCTGCACCGGCGGTGTGGGCTTTGGATCGTCCACGGTGCTGGCTTGGGGCACGGCTGATGACTTCACGTGAACACGCTCGGAACGCACGCAATGCGAGGCAGCGAAGGCGAAGAAGGAAAGCGCTCAGTATATGTTGATCTCCCGCGCCGCGCTTGGCGCGGGTGGCCGTCAGCCGCGCCCGACGAACGGCATCTTGCTCGCCATGATGGTCATGAACTGGACATTCGCCGACAGCGGCAATTGCGCCATGTGCAGCACGGCGTCTGCGACATGCTGCACGTCCATCAACGGCTCGACCGCGATTTCGCCGTTCGCCTGCGGCACCCCGCGCGCCATGCGCTCGGCCATTTCCGTGGCCGCGTTGCCGATATCGATCTGCCCGCACACGATGTCGTATTTCCGGCCGTCGAGCGACACGGCTTTCGTGAGGCCCGTGACTGCGTGCTTGGTCGCTGTGTAGGCAATGCTGTTCGGCCTCGGCGCGTGCGCCGAAATCGAACCGTTGTTAATGATGCGCCCGCCGCGCGGATTCTGCGTTTTCATCAGACCGAATGCCGCGCGCGTGCACAGGAACACACCGGTGAGGTTGGTGTCGACCACCGAACGCCATTCGTTTATATCGAGTTCGTCGATGTCGACCGGCGAGCCGCTGCGCCCGGCGTTGTTGAACAGCAAGTCGAGCCGGCCATAGCGTTCGCGGACCGTGTTGAACAGCGCGTCGACACTGTCCGCGTCCGTCACGTCGCAAGGCACCGCGGCCGCTTCTCCGCCCACGGCGCGCGCCTGCTCGGCTACGGCGTCGAGCGCCGCCTGACGACGGCCCGCAAGCACCACGCTATACCCATGCTCCGCGAGACGCACCGCACATGCACGGCCGATGCCGCTGCCCGCACCCGTTACCAATGCCACCTTTCTGATTCCCGTCACCGTCACCGCTCGTCTCCCTGTTTCATGAATGAAGGGCCGCTCCGCACCAACTCTCCTGCACCATTGTTCGGCACCTGTTTCGAACCATACCGCAGCGGACGGTCGATCACAAATGCCGCCTGCGAGAGCTTCCATCATGCAACCGGCGCGCTTTCATTGCGGTTCCTGTCCGCGAGCTTGCCGGTCCACGCATCAATGGTATCGTTCGACGTTGCGCGCGGTGCCCTGCTTGCCCGCGCAATTACCGGAAGCACGCTTTATGAACCAACTCTCCACGCCCCACGACGCTGGAGCGCCACCGCTGCGCCGGTGGCCTCAGACCGGCTATCCCGCGATGCTCACCGCCACCGCCGCATGGCACGTCTTCGTGCTGGCCGCATGGCTGCTGGTACCCCGCGCATGGCCGTGGTGGCTCGCCGCGATCTTCGCGAATCACGCTGTATTTACCGTGGCCGGTCTGCTGCCGCGTACGTCGCTGCTGGGTCCGAACTGGACGCGCCTGCCCGCTGCCGCGCGCAACGCGGATGCAATCGCATTGACGATCGACGACGGTCCAGATCCCGTCGTCACGCCGCAAGTACTCGACCTGCTCGATGCCCTGCACGTGCGCGCTACGTTCTTCTGCATAGGAGAAAAGGCGCGGCGTTATCCGCAACTCGCACGCGAAATTGTCGCGCGCGGTCATGCGCTCGAAAACCATTCGCAGGTTCATGTGCACACGTTTTCCGTGACGTTTCCGGGTGCGCTTCTGCGCGAGATAGATGCCGCGCAACGCACACTCGAGGAACTCGGCGGCGAACGGCCCATGTTCTTTCGCGCGCCGGCAGGCCTGCGCAATATTTTTCTGGAGCCGGTGCTGCGCAAGCTAGATTTGCGGCTAGCGGCATGGACGCGCCGCGGCTACGACACACGCGAACGCGATCCGCAAGTCGTCACCCGCAGGCTACTCGACGGTCTGGCACCGCGCGACATACTGCTGCTGCACGACGGCAACGCCGCGCTGACCGCCGACGGTAAGCCGCTGATTCTCGCCGTGCTGCCACGTGTCATCGAAGCGGCTCGCAAAAGGAACTTGCGCTTCGTGACGTTGCGCGAGGCGAGGGTCGACGCTTGACAGTGTGGATCCACAGCGCTGATTCACATGCGAAAATCCGCCGCCATGTCTTCGTCCGAGCGCGCCTCGATAACACCGCTGCGGCATGCCTTGACGAAGACATCGTAGTCGCGCTCCACCTGATCGGCGTAACTCGCCGCGTAAGCTGCCAACGCCTCGGCGAACTGATCGCCGCGCCCGATATACGCGCTCACTTCGACCGCCTGCCCGCTCGCCTTTGCATGGGCACGCGCCATCGCCCAGCCGCATAGCCTCGCGTAACCGTCCAGCAGATCGCTGTCGAACAACTCGATGCTCGCCGACAGCTTCATGTCGCGCAATTGACGGAAGTAGTAATGCCGGCCGAGCGAACTCGTCGCCCAGCCTAAAAAGATGTCGCTCGCTGCCTGCAACATGCGCTGCCCCTGCACCACGCGCTCGCCTTGATGCTTGACCGGTGGCGACTTGTAGTAGCGGGCGATCACCGACGGCCTCGCTTCCTTGATCTGTACGAAGAGCGGCTTGCCCGTGGGATCGACGAGCAGCACCGCCATGCAGCGCGTCCCCACGCTGCCCACGCCCACTACCTTGAATACGATGTCCTGCACGCTGAACTGACCAAGCAGTTCACGCCGGTCATGCGACATCGTCTTCATGTACTCGCTCCACATGCCGTCGAGTATCTTGTGTCCGTGCGAGCCCTTCAGTTCATCGGCCTCTTCGGCGGTGAAGAGCGTGTTCGAGCCGAGCACGTGAAAAAGCGCAGGCGGCGCATCGCGAATCACCCAGCGCTCGCCGTCATGCTCGGCCATCTTTTCGAACAGACTTTCGTGCGTGCGGCTCGCGGCCTTCTCCATGCCGCGGCGCACCGCGCGGCGGCGCTCCGGCGACAGCGCCGTCTCCGCCATGCGGTCGAAGGTAATGCGCTCATACCAGAGTTCCAACGCGCCGCATTGTGCGTATTGCGCCATGCGATTGCGATATTCGCTCACGGCGGTCATCACCAGATGCTCGGCTGTGCCGCGACTCAGGCGCATGTGACGCGCGGCCAGCACGAGGCTGGCGGCAAGGCGCTTGAGGTCCCATTCGAATGGACCCACCGACACTTCGTCGAAATCGTTCAGGTCGAAAACCAGCTGGCGCTCGGGCGTCGCGAAGCCGCCGAAGTTCATCAGATGCCCGTCTCCGCAGATCGGCATGGTCAGGCCGCTGTCGTGAACCTGGCTTAGATCGTGAGCTTGCAGGTTCGCGGTGCCGCGAAAGAACGTGAACGGCGACACGGCCATGCGCCCATAGCGCAACGGCACGAGGTTCTGCACGCGGCCTTCGCTGCTTTGCTTAATAAGGTCGATTGGATCGCGGTCTAATGCGCCCACCGTTTTATGACTCGACCGCTTCGATTTTTCGCGGGCGGCACGGCCGCGGGCCTCGCGCTCCGCAATGGTGCTGGCTTTCATAGTCATCTTCGTTCGTCTTGAGAGTTCACCGTCGAGGAGCCCTGACGCGGGTCGCACTGCATGCTAGCAGAGCAACCGGTAAAAAGGTGCGGGCGCTTTTACCGATGCCGAATGAATGCGCGAGCGAGCCCCGCAATATTTGAATTCCGGTTGCTTTGCGCTCTTCAGCAATCACCCTTTCGAGCCGTTTACCAGTACATGCGGAAATTCAGTGACGCACGCAAATGTCCTTGATCAAGGGCTCATTCTCACAACGTGCGGCGCGCAAGATTATGGAGAATTTATGTTTGTTGCGATTGGCTGGCTGTTGGTGATCGGCTCCGTCCTTGGGAGCTTTCTTGGCGTGGGCGGCCATTTGCCGGCGCTCCTTCAACCGTTCGAATTGCTTTGCATTTTCGGCGCGGCAATTGGCGCGTTCGTAGTGAGCAATCCGACTTCGACATTGAAGAAAACCCTCAAGGCGATTCCTAAATGTTTCAAGGGCGGTGGCTACACCAAGGAAAAATATCTGGAACTGATCGCTCTGCTTTATGAGCTGCTTCAGAAGGCACGCAAGGAAGGCATGATGTCGCTCGAAGCCGACGTCTTTGCGCCGGAAGAAAGCGTGATTTTCCAGAAGTATCCGCACGTTCTCGCCGACCATCATCTGCTGGATTTTATCGTCGACTATTTGCGCATGATGTCGGGCGGCAACGTCAACGTGCTCGAAGTACAGGACCTGATGGATGAAGAACTGGCCACGCATCACGCGGAAGCGTCGGTGGCGGCCAATGCAATCCAGAAGATGGCCGACGGCCTTCCTGCCTTCGGCATCGTTGCCGCCGTGATGGGCGTGGTTCACACCATGGGTTCGGTCGGCGCGCCGCCCGCCGTGCTCGGCGAGATGATCGCGGGTGCACTGGTCGGCACGTTCCTCGGCATTCTTCTCGCGTATGGCTTTATCGGTCCGCTCGCCGATCTGCTCAACGCAAAGGGCCGTGCCGAAGCGAAGCCGTTCCAATGCGTGAAGGCGGTGCTGCTTGCCTCGCTGTCGGGCTATGCACCGCCCATCGCTGTGGAGTTTGGCCGCAAGGTGCTGTTCACCGCCGATCGCCCGAGCTTCCAGGAACTCGACGACGCTGTGCGCGCGACCAAATCGCCGAAGCCGGCCACCGAGGGAGCCGCGTCATGACGCAAAGAAGGTCACGCGGCTCCCAGGACGAGGCGCCGCCGCCGATCATCGTGCGCCGCTCGAAAAAGGGCGACGACCACGGTGGGCATCATGGCGGCGCGTGGAAGATCGCGTATGCCGACTTCGTCACTGCGATGATGGCGTTCTTCCTGCTGATGTGGCTGCTCGGCTCGACGTCGAAGTTCGACAAGCAAGGCATCGAAGATTACTTCAACACGCCGTTATCGAGCCTGCTCGGCGGCAACGAAGGCACGGCCGCAGCACGGCCGAGCATCGTGCAAGGCGGCGGCCGCGACATCTCGGACACGCGCCCCGGCGACGGCAAGAAAACCCAGATCGAGCCCGCCACTCCTGTGAACGTGGCGCCGACCGTCGCGCCCGCTGACACGGCCCGCTTGCAGCAACTGAAAGAGAAGCTGGTCTCGTTGATCGAACAGAGTCCTGCGTTAAAGGCCTTCAAGGACCAGATCCGCATTTCGATCACGAACGAAGGACTGCGCATCGAGATCGTCGATTCGCAGAACCGCCCGATGTTCGCATCGGGCAGTCCGAAACTGCAGAGCTACGCGGTCGCGATACTCACGCAGATCGGCGCCGCGCTCAACGACGTCGAGAACCGCATCTCGATCGCGGGGCACACCGACGCCGTGGCGTACACGGGCGGACCGGTCGGCTATTCGAACTGGGAGCTTTCTTCCGAGCGCGCGAATGCCGCGCGGCGCGCGCTGGTGGCAGGCGGCATGCACGTCGAAAAGCTGTTGCAGGTACGCGGTCTTGCTGATGTACTGCCGCTCAACAGCAATGTCGTGGACGAACCGACCAATCGGCGCATCAGCATTCTCGTGATGAACAAGGCCGCGGAGCAGGCGTTCTTCCACGACGGCGGACGTACGTCGATCGATGAAAACGTGCCTGCCAGCTCGGCTATCCCGGCCGTCGCAGCGCGCATGCATCCGGCTCCGGGCGCGACGATAGTTCGCTAGCGTTACCCCGCGCATCGATGCGTCACCGCCGGTCGCAAGACGCGTGCTTCAGCTGCGTGTCTTGCGACGCAACGCGCCCATGTCCAACTCGACCCATGTCGGCGCATGGTCGCTCGCATGCGGCTCGCCGCGCACCCAGCGGTCCACGCCCGCGTCGCGCAAGCGCGGCGCGAGGTCCGGGCTCAGCAGAATATGGTCGATGCGCAAGCCGGAGTTGGTGTCCCAGTGCCGGCGGAAATAATCCCAGAACGTATAGACCCGCTCCTCGCCGAAATGCGTGCGCAGCGAATCCGTCCATCCCTGTGCGACGAGACGCCGGTAGCGCTCGCGGCTTTCCGGCTGCAACAGCGCGTCTTTCAGCCATGAGCGCGGGTTGTAGATGTCTTCGTCGGTAGGCACGACGTTGAAGTCGCCGGCCAGCACGACCGGATGTCCGCTCTTGAGCAGCTTCGCCGCATGGTCGATCAGATGGTCGAACCACTTGAGCTTGTACTCGAACTTCGGACCGGGCTGCGGATTGCCGTTGGGCAGATAGAGGCAGCACACCAGGACGCCGTCGACGGCCGCTTCCAGATAGCGGCTATGTGTGTCCTCTTCGAAGCCCGGCAAGCCACGGCGGCTTTCGAGCGGCGGCTCGCCCTTCGACAGAATCGCCACGCCGTTCCACGCGCTCTGGCCGTGCCAGATGGCGTGGTAGCCCGCTTCGCGAAATGCGTCGGCGGGAAACGCGCTATCGGCGGCCTTCAGTTCCTGCAAGCAGACAATGTCCGGCGCTTCGCGCTCCAGCCATTGCAGCAACGCGGCCTGGCGCGAACGGATTCCGTTGATGTTGAATGTCGCAATGCGCAGCCTCGCCACGACGGTTCCTCCTGCAACGCAAGTTATTTCGACGCTGTTCCCGACACGGCATCGGCGGCCTCATCGCACCATTCGATTGCCCACGACCTTGCGCAGGCGATCGCATCGGCCTCGTTCGAGAAAGCGTCGATGTCGCCGGAATCGTGCGACCGGAAATGCTCGTTTTTCCGCGGTATGCGAGTGATTTTCGCGCGCGCGTAGTAGACGCCTTCGTCGGCGTGACGTGCGCGGCAATCGATGTGGAAATGCTTGTAGTCGAACTGCATCGGCTGTCCTCTGAACGCGCTTGATTCCGAATACAGGTAGCATCGTTCATACCCGGCCTGGTATTCAACGTAGCGGCCACACGCGCGATCAGACACCGCGCGCGTGGTCCGCTATCGACACACAGCCGCCATCAGTTCGGCACGTTCACCACCCCGTTCGACACCGTGATGGCATTGCCGCCAGGGTTGGCCGCAATCGCCGGCAAGTTGGCGACGGTCAATACGGGCGCAGCGCCTGGTGAGCCGCCGCGCGGCACCGTATGAACCACTTGAGACGGCGGCAGCGGCGTGCCGCTCTTCAGATGGCTCCACATCAGATTGAGTGCCTGAATGTTGTAGTAATGCAGCGGTACGAAGCGGTTGTCGAAGCCCGCCACGCCGAGGAACGCGTCGAAGTGCTGGCCGTTCGTGATTTCATAGAACGAGAGCTTGCTCGCGCCGCCTTCGAGCAGCTGGTTCGTTGCGACATAGGGCCGCGACGCATGATTGATCGGCACCAGCGCATCGGCCCGGCCTTGCACGATGATGGTGGGCTTGCCGTGCAGGTTCGCATTCACCTTGATCGCTTCAACGCTCGTTGTCAGCGTGCCGTTGGTCCACAGCGTACGCAGGCAGGCTGCTCCCGCATAACTTGCGTCGACGGTTGCGAGCCGGTGGTCGAATGCGCCCGCCGTGCCCGCGTTGTAGACGAGGTTGATACCGTTAGTGGGCGGCACACCATTGCCATTGCCGAACACAGTGAGCATCGGCGACACAGCCGGCGTCACGCCCGCCGCGCCCGTCGAACTCGTCGTGCCGAAGCTGAAGTTGCACAGGTTCGCGCTCACGCTCGCCCTCGCATAAGCGTTCGCGTAAGTCACGGCGACGGCGGGCACCGCTTGCGAATCCCACATCGGCGCATGGAGCACGTCGGAGTCGGTCTCGTAGCCGTTCTGATGCAACAGCGTGAGCGCATTGGTTGCCTGGGTGACGGTGTCCGCCCCCGCGATCACACCGTTGGCCGCGAGCGCCGCGCATCGCGCGGTGCGAATCGCGGTGGTCGTGGCAAGCGGCAGCGCCGTCAGATACGGCGCGCCGACTGCGGCAGGCGCGAGCGCTGCGCAAGGCTGAAGCAGATTCGCGAGCGTCATGTAATCCGCAAGCGGCTTGCCGAATGCGCCGACGGGCACACCGCCCTGAGTCACCGAGACTTGCGAGGGCACGCGCACGTTGATCTGCGGCTCGCCGACTACCACTGCGGTAATGAGTCCGGAGGTATCCTGCTCGGCGGCTGCGAGCGACGCGCCGCCGCCGTTGCTCACCGATGCCGCGATCGTCGTGATGCTGCCCGGGTTATAGCGTACCGTGCGCGTCGAGCCGTTCAACGTTCCATACGAATCGTTGAGTGCCCAATACGCGAACTTGATCGCCTGCAACGTGTTCTTGCCCCGGTCCTGCTCCGGGTTCTGCTGCGAGTGCGCGTGCTTGAACGCGTACCGGTTAGGGAACTGGCTGTTGTAGGTGGCGGCATCCGTGTTGCCCAGGTTGGCCGTGAAGAGGCTCGCGTTGCCTGCGGCATTCGCGTCCTGCAACGTGCCGTCGATCAGCGTCACGCGATTCGTCGACAGTTCGTGCGCGCCGTTGCCCGAGCCTTTGTCCGTGTAGGCGACCGCGCAGCCGTGCTTGAGACCCCACTCGCCGGCTGCGGAGATCGCGCCATACACGCCGCGAGAACCCGATGACGTTGCCGTGACGATGCACGGTTGATCCGCATTGAAGCTCGCCGGAATTTGCACGAGCACGCTGACATTCTGCTTACCGCTGCCGTCGTCTGCGAAAGCGAGGTATTCCTTGCCCGCTATCTTTCCTTCGCCCAACGTGTCGTTGCCGTTCACATCGATATTGGGACCCCAGAAGCGCCCATAGCCGCCATTGCTACTCATGTCGACGAGCGCGCGGTAGTTCGACCAGATCGCGAGTCGGCGCAGCTCCGCCGCTGTCGGTTGCGCGGCGTTTGCAATCGCGGGAACACTGGCTGAAGCGAGGCCAGTTTTACCGAGTCCGGCCGTGAGCAGGTCGTCACTATTGCCGTCATATGACTGTGTCCTGACGGTGCCCGCGATGAAGCTGACCAGGACGTTGGCTTGCGGCTGGGGCGTGCTGTCGCCGTGGCAGGCGCTCACACCGAGAGCGACAACGATTGCAAGGGGAAGCGCGTGCCCGACTCCAATGGGTGATCTCATATGTGCTGTCTCCGTTATTTTCACAATACCGTTTTGTGTCAGCGTTGTTCACGCAACTGCGCCGGATTTGTTACCCTCGGTTGTTGGACGCGAAGCTTCGGATACCGACGCATCGTCAGCCTGCATTGACCTTTCAGCGGAGTCAATAGAACGTTATGGCAACAGATAACGAATGTCATGATCCGGGTGACGAAGCCGCCGCCTTGCACCAACCTTCTCGTCGCCGTTTTCTACAATCGGCTGCAGCAGCCGCGACTGTCGGTGCGGCACCGCACCTTCGCGCACAAGCGCAAACATCTGTACCGCCACCCGCGCAGGCTCCTGCTCCCGTGCCGCCACGCCCCGTCGAATTGAACGTCAACGGCCGTGCGTATACGTTGCAACTCGAGCCGCGCGTGACCTTGCTCGATGCATTGCGCGAGTACGCGGGTCTCATGGGCACCAAGAAAGGCTGTGACCGTGGACAATGCGGCGCTTGTACGGTGATCACCAACGGACGCCGCATCAATTCATGTCTAACGCTCGCCGTCATGCATGAAGGCGAGACCATCACCACGGTCGAAGGGCTCGCGAGCAACGGTGCATTGAGCCCGCTGCAACGCGCGTTCATCGAACACGATGCGTTTCAGTGCGGCTACTGCACGCCGGGGCAGCTATGCTCGGCGACCGCCCTGCTCCAGGAGTTTCGCAACGGCACGGCGAGCGTTGTGACCGCCGATGTGCGCCAACGTCCCGCCAACCTTTCCGACGAAGAGATTCGCGAACGCATGAGCGGCAACATTTGCCGCTGCGGTGCCTATTCAAATATCGTTGCCGCGATACGCGCGGCGCATGAAGGCAGTGGTCAGAATGCGGGCACGGCTGGCGCCGACCATCGTGACCATCGCGATAACCACGATAACCGCGACAACGCGTAACGGAGCGACGGCATGGATGCGATTACCTACGAACGCGCCGCCGATGTCGCCGGCGCAGTGCGCGCCGTGCAGCAACCGGGCGCGGTGTTCATCGGCGGCGGCACGAATCTGCTCGATCTGATGAAGGGAGGTGTCGAGCGGCCGGTGCGGCTTATCGACATCACACATATAGGCGGACTCGACGGCGTGACGACACTGCCCGACGGCGGCATTCGCATCGGCGCACTGGTGCGCAATAGCGACGCCGCGAACCATGCGTTGGTGCGCGAACAGTATCCGTTGTTATCGCAAGCATTCTTGTCAGGCGCGTCGTCGCAATTGCGCAATATGGCGACGGTCGGCGGGAATCTGCTGCAACGTACCCGCTGCGCATACTTCTACGACACCGCTTTTTCCCAGTGCAACAAGCGCGTATTGGGCAGCGGCTGCGCGGCGCTCGAAGGGCACAACCGCATGCACGCGATTCTCGGCGCGAGTCCGCAGTGCGTCGCGGTCAACCCGTCGGACATGAGCGTGGCGCTCGCCGCGCTCGATGCGGTGGTCCGCGTGAGTGGCCCGGCCGGGGAGCGAAGCATTCCGTTCGCCGAATTTCATCGGCTACCGGGCGACAGACCCGATGTCGACACCACGTTGCGGCCCGGCGAGCTGATCACCGCGGTGGATCTGCCGCCACCGCTTTTCAGCGCGCATTCGCATTACCTCAAAGTGCGTGACCGCGCCAGTTACGCATTCGCCCTAGTCTCGGTGGCCGCTGCCTTGCAGATGGACGGCGAGCGCGTGCAGACCGCGCGCATTGCATTGGGCGGCGTCGCGCACAAACCGTGGCGCGCGAGTGCAGCCGAACAGATGCTGAACGGACAGCCGCTGACACAAGCCGCGCTCACCAACGCCGCTGCCGCTGCATTGCGCGATGCCCGGCCGCTCGCCGACAACCGCTTCAAGGTGCAGCTCGCGCAACGCGCGATCGTGCGTGCAGTGAATCAGGCCGCCGGCCGCGCAGGAGGTGTCGCATGACGCTGATCGGTCAACCGTTCGACCGCATCGACGGTCTACTCAAAGTAACCGGCGAAGCACGCTATGCCGCGGAATTTCCGGAAGCGCGTCTCGCCCATGCGGTGCTCGTGACGAGCACGATTGCACGCGGCACGATTGCGTCGATCGATGCAAGCCGCGCGCAGTCAGTGCCCGGCGTGCTGCTTGTCATGACGCATCAGAACGCGCCGCGTCTGCCGAACGGCGGCAAGGCGCAACTGGCCCCGCCTGCGGGGCGTCGACTGTCGCTCCTGCAGGACAACCTGGTGCATTACAACAACGAGCCGGTGGCAGTAGTCGTCGCCGATACGCTCGAACATGCGACCGATGCCGCGCGCCGGTTGCGCATCACGTATCAGAGCACGCCGGCCACGCTCGACTTCGCACAGGCGAAGGCAAATGCACATGCGCCGGACAAACCGCAAGGGCGTCAAACGGATACGCAGCGTGGCAGCTTCGAAGACGGCATGCAGAACAGCGCGGTGCATATCGACGCAACCTACACGACGCCCATCGAGCATCACAATCCAATGGAGCCGCACGCGACCATGGCGCGTTGGGACGGCCCGCAGCTTACGCTCTACGATTCGACGCAGGGCGTGAGCGGCGAAGCGCAGGCGGTGGCCCGAACGCTCGGCATTTCGCCTGGCGATATACGCGTGATCTCGCCGTTCGTCGGCGGCGGATTTGGCTGCAAGGGCTCGTCCTGGTCGCATGTGTCGTTGTGCGCGATGGCCGCGAAACGGACCGGGCGTCCGGTGCGGCTCGTGCTCGAGCGGCCGCAAATGTTCGGTCCGGTCGGCGCACGTCCGCGCACCGAACAGCGCCTCGTGCTGGCCGCGCGGCGCGACGGCACGCTGAGCGCCATGCGTCACGACAGCATCTCGAACACGTCCATGATCGAAGACTGGACCGAGACGTGCTGCATGGTCACGCGTATGTTGTATGCGGTGCCGAACCAGGTGACCACACACCGGCTCGTGCCGCTCAACGTCGGCACGCCGACCTTCATGCGCGCGCCGGGCGAGACGACCGGCTCGTTTGCGCTGGAATCCGCAATGGACGAACTGGCGGTCGCGCTCAAAATGGACCCGCTCGCGTTGCGCCTGAAGAACTATGCGGAAGCCGATCCGCAGGAAAACAAGCCCTGGTCGGGCAAGTCGTTGCGTGAGTGCTATCAGATCGGCGCGGAGAAATTCGGCTGGTCGCGGCGCAGCCCCGCGCCGCGCTCCATGCGTGACGGTAATACGCTGATTGGCATGGGCATGGCGACCGCGACCTACCCGGCTAATCGCAGCGAAGCGAGCGCCATCGCGCGGATCTTGCCCGACGGCACTGCGATGGTGGCCTCGGGCACGCAGGACATCGGCACTGGAACGTACACGGTGATGACCCAGGTCGCCGCGGACGCGCTTGGCTTCGCGCCGGAAAACATCCACTTTGCGCTCGGCGATTCGTCGCTGCCGAAGGCGCCGGTGTCGGGCGGCTCGCAATCGGCGGCGAGCGTTTCGCCGGCTGTGCGCGACGCAGCAACCGAGGCGCGCGCGCGGCTAATCGCGCTGGCATTGGCGGACCCTGCGTCGCCCGTGCACGGCATGGCGCTCGACGACATCACCGTGGAGAACGGCTGGGTAACGAGCCGCTCGCAACCGTCGAAGCGCGATCCCGCGGCGGCGATCGTCGCGCGCTCCGGCGGCAAACCGATCGAGGCGATGTCCACCGTCAAGCCGGGCGGCGAGAAGCAGAAGTACTCGTTTCACTCGTTCGGCGCGGTGTTCGTCGAAGTGCATGTGGACGCGGACCTCGGCACGATTCGCGTGCCGCGCGTGGTCGGCGTGTACGACGTGGGCCGCGTGCTCAATGAGAAAACCGCACGCAGCCAGATGCTCGGCGGCATTGTATGGGGCGTGGGTGCGGCGTTGCAGGAGGAAACCTCGCTGGATACGCGCTATGGGCGTTTCACGAACGCAAATCTCGCCGAGTACCACGTGCCAGTGAATGCCGACATCGGCGCGCTGGATATCACGTTCCTCGACCGGCCCGACCCGTACATCAATTCCCTTGGCGTGCGGGGCATCGGCGAGATCGGCATTACGGGCGTGTGCGCCGCGCTTGCCAACGCGGTGTACCACGCAACCGGTGTGCGCGTGCGCGATCTTCCGATAACGCTCGACAAGGTGATGACGACGACGCAGGTCTGAGCGCGCTGCGCGGGCCGCTTGCCTCGCGGTGCGTTGCGCCGCACAATCGGTGGCATCTTACTCAACGGTGCCCACCCATGGCTTACGCGTCGCTCGCCACTGGCATATTGCTCGCGGCCGGGATCGGCTCCCGCTTCGATCCGCACGGCCTGCAAAACAAGCTGCTTGCGCGGCTGCCCGACGGCACGCCGGTCGCGCAGGAAGCGGCGCACCGGCTACTGAGGGTCGTGCCGCACGTGCTGGCCGTGGTGCGGCCGGGCGCTGAGGCGCTTGCGCGGCTTTTGAACGATGTGGGCTGCGACGTGGCGTTCGCGCCCGGAGCCGAACGCGGCATGGGCGCAAGCCTCGCTGCAGGTATTCAGGCGAGTGAGGACGCCGAGGGCTGGATCGTCGCGCTCGCGGACATGCCTCGCATAGAGATCACCACGATCGAAGCGGTGGCGCGCGCGCTCGACGGCGGCGCGCCGATCGTGGCGCCGTTTTACGACGGGCAGCGCGGCCATCCCGTAGGGTTCGGCGTGGACTACCGCGACGCGCTGCTGTGCCTCGACGGCGACAGCGGCGCGCGCTCGTTGCTCGGCTCCGAACGAGTCATGAGGCTAGATGTCGATGACGCCGGAATCTTGCGCGATATAGACACGCCCGACGATTTGCGCGCCTTGCGCTGACCGGCCGCTGAAAGCGAAAGGGCCTCAGGCATGACGCTTGCGCGGAACATGATTAATGCTCGATGCAATCGGAACCGTTCATAGACTGCGAATCAGCCGCGCAACTCGTTCCAATTCCGCCTAAGCTGATGTGACGCCGCGATTGTCACGCAACGCTACGCCGCTCATGCGGCGCACGTTTCGAAACCACCCGACTTCCCATGAGCGAAACCAGTCCGCGCCTTTTCATCGTGTCACCTCATTTCGACGACGCCGTCTTCAGTTGCGGCGCATTGCTCGCCGCGCATCCCGACGCTGCGGTTTGTACGGTCTTCGCCGCGCCGCCCGAGCATACGATGCGTACGGAATGGGATGAAAAGTCGGGCTTCAGCGACGCGCATGAGGCGATACACGAGCGCACGCTCGAAGACAATCGCGCGCTTGAATTGCTCGATGCAATTCCGCTGCGAATGCCGTTTCGCGACAGTCAGTATTCCGACTCGCCGTCGATCAGCAAAATGGCAGCGGCACTAGAGGAAACCATTTACCGAACTACGGCGAACACGTTGCTGATGCCGCTCGGCCTGTTTCACGACGACCATGTGCGCGTATTCGAAGCATGCTGCGAGATCCTGCCGCGCCTGTCGCATCTCGAATGGTTCGGCTACGAGGAAGCCATTCATCGGCGCACGCCGGGTGTCGTGCAGGCACGGCTTGCCGATCTCGCGCAGCGCGGCATCGTGGCGACGCCGGCCAATCCGAGCGCCGGACACACGATCGACGCACAGCGCCGCGGACAGATCAAGCGCGAAGCGGTCAATGCGTATCAGAGCCAGTTGCGCGCGTTCGGCGCCGGCAACTACGAGGATGTTTTTGCCGCCGAGCGCTATTGGCACCTCACCGTCGGCCGTCGCGTGAAGAAGTAACAGGACGATCAGCGCAGCAACTCTGGCGGTCAAGCCTGACAGGAAGCGTCTACGCTTGAAGAGAACGCCGGACGCAGTCCCGCTATCGCAGAGTTCTCAACCACAGGTGATGCCATGAGCTACGACATGCATACAAGCCCGATCCCCGACCCTAACGCCGATCCGACCCGCGATCCGGAAGGCGATCCGCTGACGCCGCCATCGCCCGGTCATCACACCGAAGAGCCGCAGCGCCCGGAAGGGCCGCCGGACAAAGACCCTGTGTGAGCCAGCAGCGCGGCGCTCAGCGCGTCAGTTCGGTAAAGCCCTGCAACAGCCGGTCGATGTCGGCGGCGTGGATATTGCCCATCGTCGAAATACGGAACAGCTCGGCTGACAGCCCGCCCTGTCCCGCATAGATGACGAATCCGCGCGCCTTCAGCGCATCGTGCAATTGCGGATACGTGACGCCGTTCGGCAGCCGGTATGCACGCAACACCACCGACGATTCCGCCGGCGCCAGCACGCTGCCGATGCCGCGCTCGGCCAGTCCCGCGCGCGCCTGTTCCGCGAGCGCCGCGTAACGCGCATGACGGGCGCGCCAGCCGCCTTCGTCGGCAATCTCGCGCAGTGCTTCAACGAGCGCGTAGTACGCATGAACCGACGGCGTGAACGGCGTGTTGCGCTGATCCTGCAAGCGCGCGAGCCGCCCGAGGTCGAGGTAGTACGTGCGGCTCGCCGCCTGCGCGAGCGCGGCGCGGCGCACCAGCACGAACGAGGCACCCGGCACGCCGTGCAAACACTTGTTGGCCGTGGCGGCGACCGCGTCGAGGCTCGCGTCGGCGAAATCGATCGCTTCGGCGCCGAAGCTGCTCACGCCGTCCACCAGCAAACGCAAGCCGCGCGCACGGCACAGCGTGCCCAACGCCGCGAGGTCGTTCAGACGCCCCGTCGTCGTCTCGTGATGAATCACCGCAACATGCGTGAACGCTTTGTCCGCGTCGAGACGTTCGGCGATTTTCGCGAGGTCGGGCGCCTGCATCCAGTCGTGCTTGAGCGACTCGTGCGCGATGCCGTACTGCGCGGCGATCTGCGAAATGCGCTCACCGTACACGCCGTTTTCCACCACCAGCAGCTTGCCGTTTTGCGGCACCAGCGCGGCGGTCATGCTTTCGACAGCGGCCGTGCCGGAGCCCGTCATGAGCACCGCTTGCCATTCGCTCGCGTCGAGACCGTACAGGTCGACGAGACGCGTGCGCGCCTCTTCCTGCAAATCGAAAAATTCGCTTTCGCGATGGCACAGGTCCGTCTGCAACAGGCTGTTGCGAACACGTTCGGTGAGCGTCACCGGACCGGGATTGAGCAGCAGCATGGGCGCTCCTTTACTTTGACTTCACGCGGCGCCGATGTGGCGCATGAGGCGCGTTTTCACATCGGGCGGAGTGATGGTGGGACGCGGCAAGCCGTCAGGCGTGCCGCGGCGAATCACGAGGCGCGCAAAACGCGGGCCGTCGAGCGGGGCCGATTCGAACAACTGGTCGAGCACGGCCGGATCGTCGCTTTCGACCGCCGACGCATAACCGCACGCCGCCGCAACGCCCGCGAACGAGACTTGCGACGACACCGTCGCCTGTCCCCCGGTCGAGTCGTGCGCGCCGTTGTCGAGCAGCACGTGCGTGAGATTGGACGGGCCGTATGCGCCAAGCGTTGCGAAGGCGCCCATGCGCATCAGCGCGGCGCCATCGCCGTCGAGCGCGATGACATGCAGGTCCGGCCGCGCGAGCGCCAGACCCAGCGCGAACGGCGTCACGCAGCCCATCGAGCCGACCATGTACAACTGATTCGGACGATCGTCGATTGCGTAAAGCTCGCGCCCGCAAAAACCCGTCGACGCCAGCACCACCGTCGACTCGATCGGCGTATGCGCGATCACCTTCTTCAGCGCGTCATGGCGCGACGCGAGTTCGCTCGCGACCAGGTTGGCGAACTGCGAACGCGCCGTCGCCGGCACGCGACGCTCGCTGGCGGCGCCGGCCTTCAATTCGTACGGCGCGACGCTGCCCTTTTGCATGACGAGCGCGTACGGGCGGCCCGTTTCGTCCATGTGGGCGATGGCGCGATCCAGCGCCGGGCCGATTGCGTCGGCTTCCGTCGGGAAGGTCTCCCAGGGAATTTCCATCGTGTCGAGCATCGCGGGCGTGACGGGACCCATTAACGCGTGCTGCGGTTCATCGGCGACGCCGGGCTGGCCGCGCCACGTCACGATCAGCAACTGCGGCAAACGGAAGGTCCACGTGAGCGACGTCAGCGGGCTCACCGCGTTGCCGAGCCCGGAGTTCTGCATCATCGTGATCCCGCGGCGGCGTGTGCCTCCACCACGCTCATCGCGCGCGCCGAGCGCGACGCCGGCGATCAGCGCGACAGCGTCGCCTTCATTCGCCGCCGACACGTAATGCAGCGACTCGTCCTGCAACACGTAGTTGATGAACGGCGTCAGGTACGAGCACGGCACGCCCGCGTACCAGTCGAAACCGCGATCGCGCGCCGCCTCGACGAACTGTGCCGCCTCGATCATTGCGCGGCTCCGTTCGCGGAATCCGTTGCCTGCGTGCCGACCGACGCCGCGAGCGGCGTCTGGCCATGCGCGAAGTCGCCGGCGCGGCGGAAGTCTTCGAGATCGTTCACACCGCGCCAGTGGCCGTGCACGTATTGCACCTCGATCGATTCACCGGCCTCGATCAGCGCGTTCAGCAAAGCGGGCATGTCGAGCGACGCGAAATCGGCACGCGCCTGCAACTGCTGCATGACCGCCCGAAGACGCTCGCAGCCTTCGCCACGCACGTTCAGAAGACCGACCCAACGGCCATGCGGCGTTTGCGCGGCAATCTCCGACGACGCCTGCTGCCCGCTCGAAACATGACGCAACAGCACCTTGTTGCCGAAGAGACCGCGGTCGTCGGCCGACGAGCACCATGCGAAGTCGCGCACGCTCGCGTTTTCCGCATCGGTCAACGACGAATCCACCACGACGCTGAACGCCGCCTCGCTCTCCACCAGATCACGCAGGATATAGCTGCGGAACAGCAGATCGCCGTACGAGATCAGCGTGTCGCCCGCGAGCTTGTCGAGCGCGCACGCAAGCGATGCGAGTTCGCCGGTTTCTGCATGCTTCTCATTGACCACCAGCTTGATACCGGCCGTGTCGATTGCATCGGCGCGATAACCGCCTACCACGGTGATGTCGTTGACGCCCTGCTTCTTGAACGCGTCGACCAGCCAGCGCAACAGCGGCTTACCGGCGATCGGCAACATGACCTTCGGACGGTCCTGAGTGACCGCTTCGAGGCCCTTGCCGCGGCTCGCCGCAAGCACGACAGCGGCGCTCGCCGCGCGGCCGCTCGACAGATAGCGGTCTTCCGCTTCGGAGTATTCGTCCGCGTCCTGCAAGCGGAAAATTTCATTGACGCCGGCAATGCGGTCTTCGACATTGACGAGCGTTTCGCTCGTATGGATTTCTCGTGCAACCGCCTGCATGGCCGAGGTCGCCGCGCGAATCAGATGGTTCGCCCAGATCACCGTGCTGATGCCGGCTTCGCGGAACACTTCGGTCGGCGTGCTGTAGTACTTGGTCGGCACGATGACGAGCGGCCCACGGCCCGCCCACTCACGCGCGAACTCGAGAATTTCGTCGGGACGCGAGAGCTTGCTGTGAATCAGAATCGCGTCGGCGCCGGCGCGACGATAAGCTTCCGCGCGGCGCAGCGCTTCGTCCATGCCCCAGCCTGCGATCAGCGCTTCCACGCGCGCCACGATCGAAAAATTTTCGTCCGACTGCGAGTCCTTACCGGCTTTGATCTTGCCGCAGAATTCGTCCATATCGGCGAGCGGCTGCGCTTCGCCGTTAATGAAGCTATTCGTTTTCGGGAACTGCTTGTCTTCGATACACACGCCGGCAATGCCGCGTTGTTCCAGCTTGCGCACGAGGCGGCGCACGTTGTTGAAGTTGCCGTAGCCGGTATCGCCGTCGAGCAGAATGGGCAGATCGCTTGCGTCGGCCATGAATTCGAGGTTGTCGACCACCTGCGTCCAGCTTGCTTCATTGTTGTCGCGCACACCGAATTGCGCGGAAATCGCGAGGCCCGAGCCCCAGATCGCCTTGAAACCTGCTTCGCGCACGATGCGGGCGGACAGGCCGTTATGGGCCTCCATCATGAATTCGAGTTCGTTGCTGACAAGCATCTGACGCAGACGTGCGCTGCGGGAAGCGGAGACGAAGGCGGGTTCGCGGGCATTCATTTTCGGTACTCCTTGTGGCGGGCTTATTGGCGCTCTTTTTGCCCGGCTGGCGACTGGAAAATGGCGACTATAGCGGAATTTTCATTTATTGGTCATTTAGACGGCTCTGCTTTTTCGGCCTTGCTGTTAAGTGGAAAAATGTGTCGATTTTTGCAGCGATGCGCAGCCACGTGGCCTTTGGAGTTAATTGGCGTTTTGTGGAAACTTGACAGAACACCCTGTCCCCACGCGCTGGCAGCCGAATCGGCGTGCTCCAGCGACGCAAATTGCAACAAGCGTATTCCAATGAAAATCGTGGTAATCGCGAAATACAGTTGAATAACGCTTCACGATTAATTGATTACCGCGTTTCAAACTTCATTGCATTTTTAATAAACCGGCGACTCGTCGCCTTACAAAGCCGCAGAGGACATTTAGTCAGACAAAACCCCTGCTAAAACAGCGGGTTTCCCCTGCCTCAGGAGACACCTTGCGACTGCCGTAAACACAGTCAGCGAAAAGAAAACAGCCAATCCGATCGACCCTTTGTGAAAGCACGACCCATTGCTATGACTTTGAACAAAAAACTGGCCTCAATGATCGCCGTCCTCTGGTTCGGCCTGATCCTGATCGGCGGCTTCGGTGCATGGCAAAACCGTGCGTCGATGATTGCCGACCGGCGCGATCAGCTCACGTCGCTGATCGATCAGGCGAACCACGTGGTGAGCCGTTATTACACGCTGGCGCAGCAGCACGTCATCACCGAGGACGAAGCGAAGAAGCAGGCGCTCGCAACGATTGAGGCGATGCGCTACGGCAAGGACGGCTACATCTCGGTCAACGATTCCCAGCCGGTCATGCTGATGCATCCGTTCAAGAAAGAGATGGTCGGCAAAAACCTGGCGCAATTCACCGATCCAGCGGGCAACCATCTGTTCGTGGATATCGTCAATGCAGGCAATCGCGAAGGCGGCGGCTTTGTCGACTATCTGTGGGCTAAGCCCGGCAGCGACAAGCCCGTGGCCAAGACGAGCTATGCGATGCACTTCCAGCCGTGGGACTGGTATGTCGTCACCGGCATGTATATGGACGACGTGCAGCGCGCGTTTTATTCAAGTCTCCTGCGCTGGCTCGCCATCACCGTCGCGCTCGGCGCTGTTGCCACGGCCATCATGCTGCTCGTGTTGCGCAGCATCCGCCGCTCGCTCGGCGGCGATCTGGAAGTGGCCGTCGAACATGCGCAGTTGATGGCGCGCGGCAACCTTGCGACGCGCGTGCCGGTCAAGGACAACGACGCCGGCAGCCTGCTGCATGCGTTGCAGACCATGCAGGCGGGTCTCGTGGACACCGTTTCGCGCGTTCGTACCGGCACCGAAAACATCAACATCGGCGCGAGCGAAATTGCCGCGGGCAATACCGATCTGTCGCAGCGCACCGAGGAGCAGGCGGCCGCGCTGGTGCAGACGGCGTCGAGCATGGATCAGATGACGGTCAATGTGAAGCAGAACGCCGACAGCGCGCTGCAAGCGGCACAACTCGCCGGTCAGGCCGCGGACGTCGCCACGCGCGGCAGCCGCGTCGTCGACGACGTGGTCCGTACGATGGGCGAGATCACGACGAGCTCGCGGCAGATCGGCGACATCATTGGGGTGATCGACGGCATCGCGTTCCAGACCAACATTCTCGCGTTGAACGCGGCGGTCGAGGCGGCCCGCGCGGGCGAACAGGGACGCGGCTTCGCGGTGGTCGCCGCCGAAGTGCGCAGCCTCGCGCAACGCTCGGCCACGGCCGCCAAGGAGATCAAGGCGCTGATCGAAACGTCGACGACTACCGTGGAAGCAGGCGCATCGCTCGTGTCCAACGCGGGTTCGACGATGGGCGAGATCGTGCAATCGGTGCGTCGCGTGAACGAGATCCTCGAGGAAATCAGCAACGCGTCGCGCGAGCAGAGCGCGGGGATCGAGCAGGTGAATCGCGCGGTCGGGGAAATGGATCAGGTCACGCAGCAGAACGCTGCGCTCGTGGAACAGGCCGCGGCCGCCGCGCATTCGCTGAAAGACCAGGTGGGCGTTCTGCGCGAAGCGATTTCCAGCTTTGCGCTGCCGGCCTGACGCTGACTAGAGTGACAAGCGCATAACAAGCGCGAGAGAACGCAACGGGAAACGACGGAAACAACGGACAACTAGACAACGCGACGGACAGAAGCGCTTGAACACGAGCCGCACGGATTTTCGGATCCGCGCGGCTTTTTTTCGCCCGTCGCGCGAGTTGACTTGCAGTAATCTCTCATACAGATTACGTTCTCATTACAATGAGCAGCACCGCCTTTGAGCGATGCAAGTCAATCCGCTGTTTATCCGCCTCTATGATCCAGAAGAAAAAGTCTCAGCCACGCGACCCGTACGCTCCGGTCGCAAAGAACCAGTTGCTCGTTGCGCGTCTTCCAATGTGGCGCTCGAAGTTCATCGTCGTGCTGGTGTTCGGCGCGTTTGCCGCGCTCGCCGGCCGCGCGCTCTGGGTTCAGGTGGTGAATCGCGACTTCTACATCGATCAAGGGCAAAAGCGCTACCAACGCACGATCGAACTGGATGCAACGCGCGGCCGCATTGTCGACCGCAACGGCTCCATGCTCGCCGTCAGTCTGGCGACTTACGAGATCTGGGCGTCCCCGAAACTACTCGACGAAGCCGCGTTGCCGCCGCTTTCGAAGCTGCTCGATCTGCCGCTCGCGGAACTGCGTCGTCGTCTGAGCGGCGACAAGACGTTCGTGCTGCTGAAGCGCCAGGTCGACGCCGATACCGCCGGTCATCTTTCCAAGCTCGGACTCGCGGGCATCACGCAGATTGCGGATTCCAAGCGCTTTTATCCGGAGGGCGAGTCGGCGGCGCACGTGGTCGGCTTTACGGACATCGAGGACAACGGTCAGGAAGGCGTCGAGCTGGCAGCCAACGAGCAACTGCTCGGCGTACCCGGTCATCGCGAAGTCATCCGCGACCGGCTCGGCCGCGTCGTGTCAGAGACGCGCCCGCTCGTACCCGCGCAGAACGGCGAGACGATCCATCTGACCATCGACCGGCGCATTCAGCAACTCGCATACGGACAGTTGAAGGACGCGATTGCGAAACATCGCGCGGAAGCGGGCAGCGTGGTGGTGCTCGACGCGCGCAACGGCGAGATTCTCGCGCTCGCCAATTATCCGAGCTTCGATCCGAACGACCGCGCGCGTCTGACCGGGCGGCAATTGCGCAATCGCGCGGTGGTCGACACGTTCGAGCCGGGTTCGACGATCAAGCCAGTGGTCGTCGCGCTTTCCATCGACGAAGGCAAAGTGCGGCCGCAAAGCGTGATCGACACGGCGCCGGGTTGGTACAAGATCGGTCCCGCGGTGGTTCACGACACGTCGAATCACGGCGCGATGACCGTTGCGGAAGCAGTGCAGAAGTCGAGCAATATTGCGCTCGCCAAGCTCGCGCTCAATTTGCCGGCCGAGAAAATCTGGACGAAGTATCAGGAATACGGGCTCGGCTTGCGGCCCGATCTGACGTTCCCAGGCGTGGCATCGGGCAAGGTGCGCCCGTACAAACGCTGGCGCCCGATCGAGCAGGCAACCATGGCATACGGCTACGGACTTTCCGCTTCGCTATTGCAGATCGCGCAGATCTACACCGCCTATGCCGGCGACGGAACGATGCACCGCGTGCGGTTGCTACGCGAGGGCACCGAGGCGGGCGGCAATGACGCGGGCGCTTCACCTCAAACGCGCCACGCGGTCACCACGCCCGGCACCGCACGCGCGATCCGCTCGATGCTGGAAATGGCCACGGGCGATGGCGGCACCGGGCGCGCTGCGACAGTGGAAGGCTACCGCGTGGGCGGCAAGACCGGGACTGCGCGCAAGCAGGTCGGCGCGACGTACGCGAAGAATCGCTACCGTGCACTCTTCGTCGGAATGGCGCCTATGAGCGACCCGAGACTGATCGTCGCCGTGATGATCGACGACCCGGCCGGCAAGGCGTTTTATGGCGGCACTGTCGCCGGCCCGGTGTTCAGCGCCGTAACGGGCGGCGCGTTGCAACTGCTCGGCGTGCCGCCGGATGCGTGACACTACGCGTGGCGCTCGACCCGACCGCTACGCGTATGCGTGCGGATTTGCGCGATCTTAAGTCTCGCTTAATTCTTTGCTGCAACCATGTGACTCAACATCCCCTGTTGAGCCGCCAGATCACCGGCGGCGTTTTTTTCAGCGATGTTTGCCGACGCGCCAAGAGACAGGTTGCATGCCTGCGAAAAAGAAAGAGGTCACACCATGGTTGAGAACAAGGTATTCGAGCATCTGCGCGCCATGCCTGACAACGAATGGGTCCGGCAGATTCACTCATGCAAGGTCTCTGACCCGCTGCAACCGCCTTGGGGATGTTCGTACCGGCTCGTCGAATGGACCATGAAGCACACGCCCGAAGCAAGTCGCCGCGTGGTGCCCGCCGAAAGTACACCGCTTGAAATTGCGCAGGCCGTCGTATCGCATGTGCCTGGCAGGCGCTTCTGTCAGCGCGGCGACGAATAGCAGAAGTCCAACGCGTCTTCCAGCCGGTCGTTGCCCCAGAACATTTCGTCGCCGACAAAGAAAGTAGGCGCGCCGAAAATGCCTTTGGACGCGGCAGCTTCGGTCTGTTCACGCAGACGCAGCTTGTTCGTGTCGCTCTGCGCTTCGGCGACGATCTGTTGCGCGGGTAAACCGAGTTTCGTGAGCGCTTCGCTCACTACTTCGATCGAACCGATATCGCGGTCATGCACGAAGTTCTGCTGCATGATCTCTCGACAGTACGCAGCAATCCATTCGCGCTCCGCGCCGAGCAGCGCTACACGCAGCGCGAGTAACGCTGCTCGCGGAAAAACGCTCGGACGTGTCAACGCAATGCCGTATTTGCGGCACTGCCGTTCCATGTCCTTCCACACGTAGGCGCCCTTTTCCTTTTGCAGAACGAACGGAGAATTGTCGAAACCAAGCGCGCGAAAGATCGGTCCTAGCAGAAACGGCCGCCAATCGACGCTCACGCCTCGCGCCGCGGCCTCAGCCTCGATGCGCATGACACTCAGGTAGCTATAGTTGCTGCCGAAGTCGAACCAGAACTCGATCCGGCGTGCCGGCGTGGCTGCGGAAGCGGCGATGTGGTCCATCTCTATTCTCGTGCAATGCAGGCCAGTTGAACGGGAAAGCGCTAACTATGACAAGAGTCTTTACCGCTCGCCTAGATGGCGAAAGGGCGGGCGGAATACGCGGGCGCTCAGCGCGTTTGCGTCGCCACGCGCAGTCCAAGCGAAATAAACAGCACACCGATGATCTTGTTCTGCCACCGGCGCAGCCACGTCAGGCGCTTGATAAGCCTGCCGAGCGGGCGAATCGTCAAGACGATCAGCGTGGTGTAAAGCGCGCTCATGCCGACGAAAATCAGGCCCAACGTCGTGAACTGCAAAAACGTGGAGCCATGTTCGGGATGAACGAATTGCGGAAGAAACGCGAGAAAGAAAAGCGCGGTCTTAGGATTCAGCACCTCGGCGGGAATGGCCTGAAAGAACGCTTTCGATGCGGACACGGGCGCACTCGCGGGCACATTCGCGTTGGTCTGCTTTTCACGCAATGCCCGAATGCCCAGATAAACCAGGTAAGCGGCGCCGATCCATTTGACTGCGTTGAACGCCAGTGCCGACGTCATCAGCAAGGCAGAGAGGCCAACCGCCGCGCCCAGCGTGTGAATGAAGTCGCCCACTGCAATGCCAAGGCCGGTGAAGATGCCGGCCTTGCGTCCTCCGTGCACCGTGCGTGTTAAAACCAGCAGCACGGCGGGCCCGGGAATCAGAAAGAGGCCGAATACAACGGCAATGAAAGTGCCTAACGCAGATAGCTCGAGCATGTCGTCTCCAGATTGTTTGCGTCGGTCCGATGCAAGCGGACAGTTCGAACAGTGTACTTGCGACGCACGTAGCGCGCTTGCCGGCGCCGCAAACTGGCTATCATGCGAGTCTCGGGCTTCAACGCGCTCGCGAGTTGTGTCGATTATCGCTATTGACTGGAATTCCCAAGGTGACTTACACGCTGTCCACGCGGCACATCCACGAACTCGAGATTCGCAAGAGCCGGTTCATTGCGTACGCCGTGCCGGTCGAGGATCGCGACGCCGCGATGGACGAATTGCGCCGTCTGCGCGACGAGCATCCCACCGCAACGCACGTGTGCTGGGCGCTGCTGGCAGGCGGCCAGTCCGGCATGTCCGACGACGGCGAGCCGTCCGGCACCGCGGGCCGGCCAATTCTCGAAGTGCTGCGGCATCACGATCTGGACGGCGTGCTGGGCGCGGTAGTCCGCTATTATGGCGGCGTCAAACTCGGCGCGGGCGGCCTCGTGCGTGCATATACGGACGCAATTGCTTCGGCGCTGCTGGACGCGCCGCGAATCGAACGGATCGCACAGGGATCGCTGACCGTCGAAGTCGGTTACGCCGACGAAGCCAAAGTGCGGCGATGGATCGAGGCTCAAGGCTACGCGCTCGCCGATACCGCGCACGCAATGCTCGTGAAGATGACCATCCGCTTGCCGGTCAACGCGGTCGAAGACGCACGGCGCACGCTAGTCGATATGACACAGGGCAAAGCCGGCTTCTTCTAATGGCAACGCCCCGGCGCTTTTTATTTCGAAGATGGCGCGCAGGTGCCCGCTGTTACCATGCTGTTCTTCAACGGCATGTATCACCATTTAAAGGGCCACTCTTCTGATCTCGACCGCCGCTTGTTCCAGCACAGCGCCCGAATCGGCGCGGCATGGTTCGCTTTCGCGTCATCCGGCGCGCCCGGCAGCGGGCACGCCGGCGACTTTGGGAAATATCGTGCTCAAGGGCTGCGGCGTGATCGCGCTGCCCCTGATGCTGTCCGCCTGCTCGTGGTCATGGTTCGGGCTGAATAGCCCGCCCCGCGCGGCGGCACATTCCACAGGCTGGCTGAGCGTCGCGCCCGCCCGCGATTTCGCCTACATGCCGGCTATTGAAGGACGCATGTCGCCGAATCGCATCGAAAACACGGCGATGACCGCCCTGGTGCTGAAAAACGATATCAACCAGGCGGTGCGCGAGAGCGTCGCGAATCGTCTCAAGGTTGCTGGCTTCCATCTCAACGATGGCAGGAAAGTGCTGAGCGGCAACATCGAAAAATTCACTGTCGACGACGTCCGTTCGCCCGCGCTGTGGACACTGAAGATGCGCTACGTGGTGACGGATTCCGCCACGCAAAAGGTCGTGTTCTCGACCACCAAGACCGTCAAACGGAAATCGCCGAAGTTCACCAGCAGTTCCATTGCGATCGAAGACACGGTGAGGCTTAGCGTCGACGCATTGGTGGGCGATAGCGGATTCATCAATGCAGTGAACTGAGAACTGAGGGGCCTGCAAGAGGCTTCCGCCAGAGGCGTCATCCAACGACACCCGCAAACGCCCGTCAGCGCAGACGCGAGCAGAAGCGAGCAGAAGCGCCACCGGTTTTCGCTACAATCGGAAGCAGCGCAGCGCGTTTTCAGGTTGCGCGTTTGCGTGTTCGCGCGCTTGCGCATTTGCGGGTTTTCACCTGGCCCGCGCCCGCGCGTTCATTCCCTGCGAGGCTCCATGTCCACCACCGCCTGGCTGTTCTTCCTCCCCGCCTGTTTCGCGATCAATCTCGCGCCGGGGCCGAACAATCTGCTTTCGATCAACGTGGCCGCGCGGCATGGCTTCATGACTGCGTTTCTCGGCGGTACCGGGCGGCTGGTCGCGTTTGCGACCATGATTGCGCTCGCCGCCACCGGTCTCGCGGTCGTGCTGCACGCTTCGGAGTGGTTCTTTCTCGCTATCAAACTCGCGGGCGCCGCTTACCTGATCTGGCTCGCCATTCAACTATGGCGCAGCGACGCGCCTGCGGTGGACACTACGCAAGAGCAGCCCGCATCGCTCGCGAGGATCGCACGCCAGGAATTTCTCGTGGCGGCGGGCAATCCCAAGGCGATACTCGTCTTTACCGCGTTTCTACCGCAATTCGTCGACATCGGGAAACCGATGCTTCCGCAGTTCGCTGCGCTCGGCATGAGCTTCCTTGTGCTGGAATGCGTGGCTATCGCACTGTACTCGTGGGCGGGGATGCATCTGGGCAAGTGGCTTGTGCGCGCTCGCGTCAGGCGCTGGTTCAATCGCTGCTGCGGCGCATTCCTCGCCGCCATCGGACTCAGTTTCCTGCTCGTCCGCCGTGCCTGACCTTGGTGGAGCGCGAGCAGAAGCGCGCCGTCCATAAGCAATGCCTAATGCTTGCGCCGAGAAAGTTTAACTATCTGTATTGACCGCACGCCCCTATGCTCATTAAGTGACCCGCCGCCGTGCTCGGCGAGAGGCGGCATGGGCAAGCGACTTCTCATAGTCACAGGAGCGGCATCATGAAGATCTGCATCTTCGGAGCGGGAGCGATAGGCGGCTTGATGGGCGTGCAGTTGGCACGCGCCGGCGCCGACGTCAGTTTCATCGCGCGCGGCGCGCATCTCGCGGCAATGCGCGAGCACGGCGCGCGTCTGATTATCGACGGCGAGACGGTCAGCGCGCCGGTTCGCTGCACGTCCGACCCGAGCGAGCTCGGCGTGCAGGACTTCGTGATTATCACGTTGAAAGCGCACTCGTTGCCTGGCGTGGTCGACGCGATGCAGCCGCTGCTCGGCAAGCACACTGCCGTCGTGACCGGTGTCAACGGCATTCCGTATTGGTACTTCTATCAGCACGGCGGCAAGTTCGCCGGCACGCGGCTCGCGAGCGTCGATCCGGACGGCAGTCAGTGGACGAAGCTCGGCCCCGAACGGGCGATCGGATGTGTGCTCTATCCGGCCGCGGAAATCGTGGAACCAGGCCTCATCAAGCATGTGTACGGCAAGAAGTTTCCAATCGGCGAGCCGAGCGGCGAGCGTACGCCGCGCATCCAGCAGTTGCACGAGATCATGCAGGCAGCGGGTTTCGAGGCGCCGATCCGCGACAACATCCGCGACGAAATCTGGCTGAAGCTGTGGGGCAATCTGTGCTTCAACCCGATCAGCGCGTTGACGCATGCAACACTCGACGTGCTAACGAGCGACCCGGGCACGCGCGCAGTGTCGCGCACCATGATGCTCGAAGCAAAGCGCATTGCCGATCAGTTCGGCGTGCACTTTCGGGTCGACGTGGAAAAGCGCATTGACGGCGCGGGGGCGGTCGGCGCACATAAAACGTCGACGCTCGTGGATCTGGAGAACCGGCGGCCGATGGAAATCGATCCGCTTCTGACCGTGGTGCAGGAAATGGGACGCCTCGTCAACGAGCCGACGCCTACCATCGACGTCGTGCTTGCGCTCGTCAAACTGCGCGAACGCATGGCATTGCAGGGCGCGTGATCCGATAGGGTCTGTCTGCGCTTCTCGCGCTTCTCACCTTCATCGCGGTACGTTGAAAATGGATCGGACGCCGCGAGGCGTCCGATCCATTTTCATTTGCGCGGCAAAATACAGTTGCTATTGATCGATGGCCAGCCAGACCGCTTTCGGCTCGGTGAAGTTTTCAATCGCCACGTCGCCGTGCTCGCGGCCGAAGCCCGAATCGCCGGAACCGCCCCAAGGCAGGCGCACATCGGTATAGCCGTAGGTATTGATCCAGACGGTCCCCGCTCTCAGGTCGCGTGCCACGCGATGCACGCGACCAATGTCCGCGCTCCACACACCCGCCGCGAGGCTGTACAACGTCCCGTTGGCGATACGTATAGCGTCCGCTTCGTCGCTGAAACGAATCACGCTCGCCACGGGCCCGAAAATCTCCTCCTGCGAAATGCGCATTTCGTGCTCGACGTTGGCAAACACCGTCGGCTCCACGAAGAAGCCGCGCTCGCCGATGCGCGCGCCGCCTGTCACGAGCGATGCGCCTTCGGAGCGCCCAGCATCGACATAGCCGAGCACGGTCTTCATTTGCGCGGCGGAGATAAGCGGACCCATCGACGTTTCGCGTAACGACGGATCGCCGACCTTGATCGACTTTGCGCGCGCGGCGAGGCGCTCCACCACTTCGTCGTAGACATCGCGATGCGCGAGAATGCGCGAGCCCGCCGAGCACACTTGCCCCGTGTTGAAGAAGATGCCCGACGCCGCGGCCCGCACTGCGTTGTCGAGATTTGCATCGGGGAAAATCAGATTGGCCGACTTGCCGCCGAGTTCGAGCGTCACGCGTTTGAAGTTGCCGGCCGCGCCCTGCAGAATGCCGCGCCCCACCGACGGCGATCCGGTGAACGTCACCTTGTCCACGCCTGGATGCGCGACGAGCGCGTCGCCGACCACACGTCCCTTGCCCGTGACGATATTCAGCACTCCCGGCGGCACGCCTGCTTCGAGCGCGAGTTCGCCGATGCGCAACGCGCTGAGCGGCGTGATCTCCGCGGGCTTCACGATCAGCGTGCAACCGCACGCGAGCGCCGGCGCGATTTTCCACATGCCGATCATCAGCGGGAAGTTCCACGGCACGATCGCAGCGACCACGCCGACCGGTTCACGCAACGTATAGGTCAAAGCGTCCGGGCGAACGGGGACCACCTGGCCGTTGATCTTGTCGCACCAGCCTGCGTAGTACTCGAGCGTATCGATCGCGGCCGGAACGTCCTGGCGCATGACGGCGGCAATCGGCTTGCCCGCGTCGAGACTTTCGAGCGCGGCCAGTTCGTCGAGATTGGCGCGCATCAGACCGGCAAGGCGGGACAGAATGCGGCCGCGCTCTGCCGCCTTGATTCCGTTCCACACCTTCAATGCGGCGCGCGCTGCGCGCACTGCCGTGTCGACGTCGGCGGCGCTGCCTTGTGCAACGTGCGCGATCGGCTCCTCGGTAGCCGGATTGATATTGACGGAATATTCGCCCGTGCCCGGCGGCAACCGCTTGCCGTCGATCAACAGGTCATGGCGCCTGAGGCCGGTATCAGTGTCCATCATGAAGCTCCTTGCATTGAAATGTTGCTTGGGCTGATTGCTGCTAGCCGGCCTCGGGGCGAAGGCCGGTTTCGGCAAGTCGATCGAGCGCTACGGCTCGTGAAGCGCCGCGCCGCTGCGCGCGGCCGCAGGCCGGGAAGGGTCGCGAGGTGTCGCGTGCGGGGATGCGGCCGACGTTGTATGTGCGGTCGGGCTGGAGATTTCGTCCGGACCGTCGTCCGGAATTCCGTTCGTAAAGGGCGCTACGCCATGCGCCGCGAACTCCGCCCATGCGGCCGCGGCATTCGGCCTTAGCGAGCGATTGCGGCGATGCACGAGTAGCGTCGTCAATGCTATTTCAGGAACGAGCGGCCGGCTCACCAGCGAGTCGCCGACAGCGGGCCAATGCGCGTCGACGGGCAGAACGCCAACGCCCAACCCGAGTTCCACCATTCGCAACACGGCCGCCACATGTCCGAATTCCTGCACCGGGCGACGCTTCAGTCCGTTCGCGTTAAAGGCCGGATCGAGCGCCGCACGCACGCCCGCGTCCGCATTCAATGTGACGAGCGCCCAGTCATGCAGCGCCGCCCACGCGACGCTGGCGTGGCGGGCCAGAGGATGCGTCGACGGCATCACCGCGTGCAGCGGCGTCGTGAACATGACCTGCGCGTGCAACTGGTCGTTGGCGAGCGGCGCGGCCAGCGAGACCACGCCGAAATCCACTTCGCCGTGCTCGACGCTCGCAAGTACGCCGTTTTGGGGCTGATCCTCGACGGTGACCGTCAGTTCCGGATAGGCGGTCGCACAACGCGCGAGCCCCTGCGCGACCCATCCCGACGACAACACCGGATTGCTCGCCACTGCGACGACGCCGCGGTGCCCTTCGTAAGCGGCCCGCTCTTCGCGCAACGTCAGATCGATTTCATCGAGCAGGCGGCCAATCCTCCGTTCGAGACTGGCGCCCGCGTGCGTCAGTTGAACCTGGCGCGTCGTGCGATCGAACAGTTTGAGTTCGACCGCATCTTCGAGCTCCCGCACACACCGGCTCACCGCCGACTGTGTCAGATCGAACTCGCGCGCCGCGCGCGTGAAGCTCCGTTCACGCGCGACGGCGACAAACACCTTGAGTTGCTGCAACGAAACATTCATGAGGTCATGGCCGGCCGCGAACGGCTCGGCAGCCTATTCGCCGGTTTGCTCGGGCCAGTGGCTCAGCCGCGAGGCTTTGCCGTTACCCGCGACGGCGAGCACGCCCGGCTGGGGCTCGTCCTGCGAGTGGATCCAGCGCGAGCGCATCGGCGCGAGAATGAATTTCGCGGACACGCCGGCGGCAATCGTAATCACAGCCGAAACAGTGAACACGAGGCTCCATCCACCCGTTGCCGACAACACCGACGCGACCGGCACCAGCAGCGAAGCCGTGCCCTTCGCCGTGTAAAGCGTGCCGGCATTCGCCGCCGCGTACTTGCTGCCGAACGTGTCCGCGCAGATTGCCGGGAAGATCGAGAAAATTTCGCCCCAGAAGAGGAAGATCAGCGCGGCAAACGTCATGAACGCATACGGGTTCGTGCCGTACTCCATCATGCCGAGCAACGCGAGCCCTTCGCCGATAAAGATCGCGAACATCGTGTTTTCACGGCCGATCTTGTCGGAGATGAAACCGCACAGCGGACGCGTGAAGCCGTTGCAGATATTGTCGATGGAAAGCGTGGCTGTCAGCAGCGGCAGCGTAACGCCGAAGATTGTCATGGGAATGCGCGCAAGACCCCAGTCTTTTGCGATCGGGCCAATCTGCGCGGTTGCCATCAGGCCGCCGGCAGCCACCGCCACGAACGAAACGTAGATCACCCAGAACACTGGCGTCTTGATCATCTGGCCGGGCGTGAGGTCCACCTTCGACACCGCGAATTTCTTCTTTGCGGGCACATGCTTGCGCAACACAGGCTTCACCAGCAGCATGGCGAGAAGCAGAATCGCGACGCCCTGCAAGATACCGAAGAAGAAGAACGTGTGCTCGTAGCCGGAGCGGGTGATCATGTTCGCGATCGGAATCACCGTCACTGCTGCGCCCGCGCCGAAGCCGGCCGCGGTCAGGCCCGCAGCGAGGCCGCGGCGGTCGGGAAACCATTTCAACGCGTTGCCCACGCAGGTGCCGTACACGCCGCCCGCGCCAATCCCGGCGATAACCGCGGAGACGTAAAGCATCGGCAAGGTCGTCGCGTACGAATTCATGACCCATGCAATGCCCGCGCACACCGCGCCGCCCGCCACCACTGGCCGTGGACCGAACTTGTCGACGAGCCAGCCTTCCAGTGGAACGAGCCAGGTTTCCGTAAGGATGAAGATCGCGAACGCCATCTGAATCGAGGCCTGGCCCCAGTGATGCCGCGCGTCCATCGGCGCGACGAACAGCGTCCACGCGTACTGCAGGTTCGCCACCAACGCCATGCACACCATGCCGATGACGAGCTGCCACCAACGGTTCGCCCAGAATACGCGGGCCGTGGTCTGTTGAGTGATATCGTCCATGTGCCTTGTCTCCGCAATTATTTAGTGCAGCCGGCCAATGCGCCGTGCTGTATGTGTCCCGCCTTATCGTTATGACCCGAAAAGCCTTGCAATTCGGGAATTTTTAATCTCTGCGTCTTTAAATCGCTTCTTTTAATTAGCGAATTAATCATCGCCTTTTGGGAAGTTCTTAATTCCGACCAATTCTTTCTGCTGCTTTCCGCCGATCCCCTATCGGTCCCGCCACGCCTGAATCCAAGCGTTAACCCGAGTGTGAGGCCGGCAGCTTCGTTTTTCTTTACAAACTCATGCTAGGGTCATTGCTGAATTACTAATAATTAAAGTTTGTTATTATGTTGATTCACGTTTGCTTATACATCGGCCATGACGATGCGCAATGCCACGCTCCGGCAGTTGAAGGTATTCGAGACCGTGGCGCGCCACCTGAGCTTTTCGCGCGCCGCCGAGGAGTTGCACCTCACGCAACCCGCCGTTTCCACACAGGTTCGTCAGCTTGAAGAGCACGCCGGCTTGCCGCTCTTCGAACAGCTGGGCAAGAAGATTTACCTCACGCCAGCCGGCACCGAAATGCTGCACTACAGCCGCGCGATCATTCAGCAGTTTCACGAAGTCGACGAAGCCATGAGCCAGTTGAAAGGCGTCTCCGGCGGCAAGCTGAATGTGGCGGTCATCAGCGCGGGCGACTACTTCTTTCCGCGGCTGCTCGCCGAGTTCACGCGGCGCTACGCGGGCGTCGTGCTGAATCTTGCGGTGCACAATCGCGAGGAGTTGCTGCATCAGCTCGCGACTAACCAGACCGATCTCGCGGTGATGGTGCGCCCGCCGCATGAAATGGACGCCACGAACGAGCCGTTCGCGCCGCACCCATATGTGATCGTGGCCGCCCCTACGCACCCGCTCGCGCAAAAGCGCAACATCAGGATGAGCCAGTTGGCGAACGAGGCATTTATCGTACGTGAGCGCGGCTCGGACACCTGGAACTCCATGGAGGAAGGCTTCGCCGGTCGCCTCTCCAATCTGAAAATCGCGATGGAGATCAAGAGCACCGAGACGATCAAGCAGGCGGTCATTGCCGGCATGGGCATCGCATTTCTGTCCGCACATACGATCAGTCTCGAGTTGCAGTTGGGCCACCTGGTCGTGCTCGATGTCGAGAGCTTCCCGGTCATGCTCAACTGGTATGTCGTTCATCGGAAGAACAAGCGTCTGCCGCCCGTTGCCGTGGCGTTCAAGCGCTTCCTGATGGAAGAAGGCGCGAGCCTCATCGAGAAGATCACTCGGGTGAAGGAACTGAGCGTGTATAAGCAATAGCCTATGGAAATCCAATAAAACTTTAACTATTGCAAATCGATCAGTACTTCTATGCTGCAAGCGAGTTCCATCACTTGTCAGCCCAGGAGGCCGATCATGAACCACGCTTCGGTTGCGACTCATGCCAGCGCACGGACAACCCGCGCTACCGCCGACCATCCCAACGACCCGCATCTGAGCGCCTACAACGCCGCGTTCAGTGATCTGGGTCTGCGCTTTCGCTGGGACCACGCCACACTCGACATTCTTAGCGAGTTCAACAGCGAAGCCGCTCGCATCACCGCTTTTATCGAGCGCTTTCACGCGCATCTTCACCGCGCTTATGACGCCGATTTCCTCGCTCAACTGATCCTGCAGAAGAAAGCGCAGTACTACAGCGAATTTGCCGCTACTGGCGAATGAGCGGCACGGCGGGAACATGTTCCCGCCGAATAGAGACTCTGTGGTTCCCGTTCCCTCTGCTGACAGATAGGCCGTCGAGGTCTGTGCTTTCATCGTGGCGGGCTTCATGGCTGTCGGCTTACCGGGAATCGGTTGGGCAGGCGGCGCGCCGCAGATGCGCGAGTGTGCGGTTGCCCGTTGCCGCTGTTATGCCAGCCTCGACGGTGACGGTATGCTGCCGCGCGCACCATGCCGGCGTCCCACACCTCACGCATGTCTTCGGGCTGTGCGTCATGTCGCCACTCCGACGCGACAGCCATGCTGCGAACGCCGCGCGCGGCATGGGCATGCGCGTGGACGTTCGGACACTCGCAAAACTCCGAATACCCGGAACACTCGGAATACTCGGAACGCTCGGAATACTCGCGACTGAGCATCGCATGCACGCCTATTGACGATGCAAGCGCGCTGATTGCGAGCAGCGCGGCGAGTCCGAACGGCTGTACCGCTTCGGTCGCGAACCCGTAGCCGAGCCATCCACATAACAGAAACGCAGCGACGTTGACGACGTCGTGGCCCCGACGCGCCGCCACACGAAGCGGCAACACACCGCGAAATTTGCAGAATGCAATCGCCGATGTGGCAAAGATCAACGCGCCGGCGAACACGGCCATGCAAAGCTCGATCCGCCCCAAGACCGCCTCGATCGACGACGGTAGTGACGATGGCGGCGATAAATAACGGACAACGCCGACGACCACGATCGCCAAGCCCATGCCGCTCGCCACCAGCGCGACGAGCGCGGGCTGCCGTGCTAGAAGATTGCGCCGACGCACGAGCTGCGCACCGGCAAGGGCGCCTGCAACTGCCGCGCAAATATCGGCGACACCAGCACCCAGGCCCGCGGCGAACACGCCGGAAACGGTGGCGGCCAACGCGGCGGCACGCCAGCAAGGCTGACTTCCGGACGCCGCATTCGAGCACGACCGCGAGCGCGAGTGATGAATCGGCATCCGCGGCAAGGGCCGCAGCATCTCAGGCAGTCCGTGTAACGGCAATTGCCCGAGCGCCGCGAGCACCGAGCCGAGCGCACAAGCCAACAGCCCGGCGAGCGTCGCCGTCAACGGTACGAACATCCCCAGCCACACGGTACTGTCTGACGCTTGCGACACGCGTGCTCCTTCGTGTTCTCGATGCAACTCCGCGCGCTCGTGGCCCGCGGACCGACCCACCGTTCAAACGAGTCCCGCTACGACGCCTGGTTTCGGCGTCTCTGAACCGGCCGCGCGTGCCGCGTTCAGTGTGTTGCGCAACGTGCCGATCCCGTCGATAGAAACCGACACCGTCGCTCCGTCCTTGATCGAACCCACGCCTATCGACGTACCGCATGCGATGACGTCGCCGGGTTCAAGCGTGAGGTCTTGCGAAATGAGGCTCACCTGCTCGGCCGGCGAAAACACCATGTCGGAGAGCGGATAGTTCTGCCGCTCGACGCCGTCGAGCATCGTCACCAGACTCGCGCTTTGCCAATCGAAGCCTGAGACGATCGCCGGGCCAATGCAGCAGAAAGTATCGAAGCCCTTGGCGCGGCACCATTGCGGAAAATGCGGATTCTCGTTGAGCAGATCCGCAGCGGTTACGTCGTTGACGAGCGTGTAGCCGAAGATCGCCTGAGCGGCCTCTTCGACGTCGGCATCCCGGCAACGCCGGCCGATCACGATGCCCAGCTCGCCTTCATAGACGATCTTGCCCGCGTAGCTGGCCGGGCGGCGGATCGGCTCATCGGAGCCGATCACCGAGCCCGCCGGTTTCAGCAGAAAGAGCGGGTGCGTCGGCACCGGCTTCTCGAGCTTTGCGGCAAGCGCGTGATAGTTGTTCCACAGCGCGACGATCTTGCCGGGCGCACAAGGTGCGAGCGGCGTCAGTGCGCGCGTGGACAACACCACGCCGGTCGGCACCGGCTGATCGAGACTTTCGTACTCGTGCAGATAGGCACCTTCGACGCGGCCGAACACTACACCGCCGTCGTTCGACATGAAACGCATCCACGTATCCATATGCCGCTCCTTGAGCGCTTCGGCACGATCTTCGTCGCTCATCGCGATGAAAACCGTGCCGCCTCCCGTTTTACGCGTCAGGTCAGATCAACCCGGCACCGCGCGCCCACTGATACTTCGCACCCAGCACCGCGACAGGAATTTCCGTCGAATACGCGTACGCGGGAACACCATGCGCATACAGGTACTCGGCCGCCTCTTCCACCTGCACGTCGCCCGCAAGCGATGCGACGATCGGTTTCTCGATGCCGCGCGCTTTCATCTCTTCCTTCACCTCGACAACGAGTCGCGCGAACACCATCGGCGGCGTGATGATCGTGTGCCAGTAGCCGAGAATGATGGAGTGAATGCGCGGATCTTCGAGGCCGAGGCGTATCGTGTTCTGATACGTCGACGGCGGCTCACCGCCTGTGATGTCGACAGGATTCCCTGCGGCACCGAACGGAGGAATGAACTTGCGGAACGCGGCGTCGAGATCGGCCGGCATGGTCATCAGCGACAGGCGGTTGTCCACGCAAGCATCGGACAACAGCACGCCCGAGCCGCCCGCCCCGGTGATGATCACCACGTTCTCGCCCTTCGGCGTGGGTAGTTTCGGAATGCCTCGCGCAAATTCCAGCAGGTCGCGTAGAGAGCGGGCGCGTATCACGCCGCACTGCTTGAACACGTCTTCGTAGATGCGGTCGTTGCCCGCAAGCGCGCCCGTGTGCGAGCTCGCAGCGCGCGCACCGAGACTCGTGCGGCCCGCTTTCAACACCACCACCGGCTTCTTCTTCGAGACACGCGCCGCCGTCTCCGCGAATGCGCGACCGTCTTTCAGATCTTCGCAATGCTGCGCAATGATGTCGGTGTTCTCGTCCTGTTCGAAGAAGGTCAGCAGGTCGTCTTCGTCGATATCGGACTTGTTGCCGAGACCTACGATTGCCGACACGCCCATCTTCGCCGAACGGGAGAAGCCGATGATCGCCATGCCGATACCGCCGGACTGCGAAGACAACGCCGCCTTGCCCTGCACATCGTACGGTGTGCAAAACGTTGCGCACAGGTTCTTGGGCGTGTAGTAGAAGCCGTAAATATTCGGGCCCATCAGGCGAATGTCGTATTCGCGTGCAATCGCAACGATTTCCTGCTGGCCCTCCACGTTGCCCGTTTCCGCAAAACCCGAGGGAATCAGCACCGCGCCGGGAATGCCTTTCTTGCCGACTTCCGTCAGCGCGCCGGCGACAAATTTTGCCGGAATCGCGAATACGGCAACGTCGATATCGCCCGGCACGTCCAGCACGCTTTTATAAGCCTTGCGTCCCATGATCTCGTCGGCCTTGGGGTGGATCGGATAGATCTCTCCCTGATAGCCGCCGTTGATCAGGTTCTTCATGACGGAGTTGCCGATCTTGCCGTCTTCCGCCGACGCGCCAATGACAGCGACGCGATCCGGCTTCATGATGCGGTTCATCTGCCGCACGATGTCTTCCTGACTCGGCCGGTAGCGCTCGACTGGCGGCTCGAAGTCGAGCACGATCCGTACGTCGGCGGCAATCGCGCCACGCTTGCTCGCGAACACCGGGTTCAGATCCAGCTCCGATATCTCCGGGAAGTCGGATACGAGCCGCGACACGTTTTCAATCAAGCCCGCGAGCGCCTCGCGATCGACCGGCTCGCCGCCGCGCACGCCTTTGAGCATCTCGGCTGCCGCAATGCCGTCGAGCATCGAACGCGCGTCGTCGCGTGTAGCCGGGGCGAGGCGGAACGTAATGTCCTTCAGCACTTCGACGAGTACGCCGCCAAGGCCGAACGCCACCAGCTTGCCGAACGACGGATCGGTGACTGCGCCGACAATCACTTCCTGGCCGCCGCCGATCATCTGCTGCACCTGCACGCCGAGCAGGTTCGCCTGCGCGTTATAGCGCTTTGCGTTCTCCATGATCGTCGCGAAGCCCTGCACGACATCGGCAGCATTCTTCACGCCGACGAGCACGCCGCCCGCCTCCGTCTTGTGGAGAATTTCGGGCGAAACGATCTTCAGCACGACCGGGAAGCCGATCTCGGTCGCAAATTGCGCGGCTTCGGCCGCGGTCGTGGCGAGCGCTTCTTTCGGCACCGAAATGCCGTAGACGTCGCACACGAGCTTGCCTTCCGGCGCGGTGAGCGAGGTGCGGCCTTCCGCTTTGGCGTGATCGAGAATATGCCGCACGACGTCCTTGTTGGCGACCTGCGCGTGGCCGTCGGGCGTATGGGCGGTGCCGCGTTCTTTCAGTGAGAGCGTGTCTTCGTATGCCATGTCCTGCCGTCTCCAATGCGGGTTCGAAAGGCGCCGCCCGGCACCGCGCTCGCCTGAATGGCGAGCGGCGGGCGGCTTGCACTACGGTTTTTCTAATGCGCCTAGATGGCGCCGGCGGTACGCAATGCGCTGATCTGTTCGGGTGAATAACCCAGTTCAGCCATGACTTCGTCGGTATGTTCGCCAAGCAGCGGCGAGCGCTTGACTTCGGTGGGACTGTCGGACAGTTTGATAGGATTGCCAACCGTCAGATATTTACCGCGAGTCGGATGATCGACTTCGACGATCGTGCCGGTTTGACGCAGCGAGGGCTCTTCCGCGATCTCCTTCATCGAAAGAATCGGCCCGCACGGAATGTCGTACTTGTTGAGGATCTGCATGGCCTCGAACTTGGTCTTGGTCATGGTCCAGCGTTCGATCTCCGCGAAGATATCTTTCAAGCGCGGCAGCCGCGCGGCGGGCGTCGCGTAGTCGGGGTCGGTGGCCCACTCTTCCTTGCCGATCACGTTGCAGATCTTCGCCCACACCGGCGCCTGCGTGATGAAGTAGATGTATGCGTTCGGATCGGTCTCCCAGCCTTTGCACTTCAGAATCCAGCCGGGCTGACCGCCGCCGGACGCATTGCCCGCGCGCGGCACCGCTTCGCCGAACTTGCCGTTCGGATACTGCGGATACTCTTTCATCACACCGGTGCGTTCGAGCCGTTGCTGATCGCGCAGTTTCACGCGGCACAGATTGAGCACGCCGTCCTGCATGGCGGCAAGCACGCGTTGCCCCCGGCCGGTTTGGGTACGCTGATAAAGCGCGGTGACAATGCCGAGCGCGAGATGCAACCCCGTGCCGCTGTCGCCGATCTGCGCGCCGGTCACGACAGGCGGGCCGTCGTCGAAGCCCGTGGTGGATGCCGCACCGCCCGCGCATTGGGCGACGTTCTCGTACACCTTGCAGTCCTCATACGGACCAGGGCCAAAGCCTTTCACCGACGCAACGATCATGCGCGGGTTCAATTCCTGAATGCGCTCCCACGTAAAACCCATGCGATCGAGCGCGCCCGGCGCAAAGTTCTCCACCAGCACGTCGCATTTCTGGATCAGTGCTTCGAGAACCTGTTTGCCTTCGGGGTTCTTCGTATCGATCGTGACCGAACGCTTGTTATGGTTGAGCATCGTGAAGTACAAGCTGTCCACGTCCGGAATGTCACGCAGTTGTTCACGCGTGATGTCGCCTGCTCCGGCTCGCTCCACCTTGATCACGTCCGCGCCGAACCACGCCAGCAATTGCGTGCATGTCGGGCCCGATTGCACATGCGTGAAATCGAGAATGCGCACGCCGTCGAGTGCTTTGCCCATGTCGTGTCTCCTAAGGTGTCCGTATTACTTGTACATGGTCTGGTTCTTCGTGCCCGGCGCGTACTCGCGCGGGTCGACCCAGATGTTGACGACAGCCGAGCGCCCCGTGCGATGAATTGCTTCGCGTGCACGCTGCAATGCGCCTGCGATCTGCGCTGGGTCGCGCACTTCCTCGCCGTGGCCGCCGAGCATTTCGGCAAACTTGCTGAAGGGGACGTCGCTCAGCAGGTTGCCGACATTGCCGCGCTCGTCGCCGTATTTCGCGAGCTGGCCGTAGCGGATCTGGTTCATTGCCGAGTTGTTGCCGATCACCGCGAGGTACGGTGCGCCGAAGCGGTTCGCCGTTTCCATGTCGAACGCGGTCATGCCGAACGAACCGTCGCCGTAGTAGCACAGCACTTCTTTCTGCGGATGCGCGATCTTGGCCGCAAGCGCGAATCCGGTACCGACACCAAGCGAGCCGAGCGCGCCCGGGTCCATCCATTGGCCAGGACGGCGCGGACGAACGGCTTGCGCGGAGATCGTCACGACGTCGCCGCCGTCGCCGATATAAACGGTGTCGTCGGCGAGAAACTCGTTGAGCTCGTAAGCCACGCGATACGGATGAATCGGCGTGCTGTTCGACTTGAAGAGCGGCATGAGTTTTTCAGTTGCCGTCGCTTCGGCGTCCTGCAACTGCGCCATCCACTTGCGGCGTGCCTGGCGTTTGTCGTCCTTCAGGCGGCCGCTTGCGGCTTGCAATACAGCGGCGAGGATCGCACCCGGATCGCCGACCAGACCGAGGTCGATATCGCGGTTCTTGCCGACAGTCCGGTAGTCCATGTCGATCTGCACAAGCGTCAGTTCCTTACTGATGCGCTTGCCATACCCCATCCGAAAATCGAACGGCGTGCCGACGACGATGAGTACGTCCGCATTGGCAAACGCCTGCGAACGCGTCCGGTCGAAGTGATGCGGATCGCCCGGCGGCAGCAGCCCGCGGCTTGCGCCGTTGAAATAGCCGGGAATGTCGAGGCCGCGTAGCAGCGCGATCGCTTCCTCATGACCGCGCGCGGTCCAAACCTGCTGTCCGTACAGAATCGCGGGGCGCTCGGAATTGACGAGAATATCCGCGAGTTTCTCGATGTCGCGCGGGTCGCCAATCGATTTGGTCGACGCGCGATAGTGACCCGGCTGCGGCACGACCGCGCGCGAGAGGTCGACTTCGCGGTCGAGCACGTCACGCGGAATTTCCAGGTATGCCGGACCGGGCGCGCCGTTGAAGCACTCGCGCGCGGCCATCGAGATCATGTCGGCGACCCGCTCCGTGCTCGACACGCTGGCGGCAAACTTCGTGATAGGCGCCATGATGTCGACGTGCGGCAGGTCTTGCAGCGATCCCATCTTGTGTTGCGTCAGAGCTCCCTGTCCACCGATGTGCAGAATCGGGCTCTCCGAACGGAACGCGGTCGCGATGCCCGTCACGGCGTTCGTGCAGCCGGGCCCCGCGGTGGTGACCACGCAGCCGAGCTTGCCGGTCTGCCGTGCATAGCCGTCTGCCGCGTGCGCGGCGACCTGCTCATGGCGCACGTCGATGATGCGAATCCCTTCGTCCACACAACCGTCGTAAATGTCGATGATGTGGCCGCCGCACAGCGTGAAGATAGTATCGACCCCTTCGTTTTTCAGCGCCTTCGCGACCAGATGGCCGCCCGAGACGACGCCCGCGTTGCGCGTCTTCTGCTTGAGCGTGTCTTCGGCGGTGGTGCTGGCTGTGCTTGGGTTCAGGGATGAAACAACTGCAGACATGGTCGTCTCCTGTGTGTCGACCGGAGCCCGCGCTCTTGCGCTCGGTCCGGTCCCATGCTTTGGCATCGATGGAGGTCTACGCGTGAGCGCTTACTCCGGTCCCATGAAAGACTGCTGCTTGGTGGTTCTGTAACGGTTATCGACTGATGCCCCGTTCCGGGACTCGCCCTCGCGTTTTAGCCCGACCTCTCCACATACGGTATGTGATATATCAACAAGAGGCAAGAGTTATCCAACGGCCTTTTCAACATCTACATTTCCCTGCAGAGCCTTACGGGACAAGCGATTTCCGCTTATCGCGGCTCGTCCCGAACACCGGTTCGAGGGAAAACACTGAGCGGACCTCATAAACGCTCACTGTTGATATATCACATACCACATTTCACAAGCCGTCAAGCGCGGTGTTTCCCTACGCGCCACGCGCCAAATGAAAAAAGCCCGCGGCGTGCGAACACCGCGGGCTTTTTGCTACTGATGCAAGACCGCTGGCAGCGGCCTCGTCTAACTTAAGTTGTCAGTCGAGAAAATCGCAATTTTTTTCCACGAATGCCGCCAGGTCGAGCGAATGCTGACGCGTGAGACGTTCCGCCAGTTCCGTGTCCCGCTTTTCCAGGGCCTCGATGATGCGTAAATGGTCGACGATCGACCGCGACGCGCGATCGCTCTGTGAGATCGTCATGCGCCGGATCGCACGCACGTGGATAAAAATATTCTTGATGGTGTCGAGAATGATTTGAGACTTCGACAACTCGACGATCGCCTGGTGAAAGGCGATGTTCGCGTCCGAATACTCGGCAATGTGCTCGGCCGGCGTCGCGTCGCGGAAATTGTCGAACATGTGCCGCAGGCGGGCGATTTCCTCGTCTGTAGCGCGCTGCGTCGCGAGACGCGCAGCCATGCTTTCAAGCGCGGCCCACATGTGGATCATTTCGACGATCTCGCGCTTGCTCTTGCGCACGATGTAAATGCCGCGACGCGGGACCATGCGCAGAAAGCCCTCCTGCTCGAGCAGCGTCATTGCCTCGCGCACTGGTGTCCGGCTTACTCCGAGCGTTTCGCTCAGCACGCGCTCGTCCAGACGGATTTCATCCCGAGTCTGGTAGATGTCCGCGTCGGCAATAGCCTGACGCAACATTGCGTAAGCCTGATCGCGCAAGCTCGCGCTTGCGCCGATAGGCTGTAAAGACAATGTCAAAGGTGTTGCCACTGCTTCAGTTTGAAGTTCCGACGACATTCATCGCCTCTTGTTGAACATGCATACGATAAGGCACCGCCGCTTCCGCGCGCTGCTCATCAAGGCCGATGAAGCGGCCATGTTGCGCTGCAAGTTGTGCGACCGGCTGCGGAATCCAGCGGGCCAGCAGAACGGTGGCGGCAGAGCCCAAGCCAACAACAGCGGCAGCCAGCAGCGAGAGAGGAACAAATTCCATTTGTAGCTCCAAACGATTGAGTGAACGAATGACTCAATCATATGCTGCATCGCCGCAAAAATCAATATTCGGTATGTGGTATATCAGTTACTGTTGTTTTCACATCACCTCTTACGGTAGCACGCACCGCTCCGTCCCGCCTGCCCTTCAATTAAACTCGCGCCGCTCCGTGTATACGCGGAAAACGCGCGCTATGCGCGCAGCAGCGTCCGATCGCGCAATATCGCCGAATTGCGGATCGTTCGGCGCCTGCCTCGTATTAATCTTCCGCACATCCTGCAACCGATCAGCCACGCCCGCATAAGCCGCGACGGCGCCGGTCGGCAGTCGTTTCGAGAACCCAAGGAGACCGTATGAGCACCACCCTCTCGCCGGCCGCAGTGGCCGACAATCGCGCGGCGCGCAACCGGGCACGCAAAGCGGCGCTCGGCAGCTTTGTCGGCGCTGTCGTCGACTGGTACGACTTCCTGCTGTACGGGATTGTTGCAGCACTGGTCTTCAACGCCGAGTTCTTTCCGAAAGTAAGCCCGGCGATGGGCACGCTGGCCGCCTTCGCCACATTCGGCGTCGGCTTTCTGTTCCGCCCGCTCGGCGGCTTTGTATTCGGCCACTTTGGCGATAGGCTCGGTCGCAAGCGCATGTTAGTGCTCACTGTCATGATGATGGGCCTTTCTACCGCTGCAATCGGCCTATTACCGTCGTTTTCGACGATCGGCTGGCTCGCGCCGGTGCTGCTCGTCACGCTGCGCGCGATTCAGGGCTTTGCGGTCGGCGGCGAATGGGGCGGCGCAGCGTTGATGGCGGTCGAAAGCGCGCCGGAAAAGAAAAAGGCGTTTTACAGCAGCGGCGTTCAGGTCGGTTACGGCGTGGGCCTCGTGCTGGCGACGGGCCTCGTCGCGCTGATCAGCCGCTCGATGGATAACGCGTCGTTCATGAGCTGGGGCTGGCGCTTGCCGTTCCTGTTCAGCGTGGTGCTGGTGCTGATCGCGATGTGGATTCGCTCGAGCATGGAAGAGTCGCAGGAGTTCGTCGAAAAAGTCGGCGCGCGCGGCGAGCGCAGTGTGCGGCTGCCGATTGTCGAAGCTCTGCTGCGTCATCCGAAGGCGTTCCTGCTGATCATTGCGCTGCGTCTCGCCGAGCTGTTCACGATGTACATCGTGACCGCGTTCGCTCTCAACTACTCGACGGCGAATCTTCACATGCCGCGCGAATTTTTCCTCACGATCGGCCTGCTCGTCGGCGCCGTGAGCTGCGTGACGATTCCGCTGTTTGCCATGCTCGCCGACCGTTTCGGCCGCCGCCGCGTCTATATTGTCGGCGCGCTCGTCGGCATGTTCAGCGCGGTGCCGTTCTTCCTTGCTCTCGAAGCCCGCTCGACCGTATGGATCGTCGTGTTCGCCGTGATGCTCGCGAACATCGCGCACGACATGGTGGTAAGCGTTCAGCAGCCGATGTTCACCGAACTCTTCGGCACCGAATATCGCTTCAGCGGCGCGGGTGTCGGCTATCAGGTAGCAAGTGTGGTCGGCGGCGGCTTCACGCCGTTCATCGCGGTCGCGCTGGTCAGTTTTGCCGGCGGTTCGTGGCATCCGGTGGCGGGCTATCTCGCGATCGGCTGCCTGATTTCAGTGCTAGTCGCCGCGAAGATGAAAACCGGGCGCACTGTCTGAACGACCGACCGCAGTTAAGAAAAGCCGGCGTGGCGCGATGGCCACCGCCGGCTTTTTTTACTTTATGCACCAGGTCGAACGGCTCTCTTCGGTAGGCCGTACCTCGAGTTGACTCGTTGGCTGCCGCGATGTGACAGATCTCCGTCGCATTTCCTCGGGCAATGCCTTATGCAGTTCTATCTCATATTGCCAACCCGGGCCTGCCGCCCTATCGTTCGACCAAGCAAGTTTTCAGCGAAATTTGCGCGCGTTCATATGAAGCTCAGCCGCATATATGAACCAGCATCCGATAGCAATTTTTACGCCGCCAACACTAAAGCATTCGGTCTGATGCGCCGATAACAAAGACTTCGCTTTCCGGGAGACCGACCATGAGCAGTATCACCGAGCCGCAGCACAAGTCAGGCTCCGCGCCATTCTTTTCCAAGGAAGCCACCATCGCAAAACCCGGGTTTTCGCGCTGGATGGTTCCGCCCGCGGCACTTGCCGTTCATCTCTGTATCGGCCAGGCCTATGCGTTCTCCGTGTTCAACGGCCCGCTGACCAAGGTTATCGGCATCACGCAATCCACTGCGGACGACTGGTCGCTGACCTCTCTCGGCTGGATCTTTTCGCTCGCGATCGTATTCCTCGGCCTGTCGGCGGCGTTCGCCGGCAAGTGGCTCGAACACGTCGGCCCGCGTCGCACGATGTTCACGGCTGCCTGCTGCTTCGGCGGCGGCTTCCTTATTTCCGCGCTGGGCGTGTACTTGCACCAGATCGTGCTGCTGTATCTCGGCTATGGCGTGATCGGCGGGATCGGGCTCGGCTTGGGCTACGTATCGCCGGTGTCGACGCTGATCCGCTGGTTTCCGGACCGCCGCGGCATGGCGACCGGCATGGCGATCATGGGCTTCGGCGGTGGCGCGATGATCGCGGCGCCGCTGTCCGTCGCGCTGATGAATCACTTCCGCAGCGCAACGAGCATCGGCGTAGCTGAAACGTTTATCGTGCTCGGCATTGTGTACTTCATCTCGATGTCGATCGGCGCGTTGGCCATTCGCGTGCCGCCGGCGGACTGGAAACCGGCAGGCTGGACTCCGCCGCAAACCTCGCAACAGAAGATGATCACGCGCAACCACGTGCACATCGACGAGGCCCTGAAGACGCCGCAGTTCTATCTGATCTGGCTCGTGCTGTTCCTGAACGTCACTGCGGGCATCGGCATTCTCGGCCAGGCTTCGGTCATGATCCAGGAAAGCTTCAAGGGCACCGTGACGGCGGCCGCCGCAGCCGGCTTTGTCGGCCTGTTGTCGCTGTTCAACATGGGTGGCCGCTTCGTGTGGGCATCGGCTTCGGACTGGATCGGCCGCAAGAACACCTACTTCATCTTTTTCGTGCTCGGCGCGGTGCTGTACTTCCTGGTGCCGAGTTTCGCCGCGTCCGGTCAGATGGCGCTCTTCGTGCTGGCCTACTGCATCATCCTCACGATGTACGGCGGCGGCTTCGCGACGGTGCCCGCCTATCTCGCCGACATGTTCGGCACGGCATTCGTCGGCGGCATTCATGGACGTTTGCTGACCGCGTGGGCCGCGGCTGGCGTTGCGGGCCCGGTGCTGGTCAACTACATCCGCGCCTATGAAGTCGCGCACGGCGTGGCAAAAGCCGACGCCTACACGATGACGGTTCACATCATGGCCGTGCTGCTGGTGATCGGCTTCATCTGCAATCTGTTGGTCAAGCGTGTGGACGACAAGCATCACATGACCGACGCACAAGTCGCCAAGGGCGCATAAGGAGACTCGCATGTCGACCGTTCAACCCGTACACCCGACCAACAAGGTCAAGCTCGCCGTATTCTGGCTGTATGTGATGGTTCCTCTTGCGTGGGGCGTGTACAACACGCTCGCGCAAGCGATGAAACTGTTCCAGTAAGCCGCACCCGCACCCCGCCGTTTGCACGGTGGGGTGCCCGCCACCGGCACCCTCTCGCCGCTTGGCTTCACCTTCTCACCACTGATACGCGGCGCCGGCGCCCACCGAGGTCGTCACCGAGCTAATGCCCGCGCTCAGCTTCACCTTGAAATTCTGCGCGACGCGCGCCGACAGGCCTACCGCCACCGCCTGATAACCCATGTAGCCCGCTGTGCCCACGCCGATTGCGAGGTTCTTCGTCGCATCGACTTCGGGAACCATGTTCATCGCCATTGCCGAAGCCGTTCCGGCATAGGCGCGCCGGGCGAGATCGCCCATGCCGCTTTGGAGCTGCTGCATGTTGACGGCGTCGCCCGCCGCCTGTCCCGGCGCGAGGTTGGTGATACGTCGCTCGTTGCCCGGCGAGCCTACGGAGACCGTGTCCGGCTGATCCGCGACCGACCCTTCGCCAAGCGCGACCGTGTTTGCAGCCGATGCTTTCGCGCCGCCGCCCAACGCCAGCGAACCGTTTCCGGTGGCCTGCGGAGCTTCTGCGGAACTGTTGACGGCCATGTAGGCATTGCCAGTGGCCGCATAGTTCTTGACGCTCTTGTCGATACTGCTGATCTGCTGGTTGGTTTGCCACAGCTGCGCGCCGGTGACCGCGTCGCTGCTGGTTGCCGAGACCTCGCCGTTCTTCAGGTTGGTCAACTGCACTGTCGGAGCGTTAGCAGATATGCCGCCGAGCGTCACCTTGTCATGGGCCGAGCCGTCGTACTGAAGTGCGTTCGCGACCGTTCCGCCGATGCGGCCGACCGCGCTTTGCAAGCCGGCGATATCACCGCTGTTCTGCGTGACGCGGCCATCGAGATTGCTGAGCGCGCCGCCGACAGTGTTCACCACCTGGCCGCCCACCCTGTACGACGGCGCGCTAATCGAGCCGTCGGCATTTACCGTGGACCCGCCGCCTAGCGCCGTGGCCGTACTCGCCGCCTGCGCGAAGAGTTGCGAGCCGTTGACCGCTTCGGTACTCGCCGCGTTCAGCGAGCCCCGCGCGACGCCGGTCACCACGCGATTGCCCAGCGTGCCCGCCACGCTGATTGCCCGGCCGTCCGCCAACGCACCGATCTGGATGACGCGCGAGGCCGGGTCTTGCGTTACGAGGCCAATGCCGCCCACCTCGACTTTTTGCTGCAAGGTGGTCAACCCGTTGTCGAGCGAGCCGAGCGCATCGCCGACGTTGCTCTGCGTCCTGCCTTGCACGTGATACGACGGAGCAATCACCGAACCGTCGATGCCGATCTGTGCGCCGCCGCCAAGTCCGGCCACGACCGGACTGAACTGCGCGAAGTTGATCGCCGACGTGTCCGTGCGGCCCGCCGCGACGCCCGTCAATTGGCGTGCGCCGCCGGTGCCCGCAAAATCGACGCGTGCGCCATTCGTATTCTGTCCAACGCTGATGATGCGCGACACCAGGTCTTGCTGCACGACCCCGATCTCGCCGTTCGTGATCTGGTTCGCAACGTTTGTGAGGTTGCCCTCGAGCGTGGTGGTGCGCGTGTCCAGCCCGGCGATTTTCGTTGTGTTCACGTTCACGCGCTGATCGAGATTGGCGATATCCGTCGTGTTGGCGCCGACGCGCCCGTCGAGGGTCGCGATGTTGTCGCTGTTCAACGCGATCGCCCGATTGGCTGCGAACAGTTGCCCGCCGTTTACTGCGTCCAAGCTGTCGCTCGTGAGTTGCCCAGCGCTGACGTTGGTCACGCGAACCGGCGCGCCGGCGCTGCCGAGCGTCATGCTGTCGTGCACGGAAGAGTCGTATTGGACCGAATTGGCGGTGGCCGCCGCGATCGCGCTCGCGCCTGCCGCCGTACTCGTCGCGGTACTGGTTGCAACGCTCGTCGTGACGGCTGCCGCCAGGGCCGATCCGACGTCGCCATATGTAACTCCGCCGATGTTGTACGCAGGGGCCTTTGCGGTGCCATCTACATTGACCGCCGACCCGCCGCCCAGCGCCGCGGCCACACTCGCCGCGTTGCCGTACAGTTGCGCACCGTTCACGGCGTCGGTGCTCGACGCGCCGATCGCGCCGCGCGACAGGCCGGTGACCGCGCGGTTGCCGTTCAAGCCCGCTACGTTGACCCGAATACCTGTAGACGACGGCCCAACCAGGATGTCGCGCGTACCAAGATCCTGTTTGACGAGGCCGATGCTGCCGGACACGATTTGCGACTGCAGCGACGTGATGCCCGCGTCCAACGAAGTAAGCGCGTTGCCCACGGTGGTTTGCGTGGCCGACTGCACGTAGTACCTCGGGCCGACTGTCGAGCCGCTTGCACTGACGGATGCGCCGCCGCCCAGTGTCGACACGACCTGCTTGAGTTGGGTCACATTGACCGCCGACTGCGCTCCGGTGCCCGCCGCGACGCCGACCAGTTCACGCGGCCCGCCGAGTCCGCTGAAGTCCACGGAACGGCCGTCAATGCCTGCGCCAACGGTGAGATTGCCTGTACCGAGGTCCTGCCGAACCAGCCCGATCTGGCCGTTGTCGAGATTGCTGGCGAGGCTGGAAAGGCTTGCCGAATTCTGCGAGACCGCGTCATTCGTTGCGTGGAGTTGCGCGCCTGTTACCGCATCGGTGCTGTTCGCGTTCAGCGCGGCTTGCGCCAGGTTGGTCAGCTTGACGGGAGTACCCGAGTTGCCGAGCGTTACCATGTCATGTGCTGCGCTATCGTAGAACAACGCGTCGGCCACATTCGCGCAGCCGGCTGGCGCGCATTCCTGAGCGCCAGCCGGCTGCGCAAACACCAGCGCGCCGACCAGACCAGCGCTCGCAGCGGCCACGGCCCGGCATACCGAAGCGCATCTCGCGCCGCCGCTCCTCGCTGCTTCAGACGCCGCCACATACACGCGCCTCGCTTCGTTCCATACAGTTTTATAGGTCTTGTTCAACATTCCTCCCACTCGGAATCGATTAATTTTTGCCAATATTTTCTTATGTCATCCTAAGTATCATTTGCAATAAAGAGACTCAGGACGCCCCGGATTAACCGGCAAACAAGGCTTAAACCGCGAGTGTGCAGTCGCCTCCAGGATTCGCGAATACGATTAATCCTAAAAGCTAATTTTTAGCTTTAATTAGCTAAAAGGCATAATGCGATTCAGACGGAAACTGCCAAATGTCTTAATCCGGAATCTGCGTAATTAAGCGGCTTTAAGTGGAATGCTGAGAGTGGCCGAGAACCGGCCTGGAAGAAATACGAGCCAGTCAATGCTGGCTCGTAAGTAGAAAAACTGTGGCGCTGCGAGCGTCGCGGCGCGGTGCCAAATGTTGGACGCGCTCAGATCTTTTCGAAGAGTACGTCTTGCGCGCCTTCCCACAGCACTTTGACGCCGACTTCGCGCAAGTTCTCCTTGCCTTCGACAATGGTCAGGAAATGGTTGCCCGCGAGTTGCCCCATCTTGCTCGCGAAGCAACACGAGCCATAGGCGATGAGGAGTTCCGTTTCGCTGTAGCCGCCCGGATAAAACAGAACGTCGCCGACCGACGGATGGCTCGTGTGATTCTCGAAACCGACCACCGCGCCGTCGTTCTCGAGCTTGAACTCGCCGAGCGGCACCCAGCAGCCTTCGCCACTCCAGCGCACATGGATGATCTTCTGCCGGTACGGCAACAGCTTCAGGAAGGCGGCCACGGTTTGCGGCGCGTCGGGATTCGTTTCGGCGATAAAGACGTGGCCGCAGGAGGTGATTCGAAGTCGGGTCATCGCTAGGTATCCGGTAAGTCGGTGAGATGAGGTGAGGATGAGGATGGTCGGTCGGATGCGGCTCGGGCCAAGCCGTGGGCCGGTCATTCTGTCGTCCCGTGCAAGGCTTAGACAGATACAGTTCGCAACCCGCCTGTCAGGCCAGTTCGACCCGCAACGCCCGGCGCCAATCACAGCGTGCGCGGGTGGCGGCGGCACCCCCCGTGCCAGATTCGCCCTCCGTAGCGCCACGAATGTTCGTAGTTTGCAAGCCGCGCAATGCACAGCACACTTCGAAAGGTGCGTGATTCCTACAGACGGCATTCCGGCTAAGCCTTCCCTTGCACGGCGCAGTCGACCGGCCGCCAACCCAAAGCGCGAACGAAAGGCGCAGCGCCGCCAGGCTTCGGAGGGCGCCGCTTGCACCTGCGAGTGCAGCGGTCCCCGTTTCTCACCGGCCGTTGCCGGAACCCCGCCTACGGCTACACTGTCCACTTGCCCGCCGTTGCTGGCGCGCCATCCGCCTGTCAGCCGCGCAGCCGGTAGCCAAGCGGTGTGACGCCGTAATCGCGCTTGAACTGTACGGAGAAGTGACTGGCATTCTCGTAACCAACCGCAATCGCAATCTGCAGCACCGTCTGATCGGTCGAACGCAGCAGCTTCGCCGCTTGTTCGAGTCGCAAGCGCGTCACGTACTGGTGCGGGGTTTCGCCAGTTTCACGGCGAAACACGCGGGCAAAGTGGAAGCTGCTTAAACCAGCCTGCGCGGCGAGACCGCCAATGGCCAGATCCGCGCCAAGGTTCGCGCGTATGTAGTCGGTCACACGGCGGATGCGGCGCGGCACCAGCCGTTCGGGCTGCGCGAGGCGCGCCGTCCCCGCTTGCCGGCCGCCTGAATAATGTTGAAGAAGATGCGCGGCAAGCGCGTGGATCAGCGCATCGACATAAAGCCGCGAGTCGGCCGGATCGCTGGCGGCGCGGTGCAATGCGTTCAGCATGGCTGCGACCAGCGGGTCGCGGAACCGCATTGCCTCGCTGAGCGATAGCTCGCGGCGCGATCCGTCGAGCTCCATCTGATCGGCCACGCTGTCGATCAGGCTGCGCTCAATATGTAAATGGACGGTCGACAGCGGCTTATCGCTGATCGAACGCCACCGCCAGGAGACCGGCGCGGGCGGCACGTACCAGACGTCGCCCACTCGAAGGTCGGCGCTTTCCCAGCGCCCGTTCAGATTGCGCTCGAGATGCTCGGCGCCGCTCGCGAGCGTCATCAGCGTGAGGTCTTGCAGACCGGGTGCTTCCAGCAGTTCCTGCTCGTCCGGTTCGAGATAGGAGCGCAACACCAGGTGCCGCCACGGGCGATCCACGCTCGACACCAGTTTTTGGCCCGCCATGTAGCGGTCGTAGGCAAGCGTCGTTGTCAGCTTTGGAATTCGTGTCATCACGTCCATTCCCAAGGAGGTGCCGTATGCAAATGAGAGAACTCTGTCACACCCGCGTTACCGGTCGGCTGTCAGCGCAAGATCGCGAAAATGATAGCAAGGAACCGGCTACCGCAGTTTTCGGAAATAGCTAATCATTAGGGTGTCGTCTTTCACGCGTTTCGAACGCCGGAGCTACCGTTTCATGGAACACGAATGCGATACGCTGCCGCATTGGCTGACCGGTTCGCCGCAGGGCGAATCCGGCCATGCATCCGCAGCATACAACCCGGCGGTCACCGCACAACCGGCCTACCCGGCCGGCACGCGGCAGCCCGCCAAGTCAGCCCACGCGGCTGACGCATCGATGGTATCGAGCCGCGCGGCAACAGGCGCGGCGCCCGCTGGTTTCCTGACCCTCTTCACCGAGGAGGAGATCGGCACGCCCGCGCCCGCCGCACGGCGCGCGCCCGTCATCAGTCCGCTGGTGCGTTTTGGCAGTGCGCAGGACCGCATCGAATTCGTGCGGCAACGCATCAGGCAACTGGGCTTCAACTCGTTCAGCTATACGGCCACGCGCACGTTCGCGCATCGAAAGACCATGTTCGTGCTGACGAGCTACGAGTCGCAAAGCTGGCTGACGCGCTATTTCCGCGAGCGCTATTTCGAACTCGATCCGCGCGTGGCGCTGGCCTCGCCGACCGGCATGCCGTTCCTCTGGAACACGGTCGACATGCGCGCAGACCTGCCGCGCGCGCAAATGCGCAGCGAGCGGCTCGGCGGCCTGATCGACATGCTGGAGGAGACCGGCCGGAAGAGCGGCATTCTCACGCAGATGCCGCTGCCCGAGCCGGAGTTGAGCGCGAGCCTGTGCTTCAATTCGGAGATCGGCAACCCACGCTGGATGACCGAATCGATCGTCGCGGAAACGCTGATGTTCGCGCACACGATTCATGAATTCATCTGGACGCACGCGAAAAGCGTAATCGGCATGACGCCCGAGCAGCAACGGGTCACGCTGAGCGAGTTGCAGCACGCGGTACTGAAGGCGGTAGTTCAGGGGCAGCGCGACAAGGAAATTGCGTATTTCCTCGGGCTGTCGCCGCATAACGTCGACTATCACTTGCGGCGTCTGCGGCAATTGTTCAATGTTCGCAACCGCGTGCAGCTGATCAATGTCGCGAAAGCGTACGTGTCGTAGATCGGGGCGGTACTGCAGCAACGCATGCGAACGGCATGACGGCGAGCGCCGTCATGCCGTTCTCTTTTCAGCAGAAGTAATCAGCTCTTGAGCCGGTAACCCGTCTTGAAGATCCACGCAACGATCGCAAGAAACACGGCCAGAAAGAGAGCCGTCATCGCGAGGCTCACCTCGACATTGACATCTGCGAGACCGTAGAAACTCCAGCGGAATCCGCTCACCAGATAGACGATCGGATTAAACAGCGTCACGACTTTCCAGAACGGCGGCAGCATGTTCACCGCATAAAAGCTTCCGCCGAGAAACGTGAGCGGCGTAATGATCAGGAGCGGAACCAGTTGCAGCTTCTCGAAGCTATCCGCCCATATGCCGATAATGAACCCGAGCAGGCTGAAGGTAACCGCCGTCAGCACGAGGAACAGGATCATCCAGAAAGGATGCTGCACTTGCAGCGGCACGAACAGGCCCGCTGTCGCGAGAATGATGAGCCCTAGCAGAATCGACTTGGTCGCCGCCGCGCCCACGTAGCTCACGACGATTTCCAGATACGACACTGGCGCCGACAACAACTCGTAGATCGTGCCGGTGAAACGCGGAAAGTAAATGCCGAACGACGCGTTCGAAATACTCTGCGACAGCAACGACAACATGATTAGTCCCGGCACGATGAACGCGCCGTAGCTAATGCCGTCCACTTCCTTGATACGCGAGCCGATGGCCGCGCCGAACACGACAAAGTACAGCGATGTGGAGATCACCGGCGCGATGATGCTTTGCATCAGCGTGCGCCAGGTGCGCGCCATCTCGAACTTGTAGATCGCGCGAATGGCGTAGAGATTCATTGATTACCTCGAAGCAGACTCACGAAGATGTCTTCAAGCGAACTCTGCGTGGTGTGCAGGTCCTTGAAACGGATGCTGGCGTCGTCGAGCGCCTTCAGCAGCGCAATGATGTCGGTGCGGCCGCCGTCGCCTTCATACGTGTAGATCAACTCGTTGCCGCCCTTCGCGACGTCGAGGCCGTAGCCTGCGAGCGCCGCCGGCAACGCGGAGAGCGGGGTTTCCAGCTGCAGCGTCAACTGCTTTTTGCCGAGCTTGCGCATCAACTCCGTTTTCTCTTCGACGAGCATGATTTCGCCGCCGTTGATCACGCCGATGCGGTCAGCCATTTCCTCCGCTTCGTCGATGTAATGCGTAGTGAGGATGATCGTCACGCCGCTTGCCGCAAGCGAGCGCACGAGCTTCCACATATCGCGGCGCAATTCGACGTCGACGCCCGCCGTGGGTTCGTCGAGGAACAGTACGCGCGGTTCGTGCGACAGCGCCTTTGCGATCAGCACGCGGCGCTTCATGCCGCCGGACAGCGTGATGATCTTGCTATCGCGCTTTTCCCACAGCGACAGGTCGCGCAGCACCTTCTCGATATATGCGGGGTTCTTCGGCTTGCCGAACAGGCCGCGGCTGAACGACACGGTCGCCCATACGGTTTCGAACGAATCGGTGGTGAGTTCCTGTGGCACGAGCCCGATTAGCGAGCGAGCGCCGCGATAGTCGGCGGCGATATCGCGGCCGTCGACCGTCACGCTGCCTTCGCTCGCGTTGACAATGCCGCAGACGATGCTGATGAGCGTGGTCTTGCCCGCCCCGTTCGGCCCCAGAAGGGCAAAGATTTCTCCCCGGTTGATCGCCAGATTGATGTTTTTTAGCGCCTGAAAACCGCTGGCATAGGTTTTCGACAGATTCGTGACTGAGACGATTGGCTGCATGGATTCGACGATGGCAGACACCGCTGTGAAAGTGGAGAAAATGACGCGCAAGCGCGACCGCACCCGCAATGTAATGGAATCTGCGAAAGCGTGCAGCGAAAGGATCGCGCCGCAGTGAAAGCCTCCTCGACGGTGCATGCTGCGATTCTCGGCGCCGAGGCCTTCGCTGCGCTGCAAGAAAGTTCGGTTTCCGTAGCGATATCAGCTGGGCGCAACGGCAATGAGAGCGCCGGTCCAGGACGTGCATAACACATGGCCCGCGCCGTCCCAGGAACGCGTCATGCTCGATTCCTCGCCATGCTGCTGCGCCGGCGCATCTAGCGCCGGCACTTAAGGCACAGTGCTTGCGGCAGTCTTGGCATGTGAGTGCGACGCGCTCGCGTGACATCGATCGACTCTAATGGAGATGAACCATGAAACGCTTTACCAAGACGATTTTCGCTTCGGCGCTTGTAGTGGCACTCTCGGGCGGAGCCTTTGCCCAGGCGGGCGGCGGTGCCGGTGGCGGCGGTGCGGGCGGTGGCGCTGGCGCGGGGGCAGGCGGCTCGGGCGGTAACGGTGTGGGCGCCGGCGGCGGCACTACGGGCGGCGCAGGGGGAACTGCAACCCCGGGTGTGGGCCCCGGCACGATGAAGCACCCGGGCGACTCGGGCTATGGCTCGCCGGGCGTGACCGGCACCGGTGGCGGCATGGGCACGGGTACCGGTGCGTCGCCGAATAGCGCGACCACCAACCGCTCCAGTAACGGCATGAGCAACGGTACGGGCAGCACCAACGGCACGATGAAGAACGGCCAGTAACGAAGGTCGATGTTCGTGCAGCTTATAACGCTGCACGAGTGGCGTTAAGAAGGACGGCGGTGCCGCTGCGCGGCATCGCCGTCCTTTTGTTTTTTGAGCTGCGCTGCGACGCTTGCAGCCAGTTAGTGGATTTTGCAACGGCTCCAATGTAAAGAAGTCGCGCGTTGCATCGAAGCAGAATCGCAGAACATGGTCAGGGTTCCGTGCACACGAAGCTGCTTGCGAGATTCACATTGCCCTTACCCGTATAGCGTGGAAACAGCGGATAGCGGCACAGTGGGCGCGAGCGTCCATTGGTCGCCGCGGCGATGTCGGTGGCGATCAAAGTCTCCGGCGACGCGCCGCGCGTCACCCAGCTATCGAGCGCACCGAGCAGGTCCACCGAAGGAATGAATGCGCCGCTACCGTGCTGAAAACCCGGCACCATGTAAAGACGCATGAAACGATTGACCTGGTCCACGCCGTAGCGATCGACCAATGCCTGATGGTAAGCAATCGTCTGATTCGGGCTAATGACTTCGTCGGCGAGACCTTGCAGCGTAATGAGCTTGCCGCCGCGCGCGATGTAGCGCGCAACGTCCGGATTCATCGCGCCGATGGTTTCGGAAAGCGCGGTCAACTGTGCGCGATATTTGCCCGGACGTTGCGGGTCGAATCTGAGCGAGTCGAAGCCCGCGTCACGCGCAACGAAGTAGCGTATGTAGCCGTCGCCTTGCGCGAACAGATAACCGTTAGCAAAAAACCTGGGCACGGCGAGACGCTCCGCTTGATGTCCCAACCCGAGCGAGCCTGTCAGGTGCGTACCTTGGAACACGTTGTAGCCGCGATAGCCGGCGACATCCCAGGCGAGTTTGTACGGCAGCGACAAGCCGTCGCGCATCACCATCAACGTGGCAAGTTGCGACTCGCTCAGGCATTGCTCGTTCGAAGGCGAGCGTCCCGCGCAACGCAACGACTCGATGATTTCCGATTCATGCTCGCGGCAGGCGGGGACGTCGCTCACAATACCGTCCGCGGCACCGTCCAGCCTGTCGCAAACGCTGAGCGTGCGTTGATAGACCTGCTCCAGCAGCAACGGCGGAACATAGCCGCCCGGCGTTGCATATTCCGCCTGGCCGAGCTTGACGCCGATCAGACGAACGCCCGAAAAGTTGAGCGCGGGCGAATTGGCGATCACGCCGTCGTAGTCGTCGGGAAAGCGCTGTATCACCGTGTAGCCTTCGCGGCCACCCGTTGAGCCGCCGCCAAAGTACATACGCTGCGGCGGCCGGCCGTAAGCGCGCGCAATCAATGCGAGCGCGGCGTCGTGTGTCTTCTTCAGATGCGCATAGCCGAAGTTCGTCACGGCTTCGTCGACGAGACCGAACACCGCGAGCGAGGAATCGCCGACATGTCCGGAATCGTCGCCGAAGGTCGCATAGCCTTGCGCGAGCGGCGCGCGATCGGGCGAGAACGGCATCACGCCCGTGCCGCTCACCACGACGCCGTTATAGCCCCCTCCGCCGATTTGCAGCGCGCGGCCATTCCAGCGCCGCGGCAGATTCAGGTCGAAGCGGATGTCGGGTGTAGTCGCTTTGAGCGCCTTGATGCGACCCGTGATGCGGCAATACTCGCCGCCTTGCTGATTGCCCGGCGCGGTTGCGCCGACCATCGACGCGCTCTCGATCTGCGCGCCGGCCGTGGGCAACGCGATCACTTCCGGCGGCAACACGGCACCCGCGAATTCGGCGCAACGCATGGCGAGCGGCGCATCCTTCTGCGCGGCGAACACCGTATGAGCGCGGGGCCCGAACAGAGTACCGGCAACGGTGGCCGCGAGCGCGCTGGCGCGGACACTTCGAATTCGCATGAAACGCATGCGGCGCGACAACGCCCTCATCCGCAACGCGCGCCGCTCGCAGCCGCACGCAACTGCTGTCCCTTCCAGCCGTGCCAGCCGCGCGCAAGCATGAGCAGCGCACCAATGGCGACGAAGTCTCCGGCCAGTCCGATCAACACGCCGCGAAAGCCGTGAAACGTATGCGGCGTCGCTGTGTCCACGATCAACGACACCAGAGTGCCGCCGACAAAACATACGAGGCCGGTCCGGCCCACGGTGACCACGGCGGGCAACCGCTGCGCGAGCCGCGCTATGGCGCCCATGCGCACGAGCCGCGCGGCAAGCCAGGCAATGACAATGAAGTTGATCACGCGATCCACGGAAAGATTCTGTTTAAGGGTGCCGGCCAACGGCTGCGTCAGCACGAACAGTTTGACGGCGGCAAACGCGAGCACCGCGGCAACGGCGGCACGCGTGAACCAGCGCGCCGCCTCGCCGGCATGAAACTGCTCGCTGATGGGTGCGAGCCGGCACACAATGCCGAGCACGAACATCAGTTGCCATGCAAACGGATTAAAAGCCCACTCGGCCATGTCGTCAATGCTCAATAGCCCGGCCAGCGGCCGCGCGAGCCACCACACAACCGTGCTGAGCAGGAGCGCCGCGATGCGCGAGCGCAGCGCCAGAGGCACCACGAGGGGCACGCAGAGCGCGAAGAACAGGTACATCGGCAACACGCTCGACAGGTAGGGCTGCCGTCGCAACACCGCGATTTCAAACGTCTGATGCAGCGGTTGGATGGCGAACGGCGGCCAGCCGGTAAGCTCGACCATCGGGTGATTCAGTCGCAGAAATGCCAGCGCCGCGCCCGAGAGCAGCGTGAGTACTGCCGTCAACAGATAAGCCCGGTAGATTTCCCAGCAGCGTCGCACGAAGCGCAGCTTGGCGGCCCGCTCTCCGCGGGCCGCAACCACCGCTGTATATGCCGCCGCCGACGCATAGCCGCCGAGGAACACGAACACCTCGGCCGAATCGCACAATGCGTACGCATGCAGCATCAGATGAGAAAGCGTGCTGCTGGGCATGTGGTCCAGCACGATGACGATCAGCACGACGCCGCGAAAGAAGTCCACTTCGAGGGAGCGTCCGCGGCGAATTTCCATTCATGTTCTCGCAGGAAAGTTATCCAGCAACGCGTCAAGATATCGCCTTCCTGCCGATGCCGTGCGGTCACGTTGTATGTGCTGACAAGCAGCCTGTCTTTTCGGGCGCCGCGCTGGCAATCTGAAAACCGCTTGTCGGCATGCGGTAAGAGTGATTCGCCGCGCATTGGATTTGCAGCAACTTTTGCGGCTTTCATGTGGAACGAGCAAAGACGGCCGACTCGCGTCGTAGAAAAAAATCGGCTCATCGCACGATGCGATTTTTTTCGCTTTTTTTCCATCGTAGGATGAATTCATGCATGACCGTCGGAGTTCGCGCAACCCGCGCGACAGGTTTCTCCGCACGGCGGCCACTCATGTGGACCGGACACACTTGCCCGCCGACCTGCGTCTGGCGGGCGCGTTGAGCGTCAGTGCGACGCCTTCTTTTTGCCGCTGCTCGTTTGCGTGATCGAGCTTTCATTTGCGCGGCACCGGTCCTTCCATTACCGACCTGAACGGTCGCGCGCCGCGCACCGCCCTCGCATTGGAAGACACTCACATGAACAACAGAATTGCCGGCTTCGACGGACTGCGCGCCATTGCAGTCCTGATGGTCTTTCTGCAACACCGGCTATTCGGCGATATCGGCGAGATAGGCCATCTGGGCGTATGGATCTTCTTCGCGCTGAGCGGCTTTCTGATCATCCGCATTCTGTCGGCCCAGCGGCAGCGCATCGAGCAAGGCGGCAGCGGTTTCGGAGCAGAACTCAAGCGCTTCCTGTTTCGCCGGACGCTGCGAATCTTTCCGATCTACTACCTGATGCTCACGGTGATGAGCGCGCTGATGCTCGTGGGCATGGCGAGTCCGGAACTCGCGAGCGGCATGCCGTATCACTTTGCCTACCTGTCGAACTTCTGGATCGGCTCGGTGCTGCACTACTGGCCGGGGCGCTACTCGCATTTGTGGAGTCTTGCCATCGAGGAGCAGTTCTATCTCGTGGTCGCACCGCTCCTGTTGCTGCTCGCAGCGCGGCGGCATCTGGCGATATGCACGCTGATCGTCATGACGGGACTGGTTTCGCTTCTGGCGATGCGCGCCGCGCATTGGCAGGAGATCACGATCTACACGCATCCGTTGAGCAACTTCTGGTTGCTGGCGCTCGGTGGAATGGGCGGCTTGATGATTTCGGAGAACGCCGGCGGCGCAGACGGTGCACGCGGTTCACGCGGTTCACGCGGTGCACGTGGTGTGCGGGCCTTGCTCGGACACGGCGCCACGCTGTTTGTTTTAAGCCTTTGTCTCGTGGGCTTTTGTGCAACCGAGCCGGCGTGGAGCGACATCGAGAATCCTTTGGTCTTTACCGTCGTCAGCGGCGCGTATGGGCTGTGCATAGCGGCGCTGGTGTGTTCGATTGCGTGCTGCCGGAATACGGTCGTGCTGGCTCTGCTGGAAGCGCGCTGGCTTGCAGGCCTCGGACGCATCAGCTATGGCTTCTATCTGTATCACAACCTCGTTCCGGACCTGACGCGCAATCATCATGCGCAAGCGCTGTTCGGCGGTGTGGTACCGCTGTGGGCGCATGTGGCCGGGATTGGGGCGTCGTTTGCGATTTCGCTCGGCTTGGCGGTGCTGTCGTGGCGAATCATCGAAGAACCCATTCTTCGTTTGAAGACGCGGCGTGGCGCTTCGGACGAGGTAAGTGCTGATTCGAGGCACGCGGCAACGCTTACGTCCGCTTCACCGGAGAAGCAGCATAGCCGGCGTGCGTTGACAGACGAAGGAACCGCTTCGGACGCCGCATGAGGTTGCATAAGGTCGCACTCGTGGCACAACGGTTGCTGACAGATGACATGACCGTTACCAACTGGAGATGCGCCGTGGCCACTCAGCCCAATAGCCCGAACGAGCATGACCAGGACAAATCGGCAGACCCGGGCGGTCCGCCCACCGAGGTTTCGAAGCCCATTGGCGATGCAATCCCGACACCGGTCGAACCGGGGCTCGACCAGCCTCTGCCGGAAAAAGGCGCCGACTCGCTGCCTGCCGACGACGACGAAGCCAAGCGCGACCCTTTGGGTGAGACAGAAACGCCTCCCGGCGTTCCGCCTCCAGGACCGTCGGACTTCGCGTAGCGCGGTGGTGTCTAGCCGCTCAACCGTGGTAGTGCGTGGCCGCTCAGGCCGCCTCGGGCTCGTGCACGATCTTCAGCGTGCTCTTGTGCTCCTTGATCAGGCGGTACACCGTTTCGCCCGGCACCGTTTCCTGCTCGAGAAGTTCGTCTGCGATAGCGCGCAGCACTGGTTCATACGCGTGCAGCAGGCTATAGCACTGCTCGTTCAACTCCTTGAGCAGCACGTTCGCCTGCTCGATCGCGCCCTTCATCTGCAAACCCGCGTACTGCGAGGGCAACGCGGCGAGGCTAAACAGATTGCCGTCGCTGTTGAAGCCGAACTTCGACACCATGTCGAGGCTGATACGCGACGCTTCCTGCAGATCGGAGGCCGCACCGCTGGATGCTTCGGAAAACGCCAGGATCTCCGCGTTACGGCCGCCGAGCAAGACCTTCACTTCATTGCGAATCTCGGTCTCACGATAAAGATGCTTGTCCTGCGCCTTGGTGATAAGCGCGACGCCCAGCGCGCCGCCACGCGGCAGAATCGTGACCTCCTCGAGTACGCCGGTGCCGAGCAGCGCCGCAACCAGGCCATGCCCGGCTTCGTGCACGGCAATACGCGTGCGTTCGTCCTCGGTCAATGCGCGTTCCGCGCCGCTCACGTCGCCGATCCGCGCGATCTTGATCGCCTCGATGAAATGCTTCGCCGCGATTTCCGTGTCGCCGGCTTTGCGCGCGACGAGCCCCGCCTGATTCACGACCATCGCGACGGTCGCCGGCGACAAGCCTGTGGTAAGGCGCGCGAGTTGATCGTAGTCGATGTCCGCCGCCTTCGACTTCAGCCTCTCGGCATAGAAACGGAAAATCTTCGCGCGGTCCTCGCGATCGGGCAGGCGAACCTGCACGGTGCGATCGAAACGGCCGGGCCGGCGCAACGCCTCGTCCAGATTGTCCGGATGATTGGTGGCCGCAACGATAATCACGCCTTCGTTCGAGGCAAAGCCGTCCATTTCCGCAAGCAACTGATTAATGATGCGGTTGCTCTCCGCTTCGACGGGACCGCCGCCCGTGTCGGTGCGCTTCGCGAGGCCGTCGGCTTCGTCGATGAAGATCACCGTGGGCGCGTTCTTGCGCGCCATTTCGAACAGATGTTTGACCTTCTGGATGCCCACGCCGTAATACTTTGCGCTGAAATAGCTGCCGGTGATCGAGATGAAGCTCGCGCCGCATTCTCCTGCCAGCGCCTGTGCGAGCCGGGTTTTGCCCACGCCGGGGCCGCCCACCATCAGGATGCCGCACGGCGCTCGTACGCCCATCGACGTGAACTGCTTCGGGTTCGACAGATAGCCGCGAATGTCCGCGAGCGCCGCCTTCGCTTCCCCGGCGCCGATCACGTCGTCAAAGCGCAGCGTGGGCGCCTTGCCGAGCAGCGTCGCGCCGCCGCGCATCTCACGGCGCATGAACCACACCATGCCGCCGATCAGCAGCAACGGCAACAGCAGGCTGATTACGTCGCGCGTCTGGTCGAAAGCCTGCACCCAGTTCGAACCGCCCGTGCGGATGTCCGCGTCGGGCAGCCACACCAGCTGGTATGAAGCCGCGTCGCCGTTCTTCGGCTCGCCGAGTAACAGCGCGTGCGAAAAGGTCGCGTTGTGGTCGGTCACGAAATACTTGGAGCCGTCGCGCTTCGACACGAGAATCGCACTGGGACTCACGCCGATTGCGGCAACCTTCGCGTCATGAATGTCGCGCAGCATTTGCGACGCGTCTTTCTCCTCGCGCGTCCAGGCCGACGTGTCATGGCGCATCTGGTTGGCGACGCCGGTCAGCGCGGGCGCAACCTGCGCGGAGCGCTGCTGGTAATGCCACAAACTGAATGCGAGCGTCAATGCGACAAGCGCCGCTGCCGCCGCAATGACGAATTTGCGCGTGCGTGTTTTCCCAAGCGAATTCTTTCCCGGCTTCATGAGTCACTTCCAAAAACGGGCTCAAGCGAGCCCCGATACATATCGAATTAGAGAGGATGAGCGGTTGGGAGAGGAATCGGCAATTGCGACGCCATGCCTGCCTGGAAGAAAGGACACCCAACCATGCGTCCCTTTTTCACCCACCGCGTATAAGCCAGTATGCCGTGCGGCTGCTTCTTCCAAATCGCAGAAAAGGCCTGTTTCTACCGCTTATCCCGCAGGTTGAGGCTGGCGGAAATTGGGGGCGCGAGTGGCGCATGGGTGCGGAAGAAAACTGCTCCGGCGCACAGTTTAGCAGCGCAAAAAAGGCCGCGTATTCTGTAGACCTATCATTTCACCCCGCCCTATTTTTTGTGAAAGCGATGCAGTTTTGAGATTAAGGGCTAGCGGTATGGCGATAACGCCGTCAACACGCGGAAAATCGGAACAATCGTCCGGTTTTTGATAGGCTTCGCCATCCGTCTAAAATCGCGCGCGCTCCTCACAATGGACGTTGCGTAGCGATTCACACTACACGTCACACTCATGCTTCGTTTCGAAAACCTCAGCAAGCGCTATGGCGACCTCGTCATCTTTCAGCGACTGTGGCACGACTCTGCCGCAGGCTGCGTGGCGCTCAACGACGAGTCCGGCAGCGGTAAATCGACTTTGCTCGGCATGCTTGCCGGCGTAATCGAGGCTGATGAAGGGGAAATCTGGATCGGCAACCTTCCACTGCGCACGGCGCGTAAAGCCGCGCAATCGCTGCTGACGTACGTGCCGGAGGATTGCATGCCGTCGCCTGATCCGACCGGTCGCCAATATCTGCAACGCGTGGCTTCGGCGAGAAACGCGGTGGTCAGCGACGCGACGCTGGCGCTTGCCGACCGCTTCGGACTCACGCCGCATCTGGAAAAGCGCTTTGAACAGATGTCGTTCGGCACGCGCAAGAAGTTTTTTCTGACGAGCGCGGTGATTGGCGAAACGAAAGTGCTGATCGCGGACGAGCCCGTTGGCGGACTCGACGCCGCCGCGCGTGCGGTGCTGGTGGATCTGTTCACGACGCTCGCGCAAACCCGCACCGTGTTCTTCTCCAGCTACGACGAAGCGTTCACCGCAGCATGCGCGGCCAGAAGCGTCACATTCGCAGATCTCGCGCAGCGCGGTTGAGCGTCACCGCGTTGCGCGGACGCTCAACCGCGTCGTGCTCAGATCGATACGCAAATCTTTCCGAAGTGTGCGCCCGCCGCTTCATGCCTGAACGCGTCGCCGAGCTTCGCGAGCTCGAACGTGCTGTCGATGACAGGCTTGATGCCGGTCACTTCGAGCGCGCGGGTCATGTCGCGCTGCTCCTGCCGGCTGCCGACAATCAGCCCCTGCAGTCGCTGTTGCCGTGCCATCAGCGCCGCGGTGGGCACCGGGCCCGCGCGTCCGGTCAGCACGCCGATTAGCGCGATATGACCGCCTATCCGGCAGGCGGTGATCGACTGCGGTAACGTGCCCGGACCGCCCACCTCGATCACGTGATCGACGCCTCTGCCCCCGGTCAATGAGCGCACCGTTTTGCCCCACTCGGGATTCTCGCGATAGTTGATCGTATGATCGGCACCGAGCGCGCGAAGCTTTTCGAGCTTCGCATCCGACGAGGACGTCGCGATCACCGAGGCGCCCATCGCCTTGGCAAGCTGCAAGCCGAAGATCGACACGCCGCCGGTGCCGAGCACGAGCACCGTCGCACCGGGTTTCAACTGACCGTCGACGATCAGCGCGCGCCATGCCGTCAGTCCGGCCGTGGTGAGCGTCGCGGCTTCGGCGTGGCTGTAGCCTTTCGGTGCATGCGTAAAGTAGTGGCTCGGCAGCACGACGACTTCGCGCGCATAGCCGTCAATGCCGTCGCCGGGTGTGGTTTTGAAGTCGCCAATCGTGGGCGTACCGTTCTCCCAGAACGGGAAGAAGCACGACACGACATGGTCGCCAGCCTTGAATTCGCCGACGCCTTCGCCGACTGCTTCGACGACACCCGCGCCGTCCGCCATTGGGATACGCCCGGCGTCGGCGGGCAACACGCCGCTTACGACGCCGTAGTCGTGAAAGTTCAACGAGCTGGCGTGGATACGCACGCGGACCTGGCCCGGGCCTGGCTGTCCCGGATCGTCGATATCGACCAACTGCAGATTGTCGACGCTGGCAGGCGTTCCGATCTTGACGGCTTTCATGTTGCGAGTCCTTTGTGATGTGCTTGAGCGCTCAGTGCGCGGCTTGTCACAAAAGCATATCGCAAGCCGCTCGAGCATGTCGCGAGGTCGGGCAGTCGCGCGGGGTCAGCGACGCGGCATTCAAGCCGCTTTGTCGTGCGCCGCCTGCTCGAGCCACAGCCGGCTGTCGGGAAACCAGAACGCATCTGGCCGCGGTGGAGCGACGAGCTTGACAGGCAGCGCCGGGTTGAAGATTCGCGACCACGCGGACAGATAAGATGGCGTTTTGACCAGATAGCCGCAGCGCGACAAAAGCAGACTGGACACCAGCGCTTCGCGCCCGACTTCCAGCCCCGGAAAGCCGCTGAAATGAACCGGCGTCGCACCGTTCGCAAGCAGCCTCGCGGGCGCGACGCTCACCGGCTTGCTGAACGGCCATGCGACGAAGTAATCGACAAAGGCCTGTTCGTCGCTTGAAATGAAAACGTGGTTCAAACACGGATTTTCCGCTAACGTCGTTTCGACGTGACGGCAAAAGTCTTTCCACGAAACGGGAACCGCTTCGAGCGTTTTGTCAGTGCCTCTGAAGTGCGCGCCCAGTGTGAAGGCGCCGATGCCGAGCTGCTCGCAGACTGCATCCACCTCGCGAAGAATATGCTGCGCCGGCCGATAGTATGCAAAGAACAGTTGACTCGCGCTGCCGAGTTCCAGCAAGTGCTCGTAACGTTGCCGGAAGCCCAGCTGCACGAGGTCACGAACAGTCGAAGTCCTGAGCTTGCGCGCGAGCGGCAAGGCAGCCGGAGCGCGTACCGGTTCGAAGAACGCGGAGAACCAGTCGACCTTTCCATCGGCATCGCCATACAGGCCGCCGCGAGCACTAATGCGCGGCGTCAGGCATTTTTCCTCACAAAACATGAGGATGAACAACACCATTTGCATGACGGAGAAAAAGCCGGAGTTCTCCTTGATTTCGATCGCAAAGACGCCCCGGTTGAGGCGCTGCATCGCATGAAGCGATATGCGGCGAGGCGTGGCGACGGAATGCTTGAATCGCTCGCTCCTTCGGATCTGTTTTGCCCTGTCGACGACTTTTCTCAACATGCCTGGCCCCTGTTAATCGATTATTTTGGCAAACGGCACCCGCCTCACCGGCGAGAGAAACCACAACACGACAGCGCCCGAGCTTAGCACCCCGAACTCACCATCCAGTAAATCTGGCGCGGCGTTGAGTTAGCTAGCGCACAAAGGAACGGTAAGTTATGCCCGGTTCATAACGCTGCTTCAATTGCGCCGCGACGCGCTCGATTACTTCGTCCCAATTGCCCCGTTGCGGTTGCGTGAAAATGCGCACTGTCGGATACCACGGGCTGTCCTCGCGATTGCGCAGCCACCGCCAGCAACCGGCAAAACGATTCAGCAACCAGACCGGCTTGCCCATGGCCGCTGCCAGATGAGCGACCGACGTATCGACCGAAATGACGAGGTCCAGGTTGTCGATGATCGCGGCAGTGTCCGCAAAGTCCGACACGCCGTCCATCCAGTCGGTGAGATACGCTTTTGTCGAGGGGCTCGCACGCTTCGCGAGGTCGTCGGCTTTCTGCAAGCTGATCCAGCGAATCCGCGACAAAGAAAGCAATGGGGCGAACTGCGCCGATGTGAGGCTGCGCGCACGATCTTCGGCGAGCCCGGAGTGGCCGCCTGCCCATACGACACCGACGCGCGGCAGGTCCGGCCGGGACAACTCGCCGAGTTTTGCACGCCACTCGGCGGAACGCTGCGGCTCTGCGCGCAGATACGGCTCTGCTGGGATGTTGTCGAGGCGCGTGCCGAATGCGAGGGGCAACGACATCAACGAACATTGCCAGTCCCACTCTTTGGCATCAGGCATGACGTCGTCGAGCATGACGAGGCCCGGCCAGCGCGCACACAACGACTCTTCATAAAGGCGCCGCAGCGAGGGCGGGCAGATGTAGCCCACCTGGGCAAAACGTTCGAGTGCGAGCGGCAGGTAACGCACGAATTGCAGGCTGTCGCCGTGACCTTGCTCCGGCAGAACGAGCAGGCGCGCGCCGCCCGCCACGCCGGGGTCCGCGCCCTTCCACTGCGGCCATGGGAGTTCCGGCCGCTGCGATACGGGCTGCCCGTCGGCATCGACGAAATTGGCCCAACGGTCTTCGAAGTACGGCCACGCTTCTTCGTATCGGCCCGCTGCCAGCAGCACCTGACTGAGACTTGCGCGGGCGCCGCGATTGGACGGGTCTAACGTCATGGCGTGCCTGAGGTGCTGCTCGGCCTTGCTCAACGAGCCCAGGTCTTTCACGACGACGCCCAAGTTAGCGTGCGCCTGCACATAGTCCGGCTTGAGTTCGATCAACCTGCGATAGACTGCTGCCGCCTCTTCCGCGCGCCCTTGCAACTGCAGCGCGACGCCGAGGTAATAGTGAAGCGAAAGCGAATCCGGCTGATACGTCAGCCCCGCGCTGGCAGTGTGCACAATGCTCGCGAACGCGCGCAGTCTGATCTGGACGAGGCACAACATATCGAAGAACGGCGGCTGCGGCTCGACTTCTACCGCCCGCTCGATCCAGCGTTGCGCCAATGGCAGCTGGTCCTGTGCGAGCGCCACCAGTCCGCGCGAGTAAAGCGCGGCCGCGTGCGCCGAGTCATGCACAATGATTCGATCGAGAAGCGCCTGCGCCGTGTCGAAGCGACCTGCGAGGCGTGCTTCTTCCGCTTCGTTGAACCAGAGCGAAATGGCTTGGGGTGATACAGGGGACTGGTTTTGCATGAGCGCGCGAATGATTCTGCGTGGATGAGTCTGCGTGGATGAATCGTGAGACCTCGACTGGCGCAGGCTGCGAACGCTGGCCTGCGCATGAGGTGACGCCGATTATCGACGTCCAAGACGAGCGCCTGTGTAGGACCGTTCCCAATGACGGGCACAGATTGGCGTCAGCGGTAAAGGTAAAGACGCATGCTCGCAGGCTTGACCTTACCGCCGTGGGAAGGTGCAAGATCGTCTTGAGACTTGTCTCAGGAGATTGGAAATGAAATTGGAAATAGCCGTTCCGGATATGTCTTGCGGTGGATGCGCAAACGCGATTGCTCGAGCGATTGCCGGTCTTGATCCGGCTGCCGCGGTCGACATCGACGTGTCCACGAAGATCGTCAAGGTCGCGTCGACGCTAACATCCACGCAACTCACGGAAGCAATCGCGGCGGCGGGGTTTCATCCGTCGGTGAGGGACTGATAGCCGCGCGTCGCTCGAACAACTTTTTAATGGGAATCGACTATGAAGAAACTTCGCGCTTTTCGTGCATTGTGCGTGTTCGGCGGTGTGGCATGTGCCGTCGCCACTGCGCCTGTTCACGCGCAACACACGGCCTCCATGCCCGGCATGGACATGTCTTCCTCTGCCGGTGCAGCGTCCGGCGACTCGACGCCGGCGTTCAAAGCCGCCGACGAAAAGATGATGAACGACATGAGCGCGCCGACCTACACCGGGGACGCCGATAAAGACTTCGTCGCGCACATGATCCCGCACCATCAGGGCGCGATAGACATGGCGCAGGTCGAACTCAAGTACGGCAAAGACCCTGAGTTGAAGCGCCTGGCGAAAAACATCATCAAGGCGCAGCATGACGAAATCGGCTTCATGCAACGCTGGCAGGCCAAACACGGGTCGAAGTAAGGCTGCGAAGGCGACGTGCAGTCAGACGGACATCCGCACGGAGAACGGCGGCATTCAGTCGCCGGCAACGCTGTGTGTGTTCAATGGCGCGTGACGTCGGCGCCGGGTCCGGCCTCCACGTCGTCGCTTGACGCTTCATCGAGGCAAGCGGTTTCTTGCGGACCGGTGCTCATGTCGGGCACCCGCGGCGCGGGCTCCTTTGCTTCCTGAAGCAGGCGCGCCGCCCGGCTCGCCGTGATGCGCTTCTTAGCCACTCCTTTTGCATCGAGTGCGATCACCTGGAAGAGTTCGCGGTCGCACGCAAGCTCCTGCTGATATTGCTCGCCGGTGCTGATGAGCAATTCCAGCATGGTCTGCTGCCGGCGGCGCTCGTCAATCGTGACGGCAGGATTCCTACATATCGTGGACGCAAGCGTGATCAACGAGTCGAGCTTGCTCATCTGCCGGTCACAGAGATGGAAAGCCGAGAGCGCAAGCTTTTCGTACTGGAGAGCGTCGACGGGTGGCCGGGAATCGGCTTGCGATCGGCGTTTATTCTTACTCATTGTGCGATCTCGCTAAGACTTCAGTAGGTCGGCGGGCATTCGGTTGAGACGGGCAACACAGCCCAGCAGAGGCAGACGCATGCCTCATGTGCGTGGTTACGATCACAGCTTCCAGACCTGACCGTTGAGTGTTTCTCGATGGCCCGGGGATTATAACCAGTGCGAAGCCACGCACGTTCAACCGGGCGCGCTAAAAGTCCACGTCCGAGTCTGAGTTCGACGCCACGCGTCCGGCCAGCACCGGAGCGCCTCTGCCTAGCCCTGCACCCTGACCCAACCCTCCATCAAAACTCTCGCACTGCGACTCATCACCGCCTTCCTGACAACCCACTCGCCACCGACAACTGCAGCCTCCGCCCCCACCCGCAGCGTGCCCGACGGATGCCCGAACCTCACCGCTTCACGCTCACCGCCGCCAGCCGCCAGATTCACCAACGTTCCCGGAATCGCCGCCGCAGTACCGATCGCCACCGCGGCGGTGCCCATCATCGCGTGATGCAGCTTGCCCATCGACATCGCGCGAACCAGCAGATCCACGTCGCCCGAGCCGATCCGCTTTCCGCTCGACGACACGTAGTCGGCCGGCTTGGCCACGAACGCGATCTTCGGCGTGTGCTGGCGCGTCGCGATCTCGTCCAGATGCTTGATCAGCCCCATGCGCAGCGCGCCGTGTGCGCGAATCGTCTCGAACATTGCGAGCGCCTTTTCATCGCTATTGATGGCGTCCTGCAACTCCGTGCCTTTATAGCCGATCGCCTCGGCGTTCACGAAGATCGTCGGGATGCCGGCGTTGATCATGGTCGCCTTGAGCGTGCCGACACCCGGCACCTCGAGATCGTCGACGAGATTGCCGGTCGGGAACATCGAGCCGCCGGCGCCGTCTTCTTCCGCGGCAGGGTCCATGAATTCGAGCTGCACTTCCGCCGCCGGAAAGGTCACGCCGTCGAGTTCGAAGTCGCCCGTTTCCTGCACTGCGCCGTCGGTCATCGGCACGTGCGCGATGATCGTCTTGCCGATGTTCGCCTGCCAGATCCGCACGGTCGCCACGCCGTCGCGCGGAATCCGGTTGGCCTCGACCAACCCCGCGTTGATCGCGAAAGGGCCCACTGCAGCAGAAAGATTGCCGCAATTGCCGCTCCAGTCGACAAACGGCTTGTCTATCGACACCTGTCCAAACAGGTAGTCCACATCGTGATCGGGCTTGCTGCTTTTAGCGATGATCACCGTCTTGCTCGTGCTCGACGTCGCGCCGCCCATGCCGTCAATGTGCTTGCCGTACGGGTCCGGGCTGCCGATTACGCGCAGCAGCAGCGCGTCGCACGCGGCGCCGGGCATTTGCGCCGCATCGGGCAAGTCCTGCAAGCGGAAGAACACGCCTTTGCTCGTGCCGCCACGCATGTAAGTGGCCGGAATTCTGATCTGCGGTTTATGCGCCATGAAACAGTGTCCTGAACGATATTGATTAAGCCGCCGCCTTCGACGACTCCAGAAAGTCCTGCGCAAAACGCTGCAGCACGCCGCCGGCCTCGTAGATGGAAAGCTCTTCGGCCGTGTCGAGCCGGCAGGTCACCGGCACCTGGACGCGCTCACCGCTTCGGCGATGAATGACCAGCGTCAGATCCGTGCGCGGCTTGCGTTCGCCGATTACGTCGAAGGTTTCGGTGCCGTCGATTGCCAGCGTAATGCGGTTCACGCCCGGCTTGAATTCGAGCGGCAACACGCCCATGCCGACAAGATTCGTGCGGTGAATCCGTTCGAATCCTTCGGCGACAATCGCTTCCGCGCCGGCAAGGCGCACGCCCTTGGCCGCCCAGTCACGCGACGACCCCTGGCCATAGTCGGCTCCGGCGATCACGATCAGCGGCTGCTTGCGTTCCATATAAGTTTCGATCGCTTCCCACATGCGCGTGATCTTGCCCTCCGGCTCGATGCGTGCAAACGAACCGGCCTTCACCTTGCCGTCTTCAATCACCATTTCGTTTTTGAGCGTCGGGTTCGCGAACGTGGCGCGCTGCGCCGTCAGATGATCGCCGCGATGCGTCGCGTACGAATTGAAGTCTTCTTCGGGCAAACCCATTTTCGTCAGGTATTCGCCTGCTGCGCTGTCCGGCAAGATTGCATTCGACGGCGACAGGTGATCGGTCGTGATGTTGTCGCCGAGCACGGCGAGCGCACGCATGCCCTGCAGCGTGCGCTCGCCCGCAAGCGCGCCCTCCCAATACGGCGGACGGCGTATGTACGTGCTCATCGGACGCCAGTCGTAAAGCGGGTTCGCTTTCTCCTGCGTGTCCACCGACACCGCGAACATCGGCTCGTACACTTTGCGGAATTGCTCGGGCTTGACGCTCGAAGCCACGATTGCGTCGATTTCTTCGTCAGACGGCCAGATGTCCTTCAGCGTCACGTTATTGCCGTCGGCATCGACACCGAGCACATCCTTCTCTATGTCGAAGCGAATCGTGCCCGCAATCGCATAAGCCACCACCAGCGGAGGCGAAGCAAGAAACGCCTGCTTCGCGAACGGATGAATGCGGCCGTCGAAATTGCGATTGCCCGACAGCACGGCAGTCGCATACAGGTCGCGCTCCACGATCTCCTTCTGGATCGCCGGGTCGAGCGCGCCGGACATGCCGTTGCACGACGTGCACGCATATGCGACGACGCCGAAGCCAAGCTGTTCGAGTTCGGGCAGCAAGCCGGCTTCTTCCAGATACAACGTGACGGCTTTCGAGCCAGGCGCGAGCGACGTCTTCGCCCACGGCTTGCGCGTGAGCCCGCGCCGGTTCGCGTTACGCGCGAGTAGGCCGGCCGCGATCATGTTGCGCGGATTGTTGGTGTTCGTACAGCTCGTGATTGCCGCGATGATCACCGCGCCGTCCGGCATCAAGCCCGGCTCGTTCTCGACCTTGCCGCTGATGCCGCGCGCCGCCAGTTCGGAAACCGGCAAGCGCCGGTGCGGATTCGACGGCCCGGCGAGCGTGCGCACGACCGTGGACAGATCGAACTTCAGCACGCGCTCGTACTCGGCATGCGTGAGGCTGCCGGCCCACAAGCCGGCTTCTTTTGCGTAGGTTTCGACGAGCTTCACGAGTGCGTCGTCGCGGCCGGTCAGCTTCAGGTACTTGATGGTCTGCTCGTCGATATAGAACATCGCGGCCGTCGCGCCGAATTCGGGCGCCATGTTCGCAATCGTCGCGCGGTCGCCGAGCGTGAGCTTCGCCGTACCCTCGCCGAAGAACTCAAGGTATGCGCCGACAACTTTTTCCTTGCGCAGGAACTCGGTCAGCGACAGTACGACGTCGGTTGCGGTAATGCCTTCAGCAGGCTTACCCTTCAACTCCACGCCGACGATATCCGGCAGACGCATATACGACGCGCGGCCCAGCATCACACTTTCCGCTTCCAGTCCGCCGACGCCGATCGCGATCACGCCGAGCGCGTCGACCATCGGCGTGTGCGAGTCCGTGCCCACCAGCGTATCGGGAAACGCGACGCCGTCGTTCACCTGCACGACCGGACTCATGCGTTCAAGGTTGATCTGATGCAGGATGCCGTTGCCCGGAGGAATCACGTCGACGTTCCGGAACGCCCGCTTCGTCCAGTTGATGAAATCGAAGCGGTCTTCATTGCGACGGTCTTCGATTGCCCGGTTCTTCGCGAACGCGTCCGGGTCGAAGCCGCCGCACTCCACGGCAAGCGAGTGATCCACGACGAGTTGCGTCGGCACCACTGGATTGACCAGCGCGGGGTCGCCGCCTTGCGCGGCGATCGCGTCGCGCAAACCGGCAAGATCGACCAGCGCGGTCTGGCCGAGAATGTCGTGACATACCACGCGCGCCGGAAACCACGGGAAATCCAGCTCGCGCTTGCGTTCCACGATCTGTTTCAACGACGCGACGAGCGTCACCGGATCGCAGCGCCGCACGAGATTTTCGGCAAGCACGCGCGACGTGTACGGAAGCTTGTCGTATGCGCCGGCCTGGATTGCGTCGACGGCGGCGTGCGCATCGAAGAAATCAAGCTGGGTGCCGGGAAGGCGTTTGCGGTAGGCAGTATTCATGGCGTGGGGACCAACAGTAATGATGCGGGAACAAGGGCGGCGGCCATCGCATTGAGCGGGCGTTTTTAACGGCGCGTTCCTGCCTGGGTGAAGCAATCGGTCTAGTGTAGCTCGCTACGGCAAAGAACGGCCCTGGCTCGGGGTATCGGCGAGCCAGGGTCCACGTGCTTGCGCGAGGGCTCTGACGGCGTTAGCCGCGCTTCGCGAGCGGCACGAACGGCAGATCGTCGGGACCGGTGTAATTCGCGCTCGGGCGAATGATCTTGTTGTCGATCCGCTGTTCGATGATGTGCGCGCTCCAGCCAGCCGTGCGTGCAATGACGAAAAGCGGCGTGAACATCGCCGTGGGCACGCCCATCATGTGATACGACACGGCGCTGAACCAGTCCAGGTTGGGGAACATCTTCTTCGCTTCCCACATCACCGATTCGAGTCTTTCCGCGATGTCGAAAAGCTTGTTGTTGCCCGCTTCCTTCGAAAGCTTCTTCGCCACTTCCTTGATGACCTTGTTGCGCGGGTCCGAGATCGTGTAGACCGGGTGACCGAAGCCGATCACCACTTCCTTGTTCTCAACGCGCCGGCGGATATCGCTTTCCGCTTCGTCCGGCGTCTGATAGCGCGACTGGATCTCGAACGCGACTTCGTTTGCGCCGCCGTGCTTCGGTCCTCGCAGCGCGCCGATTGCGCCCGTGATTGCCGAGTAGATGTCAGAACCGGTGCCCGCGATCACGCGGCCCGTGAACGTCGACGCGTTGAACTCATGCTCGGCATACAGGTTCAGCGACACATGCATTGCATCGACCCACGACTTCGACGGCTCGACACCGTGCAGCAGATGCAGGAAATGGCCGCCGATCGAATCGTCGTCGGTTTCCACTTCAATGCGTTTGCCGTTGTGCGAATAGTGGTACCAGTACAGCAGCATCGAGCCGAGCGACGCCATCAGTTTGTCGGCGATATCGCGCGCGCCGGGCAGGTTGTGATCGTCCTTCTCCGGCAGCACGGTGCCGAGCACCGAGACGCCGGTGCGCATCACGTCCATTGGATGCGCGGCTGCGGGAATCCATTCGAGCGCGGCCTTCACATTGGCGGGCAGGCCGCGCAACGCCTTGAGCTTCGTCTTGTAGGCGGTGAGTTCGGCCTGTGTCGGCAGTTTTTCGTGCACGAGCAGATACGCGATCTCCTCGAACTCGCAATTGCCCGCGATGTCGAGAATGTCGTAGCCGCGATAGTGCAGATCATTGCCGGTCTTGCCGACCGTGCAGAGTGCCGTGTTGCCCGCGGTCACGCCGGACAGCGCGACGGATTTCTTCGGTTTGAATGCGCCCGCGTTCGGCGTGCTGTTGTCTGCTTCGCTCATCAGTCTGTCTCCAGTTGCGATGCTACGTTTTTGAACGGGTCGTTAAACGCAAAGATCGGGCCATGCGCTGCGGCGGGCGCTAAGTGCCTGTTTCGAAGAAGATCCCGCCTTCTGCGAAATGCCGATGATTTCACTCATGAAATAGGAGAATTTCATTTTTGAAATGGATGCGAGCATAATGACGGCGTCTAGCCAACCGAGAGCGCACCGCGCGCTACTGCCGTGAGCACTGGCCCCTTCGACCCCGTCCAGCGCCCGCGCATCTGGGCGCTCAGCATCAGCCGCCTGCGCGACCTGTTTTTCGACATCGCCGGCGAATATGTGGAGCGCGCCGACCTGCGCATCGTTGCGCAAGGTTTCGAAGACGCCGTTCGTGAAATCGAGGCCGCCGGAGCGTCGCGTCCCGATGTCGTCATCGCGGGCGGCTCGAACGGCGCTTATCTGAAGACGCGCGTCGCCGTGCCGGTCGTGATGATCACGCCAACGGGCTTCGACGTAATGCACGCGCTCGCGCGCGCTCGCCGCGACGGCTCGAAAGTCGCATTGGTCACGCACGGCAATACGCCCGACGAGGTTCGCCGCTTCGTCACCGCATTCGGGCTCGACGTGACGTTCGCCTCGCATCAGTCGGCGCAAGACGCGGAAAGCGTCGTGCTCGATCTACGCGACCGGGGCGTGGACGTGGTGGTCGGCCCAGGCCTCGTGACCGACCTGGCCGCGAACGCCGGCATGGGCGCTGTGTTTCTCTACTCACGCGCGTCGGTGCGTGCGGGTTTCGACACGGCGCTCGAAGTCGCGCAAGCCACGCGGCGCGAAACGATCCGCCGTCAACGGCTCGACAATCTGCTGCAACATTTGCGCGACGGCGTCGTCGCGCTCGACTCGCAAGGCCGCGTAGAAGCGATGAACCAGCGTCTTGCCGCCGTGCTCGGTATCGACGCGGCAAATGCAGTGGGCCGCACGTTCCTCGACCTTGCACCGGATCTCGACGGCAGCCTGCCCGATTCGGACGGCGACGCGTTCTGCACGGTACGCGGCGCGAGCTATGTCGTACATCGCGGGCCGCTTGCAACGAGCGGAGCCGCGGCGGGCACGGTGCTGACGTTCCAGGAATCGCGCGCGGTCGAGCGGCTCGACCGCACATTGCGCTCGCGTCAGCGTGTGCAGCAGTTCAGCGCGCGGTATCGGCTCGAAGACATGGTCGGCGCGTCGGAATCCATGCAACGGGTGCGCGCGCTCGTGCAGCGTTACGCAAGGTCGGACGCTACCGTGTTGATTCTCGGCGAGAGCGGCACCGGCAAGGAGATGGTCGCGCAAAGCATGCATCACCTGAGCGCGCGGCGCGACTTCGCGTTCGTCGCCATTAATTGCGGCGCCTTCCCCGAAGCTTTACTGGAAAGCGAGTTGTTCGGCTACGAAGAAGGCGCGTTCACCGGCGCGCGCAAAGGCGGCAAGGCCGGGTTGATTGAAGTCGCGCATCGCGGCACGCTGTTTCTCGATGAAATCGGCGAAATGCCGCTCTCGTTGCAAAGCCGCTTGTTGCGCGTGCTGCAGGAGCGGGAAGTCGTGCGGCTCGGCTCGACCGAACCCACGCGCGTCGACATTCGTGTTGTCGCGGCGACGCACCGTGCGTTGACTGCGGGCATCGAAGCCGGTACTTTCCGCGCCGATCTGTACTACCGGCTCAACATTCTCAGCATTGCGCTGCCGCCGCTGCGCGAGCGTCCAACGGACCTGATTCCGCTCGCCGTCGAGTTGTTATTGCAAGCCGCAGCGCGTGAGCCGAGGCTCGCCGCGCGTCTGCCCGACGCCGCCGCTGCTGAACGCGTTCTTGCCGGGCTCGCGGAGCCGTTGCAGCGCTATGCGTGGCCCGGCAACGTGAGGGAATTGCAGAATGTGGTCGAGCGCATCGCGGTCGAGCTTGCCGAGATGGAGACCGAGACGAACGTGGGCCTACATGCGGACGCCGCAGCACAAACCAGCCCAAGCCGGAACGCTGCAATCGCGCAACCGCTCATTACACGCGACATGCTGCGCACCATCGCGCCCGAGATCACCGAGCCGCACCACACGCGCTCGAAGAAAGCCGCGCTCACGTTGCGCGAACGCAGCCGTCATGTGGAAGCCGACGAGATCCGTGCCGCCCTTGCCGCGCACGGCGGCGACCGCGACGCCGTTTGCGACGCGCTCGGCATCAGCAAGACGACCTTATGGCGGAAGCTGAACGCACCGCGCTAGCTTTCGCGCTCACGTTGCACTGCTTGCCCGCAGTGCCAGGATTGGCCGTCGCGCGTTGAATAAACATGCTGGGCGTCATGCCGCAGCATCGTTTGAAGTGCCGGCCAAAGTGGCTTTGGTCGAAGAAACCGACCTCGGTGGCTACCACCGAGCCGGGCACGCCTTCAAGCAGCATCGTCTGCGCACGCTGAATCCGCACGCCGCACAGATAGCGATACGGCGAAGAACCGTATTGCTGCCGGAACACCGTCGCGAAGCGCGACACGCTGAGCGCGGACAGTGCCGCGAGTTGCGCGAGCGTCACCGGCTCGTTGAAATGAGCTTCGATGAAGGCCCGCGCGGCATTAAGGCTGATGGACTGTTTCATGACGTCACGATGCTCGAGCGAGGCGCCGCTTCTTTTGCGAAACGCTGAATGGCGAACTTGTCCAGTGGAATCGGCGTGCTGCCCGTATCGACGAGCTCCGCCATCGTCTCGCCGACACCCGGGCCAATCTGAAACCCGGCACCGTTGAAGCCGAATGCATAGAAAAGACCGTCGACCTTGCTGCTCGGACCGATCACCGGTTCGCCGTCGGGCAGATAACTTTCGACGCCGCTCCACACACGAATCACATGCAACGGCGCCAGCGCGGGGACGAGGCGCCGCATCTGCGCGAGCTGACGCACCGTGTTTTGAGGCAGGACCGACGCGCGGCTCGTCACCGGATCGGCCGGCCCGGCAGGACCGCCACCGACGATGATGTTGCCGCGCGGAATCTGCCGGAAGTAGATGCCTTCCTGCTTGATGGACGTGAACACACCCATCGACGATTTGAACACGTAGGGCACCGGCTCCGTCACGCACATTTGCGGGCCGCTCACAGTAAGCGGCGCACCCTCGCCGAACTGTTCGGTCAGACGCGTCGCCCAGGCGCCCGCACAAATGACCAGTTGCGCGGCGCGGTACACGTCGCCCTGCGCGCTTTCCACGCGAAAACGGTCGCCGTCTTTTTCGACACGCACGATCTCCGTGTTCTCGATCACCTGCGCGCCGAGCCGCGCCGCCGCGCGTCCGAATGCGGGCGCGGCCAGTCGCGGATTCGCGTGGCCGTCGAGCGGCGAGATGGACGCAGCCAGCACTTCGCGTCCAAGAAACGGAAAGCGCCGGAACATCGCTTCGCCGTGCAGCACTTCGAGCTCAAGCCCGTGAGCGCACGCGTCGATCGCGTACTGCTCGAAATTCTCGACGTCTTTCTGGTGATAGCACACGCGCGTATGGCCGACCGGCAGAAACTCGACATCGTCGCCGAGCAATTCAACCGAACGCTGCCACGTACGCAACGCGCGGTTGGCCATCGCCAGTTGCGGCAATGCGCGGCCTTGCCGCCGAATGCCGCCAAAGTTCACACCGCTCGCCTGCTGCCCCGTCAGACCGCGTTCCAGCAGAATCACCGAGCGATTGCGCCGGCTCAGGAAGAACGTCGTCGTGGTGCCCATGATGCCGCCGCCGATCACGATGACGTCCGCTTCGTTGCGATTGGCCGCGCTCATTGCGTCACCTCCTCGGTGAGTGCCTCGGTCAGTGCAACAGGCAGCGGCTTGACGGGCGCCTGGCCGCGCAACCGTCCCACCGACGACAACGGCACGCAAGCGGCCGCCGCAATGATCTCCGCGCCCGCGTGAGCGCAATAGCGCCCCTGGCAGCGCCCCATGCCAACGCGCGAAAACGCCTTTGCGCGATTGGCTTCCCGCGCGCCCGCCTCGCATACGACGCGACGCAACTCGCCCGCAGTAATCGCTTCGCAGCGGCAAACAATGGTCTCGTCCGGCAGCGACGCAGCGAACTTCGTCGGCCACGGAAACGCTTCGCGCAAGCCCGCAGCAAAGCGTGAGAAGCGCGCCAGTTCAGCGCGCAAGCCTTCCATGTCCTGCATGCTTCCCGTCTGCATGCCGTGGTCGTGCATGACGGCGAGCGCCGCGAGGCGGCCGGAACGTTCCGCTGCGTCCGCGCCGCGCACGCGCGCGCCGTCGCCCGCGAGATAGACGCCTTTGACGCTACTGCGGCCGTCGTTGTCCACTTGCGCGAGCCACTGCTGCGCTTCGTCGTCGAAAACAAAGCGGCAACCGGCCAGATCCGCAAGTTGTGTTTCCGGGCGCAAGTGATAGCCGAGCGCGACCGCATCGCACGCTAACTCGATGCGCTTGCCGCCCGGCAGCGCCGCTTCCACGGCGCTCACGCCCGTTTGCGGGGAACCTTTGATCTCCAGAGGCTGCACGCCGCGATAAACCGGCACGCGGGCTTTCGACAACACGCGCGTCAACGCAATGCCCTTCTTGAGCGCTGCGGGAATCGCGAGCAAGCGCGGCAACGCGGCGACGCGCTGCATGAAGGTCGACGTGTCGAGCACCGCCGCGATCTGCGCGCCCGCCTTCACATATTGTGCGGACACGAGATACAGCAGAGGCCCGCTGCCCATCATGACGATGCGCGAGCCGATTGCGCAGCCTTGCGATTTCAGCGCGACCTGCGCGCCGCCAAGGCTATACGTGCCCGCCTGATGCCAGCCTTTGACGGGCATCAGCCGATCGGTTGCGCCGCTGCAAATGATCAGCGCGTCGAACGGCAGCGTGCCGTAACGTGTGCCGCTCACTGTGTGCACCGCATTCGCCGAGATATTCCAGACGAGCGTTTCAGGCAGATAATCGAGCCTGCTTCTCAGCGAATCGAAGCTCTGATGCAACGAAGCGGCGCGCTCCGACTCCGTGCCATAAAGCGTGTCATAGCTGCGCGAGAAACCTTCAGGCTGACGCCGGTATATCTGTCCGCCGTCGCGCCGGCCTTCGTCGATAACGGTTGGACGCAGCCCGGCTTCGACAAGCGCCTCAGCGGCACGCACCCCCGCCGGTCCCGCGCCGATCACGATTACACGCGGGGCCATACGCCCTCCCCGGCTTCGGCCAGTCTGGTCACGATCGACATGCCGGGTGCCGCCGGCGTGCTGCATGCGCGCACACGCTCGCCTTTCGCGGTCCACACCCAGCAGTCCTGGCAGGCGCCCATCAGACAGAAACCGGCGCGGCGGCCATCGCCGAATTCGGAATCGCGCAACGTGCTTCCGCTCGTGAGCAACGCGACCATCAGCGTGTCGCCTTCAGCGGCTTCGCGTAGCACACCGTCGACGGTAATCGGGAAGGTCTTGCGACCGGTTTCCGCGAGCCGCACAAATCGCTGGTTCATGCCGGGATCGTCTCCAGGGTCTGCAAACGGCTGAGCTCGGCCGCCGAATGATGGCAAAGAATCTCAGCGCCGGAAGGAAGTTTCTTGAGCGACGGCGCGGTCATATTGCACATACCGTCGATTCGCACGGGGCAACGTGACCGGAACGAACAGAGTTCGGGCACGTCGGCGCTCTCGCCCATCGCGGGCAATGCGCAAGCAGCCACGTGACGGCGCGCGTCGAGCCAGCCGGGCCTCAGTTCGGGCACCGAATCCACGAGCAACTCCGTGTACGGGTGATACGGCGGCGCGGCGAGCACGTCGCGCTGTCCTGCTTCGACGCGCTGACCCGCGTACAGCACGATCACTTCGTCGCAGATCGCGCGCACGGTGGAAATGTCGTGGCTGATGAACATGTACGACACGCCAAGCTCGCGCCGCAACTCGGCGAGCAGATCGAGAATCGCCGCGCCGACCACGGTGTCGAGCGCGGAGGTCACTTCGTCGCAGAGAATCAACGCGGGATCGGCGGCGAGCGCGCGCGCCAGATTGACGCGTTGCTTCTGGCCGCCGGACAAACCGGCAGGCGTGCGAGTCGCGATGGAAGCCGGCAGCTTCACCAGATCGAGCAGCGCGAGCATGCGTTTCTTTACAGCAGCGCCACGCAGATGGTGATAGAACGCGAGCGGCCGGCCCAGAATGTCCGCAATCGAATGGCTCGGGTTCAGCGCGGTGTCCGCGTTCTGGAACACGATCTGGATCTGCCGGTACTGCTCGGTCGTGCGCCGCGACAGTTGCGCCGGCAGTGGCTCGCCATTGAACAGCACGTCGCCGCGTGCGCGGTCGACGAGCCCCGCAACCACACGCGCGAGCGTCGTCTTGCCCGAGCCCGATTCGCCGATCACACCGAGCGCGCTACCGCGGGCAATGGTGAGACTCACGTCGTCGAGCACCCGCACGGCGGGTACGCCGGAACGGTCGATGCGGCCATAACCCGCGGACAGTCCGCGGATCTCCAGCAGCGGCGCCACGCGCTTTGCCTCTTCTGGCGGCGTGTCGAATGACGCTTCCGGGCGGCGCGTCGCGGCGAGCAGCTGACGAGTGTAGGCGTCGACGGGCGCGTCGAGCACCTGGGCGACCGCGCCGTTCTCCTTCACCGCACCGCCGTTCAGCACGACGATGCGATCGGCCATCTGCGCGACCACGGCAAGATCGTGCGACACATACACAGCAGTCGTGCCGAGTTCGCGCACCACCTTCTTGAAGGCGGCAAGCACTTCGATTTGCGTGGTGACGTCGAGCGCGGTAGTCGGTTCGTCGAACACGACGACAGCCGGATCGGTAATCAGCGCCATCGCGGCCATCAAGCGCTGCAATTGCCCGCCGGATACCTGATGCGGATAACGTTCGCCGATGGTTTCCGGCGCAGGCAACGCGAGCGCGCGAAAGAGCCCGATTGCCTTGGTCCGCGCGGCGTCTTTGGTCATCAACTGATGCAGCAGCGCAGGCTCGGTGACCTGATCCATGATCGTGCGCGCCGGATTAAAGCCGGCCGCCGCGCTCTGTGCGACATACGCGACGGTGCGTGCGCGCAATGCGCGGCGTCCCCGGGCGTCGAGCGACAGCACGTCGACGTCGCCGATGCGCACCGAGCCGCCGCTGATCGAGCAGCCCGCGCGAGCATAGCCGAGCAGCGACAGCGCAATGGTCGTCTTGCCCGAACCGGACTCGCCGATCAGCGCGAGCACCTCGCCCTTCGCCACCGAAAAGTCGACGCCCTTGACGATCTCCGTCACCGGCCCGTTCGCCGCGCCCGCGACGACACGCAACCCCTTCACTTCAATCATGTGCCGGTCGGCCATCATGCGTCTCCGTGGCTACGGCTGCGACGCCGCAAGTTGTCGATCAGCAGATTCATGCCGATGGTCAGCGTGGCAATCGCCACCGCCGGCATCAGGACTGCGGGTGCGCCTTCCGACAAGCCGCCGATGTTCTCGCGCACGAGCGAACCCCAGTCGGCGTTAGGCGGCTGCACGCCGAGGCCGAGAAAGCTCAGGCCGCTCAACAGCAGCACGATGAACACGAAGCGCAGCCCGAAATCCGCGAGCATCGGATGGATCATGTTCGGCAGCACCTCGACGCGCGCGATATACAGCAGGCCTTCGCCCCGCGCGCGGGCCACCTGCACGTATTCCAGGCCCATCAGGTTCAACGCGAGCGAACGCGAGATACGAAACGCGCCTGGAATGTAGGCGAGCGCGGCAACCGTGGTGAGCATCGTGATCGACGATCCGAACGCGGCGATCACGACGAGCGCGAGCACCTTGCTCGGAATCGAAATCAGCGCATCGAACAGGCGGCTCAACACTTCATCCATCCATTTGCCGGACACCGCCGCGAGCAGTCCGAAGAACGTGCCGATTACGCTCGCGAGCAACGCGGCGGCGAGCGCGAGGCCCACCGTATAGCGCGCGCCGTACAGAATGCGGCTTAGCATGTCCCGGCCGAGATAATCCGTGCCGAGCGGATAGGCCGCGCTATAGCGGCCGAAGATTTCCGTCGACGTCAGCGCGCCGCCTTTGTATGGCGCGACCAGCGGTCCGACGAACGCGACCAGCAGCCAGAACAGGACCATGAGCAGGCCAAGCAGGCCGAGCACCGAAAAGCGCTGCACGAGGCGTTGCAACACATTCTGCTTAGCGCTCACCACTTCGACGGGTGGCGTCTCGGCGACGAGTTCATCGCGGCTGACGTCGTATAGCTCGGTGCCGGCGTGAGGAACGTGGGGATTGGTAGGTCGGCTCATCATCGACGCAGCCTCGGGTTGGATACGATCTGACACAGATCCGCGATCAGCACGAGCGCGAGATACGCGGCGCAAAACACCATCACGCAGCCTTGCACGAGCGGCATGTCGCGATTCGTCACGGCGTCGACCATCAGGCTCGCAAGGCCCGGATAATTGAAGATCGACTCGACGATCACTACGCCGCCGAACAGATACGAAAGGCTCAGCGCGACCGCATTGGCAATCGGCCCAATGGTGTTCGGCAGCACATGGCGCAACACCACGCGGCCCGGCGACGCCCCCTTGAGCAACGCCATTTCCACATACGACGAGTTGAGTTGATCGAGCACGGCGGCGCGCGTCATGCGTGCCATCTGCGCGACGATCACGCAGCACAGCGTCATGACCGGCATCGCGTAGATGCGCAGCAGCGCGCCGAACGAATTCACCTCGGACAGGTACGACAGCGCGGGCAGCCAGCGTAGCTTGACGGCGAAAATGAGCACCGCGACCGTCGCGACGAGAAACTCGGGAACGGCCACGGTCGACAGCGTCAGCACATTGAGCGCACGGTCGAGCAGCGAGCCGCGAAACATCGCCGACGCGATACCGATTACCAGCGCGACCGGCACCGACACCACCGCGGTCAAACCGGCGAGCACGAGCGAGTTCGGCAGGCGCGTCGCGATCAACTGGCTAACGGGCAGATTGTTCGACAACGACGTGCCGAAGTTGCCGGTCACAATATGAAGGAGCCACTCGAAGTAGCGTTGCAGCGCGGGCTGATCGAGCCCGAACTGATGCCGCAGGGCGGCGACGGCCTCCGGCGTGGCCGCCTGGCCGAGCGCCTGTTGCGCGGCATCGCCGGGAAGCAGGCCCGTCACGCCGAACACGATTGCCGAGACCAGCAGGAGCGTGAGCAGCGCGAGGCCGAGGCGCGCGGCAATGAGTCGTTGCGCGTGTGCTTTCATTGAAAGTCGCCTCCTTTTTTGCAGCATGCGCGCCGCGTCGCAACGGCGAGCCGTGCACGTTTGGCGCGGATTGCGCGCATTGCGTATTGCGGGGGAAACGGCGCCCCGGTTCAGCGAACCGGAGCGCCTTTACATTACGCCTCTAGCCAGACGTTTTCAGCAAATGCAAAACCCATCAGACCTGCAAGCGGAATCGAGCCGAGGCCCTTGAGCTTGCTCGTATAGGCGTCGAGCGAACTCTGGAACAGCGGAATGCCGATGCCGCCGTTTTCATGCACGAGCACCTGGATGTCGCCGTAGATCTGCTTACGCTTGGCGTCGTCCGGTTCACCACGCGCCGCAACCAGCAACTGGTCGAACTTCGCACTCTTCCAGTTCGCCTCGTTCCATGGCGCATCCGACTTGAAGAACTGCGTGAGCAGCACATCGGCGCTCGGGCGCGCGTTGACGGAACCGTAACCGAGCGGATGCTTCATCCAGTGATTCGACCAGTAGCCGTCCGCCGGCACGCGCGTGACCTGCAGGTTCAAGCCCGCTTGCGGCCCGACCTGCTGAAGCAGCATTGCCATTTCAACCGAACCTTCAGCCGCCGGCGAAGCGAAAATCTGGATCGGCGTGCTGCCGACCTTGGCCTTCTGGAAGTGATACTTCGCCTTGTCCAGATCGAATTTGCGTTGCGGCAAACCGGCCAGGTAGTACTTGTTGGTCGGATCGATCGGCTGATCGTTGCCGATCGCGCCGTAGCCCTGAAAGACCGCGCGGCGAATCTGCTCGCGATCCTGCAGGTACATCATGCCTCGCCGAAAATCGTCGGTGCCGGTAATGCCGCCTTCGTCGCGAACGACCAGATCCGTGTACTGGCCGGTTTTCGTTTCCAGCACGGAGAAGCCGGCCGTGCCCTTGATGCGCGGCGCCGAGCGCGGGCTGACCGCGTTGATCAGTTGCACGTCGCCGGAAAGCAGCGCGTTCACGCGTGCCGATTCGTCGCCGATGCCGATCAGTTCTATCTCGTCCAGATGCGGCAGGCCCGGCTTCCAGTATTTCTCGTTCTTCACGCCGACCGTGCGAACGCCCGGCGAGAATTCCTTGACCTTGAACGGACCGGTGCCCACAGCCGTCTTGAAGTCCTTGGTGCCGTCCTTGATGATAAGGAAGTGCGACGTCGCGAGGATCACCGGCAAGTCGGCGTTCGCGCCTTCGAGCGTGATCGTCACTTCGTCCGGACCCGTGGCCTTTACTTCCTTGATCTGATCGGCGAGCGTCTTGGCCTTCGACGCTGTCGCCGGGTCCTTATGGCGCATGATCGAATAGACGACGTCGGCGGGCGCGAGCGACTTGCCGTCGTGAAACTGCACGCCGTTGCGCAGCTTGACGACCCACACGGTCGCGTCTTTCGTATCGAGCGACGTGGCGAGCGCCATCTTCGCGCCCAGATGCGAGTCGAGTTCGGTCAAGCCGTTGTAGAACATGTTGCAACGAACGTAGTCGGTCGCGAGCGCCCCTTTCGCGGGATCGAGCGTGTCAGACGCGGACGCCGACTGTGTCGCCACGCGAATCTTGCCGCCCTGCCTGGGCGCCGCCTGCGCGAGAGCAGCGCCGCTTGCGCTCAGCAGCCCGGCGCCCGTCATCGACATCATCCCGGCCGCGGCCATCGCGCGCAGCACATCGCGTCGCGAGGCGCCCCGGGCTGTTAATTGCTCCAACCCGTTACCGAGGTCATAAGCGCCATGTTTCGAGTTTTCCTTATCCATCGAACTTCTCCGCAAGGGTGGGCAGTTGTGATGACTGCGTGGGGCTCAATAACAAACACAAGAACAGGACTTCAATAAAAGATGTCTTTGATACGGTAGTACGTCCCCACGAGCGGCAGGAACCAGGGCTTGCCGGTGTTGCCCGGTATCGCGGCCCATTCCGACTCGCCCCACGGGTTGCGGTCTTCGCGGCCGTCCATGACGTCCGCCATCACCTGACCCATGTGTGTGGACATCTGCGTGCCGTGGCCGCTGTAACCCATCGAAAAATAAATGCCGTCGTGTTGCCCGGCGTGCGGGAGACGGTCGGCGCTGATGTCCACCAGACCGCCCCAGCAATAGTCGATGCGCGCACTCGACAGCATCGGGAACATCGCGGCCAGACCTTGTTGCAGGATGCGCCCGCTCTTCGCATCGGACGGGCGTTCCGACGCCGTGAAACGCGCGCGGCCGCCGAACAGCAGACGCGAGTCGGGCGTCACGCGGAAGTAGTTGTGCATCAGGCGCGTGGTCGTATAAGCGCGCCGGTTCGGCAACACCTTCGCCAACAGTTCGGGCGGCAAAGGCTCGGTGACCACGATGAACGACCCGACCGGAGCAAGACGCCGCCGATACCAGCCGAACGGTCCATGGCGCGACGGGCCGGTTGCGATCAACACCTGCTTTGCACGCACTTCGCCGCGCGTGGTGACGACGCGATGCGCGCCGCCGTCTTTCACGATCGACGTGACCGCCGCGTTTTCATACAGCTTCGCACCGCGACGAACCGCGGCCTCGGCGAGCCCGACCGTGAACTTGCCCATATGCATCTGACCGCCGTGACGTTGCAGCAATCCGCCATGAAAACTGTCGGACTGAACCTCGCTGCGAATACGTTCTCCGTCGATCAGTTCAATGTCGGTATCGACCGTGCGGCGAATCAGATCGGCGGTCTTTTCCAGATGCGCGAGATGATGCGGCTTCGACGCGAGCTTCAGCTTGCCGGACGCCAGGTAGTCGCAGTCGATCTGCTCTTCGCGGATCAAACGCTCGACCGTGTCGACGGCATCGGCAAACGCGCGGTAACACGCGCTGGCGCGCTCGATACCGAGTTGCGCGGCGAGCGCGACAAAGTCTTGCGCGACACCCGTATTCACCTGCCCGCCGTTGCGGCCGGATGCACCGCCGCCAACGCGCCCAGCGTCCACCACCGTTACCGACGCGCCGCGCTTACCCAGCGCGAGCGCCGCCGACAAGCCGGTGAAACCCGCGCCGATCACCACCACGTCGGCGAGGCCGTCGACCGGGCCTTCACACGCCGTGACGAACGGCGGCGCGGTGTCGAGCCAATAGGATTCGAGCTTCATCCGGTGTGTCCTCTGTTCGGCAGATGCTTACAGGCCGAGTTCGGCGGCCAGGCCCGGAATGCCGTCGACTTCGTAGTACTGGTAATACGGCGTCGACGGTTCATGACCGCGGTTGATGAAGGCCTTATGTTTGACGCCCATGTCGTGCACGGTCATGAGGTCATAGCGCAGGCTCGACGACACGTGCAACACGTCTTCCGGATTGCAGTTCAGCTTGTCGAACATGTACTCGAAGCCTTGCATGCGCGGCTTGTACGATTGCGCCTGCTCTGCCGTGAACACCGCATGGAACGGCGCGCCGAGCTTGTCGACGTTGCTCTGGATCTGGTCATTCGACGCGTTCGACAGAATCACGAGCTTGTACTTCTTTGCAAGGCGCGAAAGACCTTCGGGCACGTCCGGATGCGGACCCCACGTCGGCACTGCTTCATAGATCTTCTGCGCACCGGCTTCATTGAATTCGACATTCATGCGCGCGCACGCACGGCGCAGCGCATTCACCACGACATCGCGATACGGCTTCCATGCGCCCAGCACTTCGTCGCGGCGATAGCCGGCGTAGAACGCGACCAGCTTTTCGAGGTCGTCGGCCTTCAGAATGTGGCCGTACAGTTCGCGCGTCATCTCGGCCATGCGGAATCTGGTCAGCGTGCCGTAGCAGTCGAAGGTAATGTATTTCGGTTCGAATTCGATCATGGTGCAGTCCTATCGTGATGGTGAACTCGCGTCGAGCTCATTGGCGAAAACAGGGAAAGCTCATTCCTGTAAAAGATTTAATCAGCGCAAAAACATAGATGTTCCTGATTCGCGCGCTGCTTGTGACACAAACCATTCGTTTTGAGGCCGTTGCGCAGCACAGTCTGCGGTTACCGGCTGGAAGCCTTGCCAGGCTTGGCTCGCGTGGGCCGGGCGCGCACGCCGGCGCCCTGGTGACTGAATCAAACCGCCTGCGCTGCGTTGGTAGCAGGTCATCGCAATGACAAAATCGTAGAGCCGCGTGCCCGGCATATGTCGCCGACAAAATTCGCCCCGCAGCAGAACCCGCCTGTAATGCATGTGCAGACCTGGTGTTTTGCATCGAATTGCAATGCGGCCCTCTGAAGCGCGTCACATAGAAAGATCGTCCTAGTCACACCGCGCCCTGGATGACAAAGTGACGCGTAAGCCTTTAGCCATTCATGGAGTGCGGCGTGCCCGATTCGATTACCTATAGACGCTTTACCCTCGACGACATAGACGCCGCTCATGCGTTGACGGTCGAACTCAAATGGCCGCATCGCGCCGATGACTGGAGATTCGTCGTGCAACTCGGCGTGGGTTTCGTCGCGGAAGACGCGAGCGGCGTGATCGGCACTGCGCTCTGCTGGAAGTACGGCGCGGACCGTGCGTCGCTCGGCATGGTGATCGTGTCGCCGGCGCGGCAAGGACACGGCATCGGCAGAAGGCTGATGGAGCTTGTGTTGGAAGAACTCGGCGGCCGGATCACGTTCCTGCACGCAACCCCCGCCGGTCAGCCGCTTTACGAGAAGCTCGGCTTCCGCGCGGCCGGCACGCTCGACCAGCATCAGGGCGCGGCGTTTCAGCCACCGCTCGTGTCGTTGCCGCCCGGCGAGCGTCTGCGTCCGTTAGGTTCAAGCGACACCGCGCGGCTCGTGGAACTGGCTTCGCAGGCAAGCGGCCTCGATCGCAGCGAGGTCCTGCCCGCGCTGCTGGAGAACGCCGACGGCATTGCGCTCGACCGCGACGGCGAACTCGTCGGCTTCGCGCTCTTTCGCCGCTTCGGACGCGGCTTTGCGATCGGCCCGGTGGTCGCGCCTCATTCCGGCGACGCGAGCCGCGCGAAGGCGCTCATCAGCCACTGGCTCGCGCTCAATGAGGGCGTCTTCGTGCGCGTCGATACACCGGGCGATAGCGGTCTGACCGAATGGCTCGAACAGCTCGGCCTGCCGCGCGTGGACACCGTCGTCAGAATGGTGCGCAACGCAGCGCCGGAAAGCGTGGCGGCCAAGGCGACAGGTTGCGTGCAGTACGGCATCATCAATCAGGCGATTTTCTGACCCGTCATGGCCTTCCTCTATAAAGCAGACCCGGCGCGTGGGGCGCAATGGGCGAAACTCTTCGCCGAGAAGGCGCCCGACCTACCGTTTCATATCTGGCCCGATCACGGCGATCCCGCCGCGATCCGCTATCTCGCCGCCTGGCAACCGCCTGCCAATCCCACGCTCACGTTTCCCAATCTGGAAGTGGTGTTTTCAGTGGGCGCGGGCATCGATCAATTCGATCTGTCGGGCGTGCCGGCGCATGTGCCGGTCGTGCGGATGATCGAACCGGGGATCGTGGAAGGAATGGTCGAATACGTCACACAGGCCGCGCTGACGATTCATCGCGATCTGTTCGACTACGGTCTTCAGCAACAACAGCAAGTGTGGCGCGAAATGCCGCTGAAGCCGGCTGCGCAACGGCGCATCGGCGTACTCGGACTCGGCGTGCTCGGCACCGCGGTTCTGGAACGGCTGCGCCTTTTCGGTTTTGCATGCGCGGGCTGGAGCCGCTCGCCGCGTGAAATAGAAGGCGTCGAATGTTATGCGGGCGAAGGCTCGCTCGACGCGTTTCTCGCGCGCACCGACATACTGGTTTGCCTGTTGCCGCTCACCTCCGCCACACGCGGTCTGCTCGACGCGAGCCTGTTTGCCAGGCTGCCGCGCGGCGCATCGCTGATTCAAACCGGGCGCGGCCCGCAACTGAATCAGCCGGATCTGCTCGCAGCACTCGACAGCGGTCAACTCCTCAACGCGATTCTCGACGTGACGGATCCCGAGCCGTTGCCGGCCGGCCATCCGTGGTGGACGCATCCACGCGTGCGGATCACGCCGCATATCGCCAGCGCCACGCGGCCCGATACCGCCGTCGACGTGGTGCTCGACAACTTGCGCCGTCATCGCGAAGGTCTGCCGATGCTCGGTCAGATCGACCGTACGCGTGGCTATTAAGCGGCACACATGTCACTGAACACATGCCCGGCGGCACTTTTCAACGTCCGCAGCACAAAATGCTAAGGGCATGCATCAAAACGCGTCGCGCGCGCTTTTCAGGCAATTGTTTAGGCAAGCGGGCGATCGCCCCGGATCAGTAGTATGGAACCGTCAACAGCCCTTTCCCGCGACGAGAACCCACCATGCCGATTCAATCGCTCATTGAAGCCGACCGCCAGCATCTGATTCACCCTGTCATCAACTATCGTGCGCACGAAGCTCGCGGCGTCACGGTTCTCGAATCCGCCAGCGGCGCGTTTCTGCGCGACGCGGCCGGCAATGAACTGCTCGACGCCTTCTCCGGCTTGTGGTGCGTGAACGTGGGCTACGGCCAGCAGAGCATTGTCGAAGCCGCCACCGCGCAAATGAAAAAGCTGCCCTACGCGACGAGCTATTTCCATTTCGGCTCTGAACCTGCGATCGAACTCGCGCAGAAACTGGCGAGCGTGGCGCCGGCGTCGCTGCAACATGTGTACTTCACACTCGGCGGCTCCGACGCGGTCGACTCGGCAATCCGCTTCATCACGCATTACTTCAACGCGACGGGCCGCCCGTCGAAGAAGCACATCATCGCGTTGCAACGCGGCTATCACGGGTCGTCCAGCATGGGGGCGGGGCTCACTGCATTGCCCGCGTTCCACCGCAATTTCGATCTGCCGTTGCCGAACCAGCATCACCTGCCCTCGCCGTATGCATACCGCAGCAATTTCGCCGACGACGCCGCGCTGATCGCCGCCTCGGTCGCCGCGCTCGAAGCGAAGGTCGCGGAACTCGGCGCGGACAACGTCGCCGCGTTCTTCTGCGAGCCGATTCAAGGCTCGGGCGGCGTAATCGTGCCGCCGGTCGGCTGGCTGAAGGCGATGCGCGAAAGCTGCCGCAAGTTGGGCATTCTCTTCCTGGCGGATGAAGTGATCACGGGCTTCGGCCGCACGGGTCCGCTCTTCGCATGCCAGGGCGAAAGCGTCGAGCCGGACCTGATGACCGTCGCGAAGGGTTTGACCGCCGGTTACGCGCCGATGGGCGCCGTGCTGATGTCTGACGAAATCTATCAAGGCATTGCCGATGGCGACGCCGAAGCGATTGTCGGCCACGGTCACACGTATTCCGCGCATCCGGTCAGCGCGGCAATCGGTCTCGAAGTGCTGCGGCTTTATCACGAAGGCGGGCTGCTGGCGAACGGCGCAGCGCGTGCACCGCGTTTCGCGCGTGGTCTCGACGCGTTGCTCGAGCATCCTCTGGTGGGCGACTCGCGTCACCGCGGCTTGCTCGGCGCGCTCGAACTCGTCACCAACAAGGACAGCAAGGCGCAATTCGACCCGGCACTCAAGCTGTCGGAGCGCATTGCCGCTGCGGCGTATGAAAACCGCCTGATTTTCCGCGCGTTCGGCGACAACATTCTCGGCTTTGCACCGGCGCTCTCGTACACCGAATCGGACTTCGACATGATGTTTGAGCGGCTCGAAAAAACCCTGGACGACGTGCTCGCGCAACCCGAGGTTCGGGCCGCGCTAAGCGGCAAAAACGCGGCTAACAACCAGGTCAAAAGTACTGCCGCTGCATGCTAGAGTAGAGGGCGCCTTAAGCCCCTTACCCCAACCGCCGGAGCTACAACGTTACGATGAGCAGCGATTGCAAGCTGGACCGTATTGACCTGCGCATACTTTCGCAGTTGCAGAAGAAAGGCCGCATAACCAACGTCGAGCTTGCCGATGCGGTTGGCCTTTCGCCCAGCCCCTGCCTGATTCGCGTCAAGCGCCTGGAGAAAGCCGGCTACATAATCGGCTATGGTGCGCAGATCCAGCTCGAAAAGCTGGGCGACGTGCAGATCGTTTTCACCGAAGTCACGCTCGCCGATCACCGGCGCGAAGACTTCACGAAGTTCGTGAATGCGATTCGCGACGTCGATGAGATCGTGGAGTGCCATCTCGCAAGCGGCGGCTACGATTACCTGCTCAAGTTCGTCACGCGCAGCGTGAGCCATTACCAAAGCATTATTGAAGGCTTACTGGAACGCGACATCGGCATTGAAAAGTACTTCAGCTACGTGATCATCAAGTCGCCGTTTGTGAAGAGCCACTATCCGCTCGAAACGTTGTTCTCGCAGAATCATCACTAGGCAAAGTCAGGCGCTGTGTTCCGGCGGGCTCCACTGGGCGAACTCCTCGCTGAGGAAGTCCACGCAGACCCGCACTTTCGCCGACTGCGCGAGCCGCGCCGGATACACCGCCCACAAGTTCGCCGGCTGCGTCACCTCCGGCAATACCTGCTGCAACTGCCCGCTTTCCAGCAGCGGCCGCACGTCCCACATCGAACGCAGCACGATGCCGCGTCCGGCCAGCGCCCATTGCACCGCCACCTCGCCATGATTGGTCGACAACGGTCCCGTGACCTTGATCGACGCCGCTTCGCCGCGCACGGTCAAGCGCCACAATCCGAACGGATGATCGCGCTCCTTGATCGCGAGACACGCATGCGACGACAGATCGGCTAGTTGACGCGGCGCGCCATGCCGCGCGAGGTAGTCGGGCGACGCGCATAGCACGCGGTGATTCGATGCGAGCCGCCGCGCGATCAGATGCGGCGCGATGTCGTCGCCAATACGAATGTCCAGATCGAAGCCTTCGCCGGCCACATCGACGAGCCGGTCGAACAGGTCGAGGCGCACGCTCAACTGCGGATAACGTTCGGAAAACCCCGCGAGTGCGGGTGCAACGAAGCGCCGGCCGAAACCGAAGCTGCTGGATATACGCAGCTTGCCGCCAGGAATGCGGCGCGTAGTCGACACGTCTTCCACCAGCTGATCGACGTCGTCGAGAATCTTCTCGGCCCACGTATAGACGCGCTCGCCGGCTTCCGTGATCGCCACGCGCCGCGTAGACCGGTGCAACAAACGCGTGCCAAGCGTAGTCTCCAGCACATTGATCCGCTTGCTCACATAAGCTGCGGACACGGACAACGCCTCCGCCGCCGCGCTGAAACTGGCTTTGCGCGCGACTTCGCAAAACACGCGCAAATCGCCGAGATCGGGTGACGGGGCGGCGTTCATAGGTCGCTCACTGGCGTGGAGGTTTGTACACGAATCGTGCACAGTGGCTTAACTAAAGCGATCATTTTAGAGCCAAACTGCAGGAATAGAATAACCGTTATCGAATCAGTACTAGCCCTAATGGAGGAGCACAACATGTCGAAAAAATATCGAATCGCTGTCATTCCCGGCGACGGCATCGGCGTCGAAGTCATGCCCGAAGCGCTTCGCGTGCTCGACACGGTGAAAGCGCGCTTTGGCATCGAACTCGAGTATCAGCACATCGAATGGGCGAGCTGCGACTACTACGCGAAGCACGGCCAGATGATGCCCGACGACTGGAAGGCGCAACTGCAATCGGCGGACGCAATTCTGTTCGGCGCGGTGGGTTGGCCCGACACGGTGCCCGACCACATTTCGCTGTGGGGCTCGCTGCTCAAGTTCCGCCGCGAATTCGACCAGTACATCAACCTGCGCCCGGCGCGTCTTTTTGCCGGCGTGCCGTCGCCGCTCGCGGGTCGCAAGGCGGGCGACATCGACTTCTGGATCGTGCGTGAAAACACCGAAGGCGAGTATTCGTCGGTAGGCGGCGTGATGTTCGAAGGCACGGAGCGTGAGTTCGTACTGCAGGAATCGGTATTCACGCGGCACGGCAGCGAACGCGTGTTGAAGTTCGCGTTCGATCTCGCGCAACGTCGCGAGCGCAAGAAGATCACCGTTGCGACAAAGAGCAACGGTATTGCGATCAGCATGCCGTGGTGGGACAAATGCGCGGCCGGCATTGCGGCGCAGTACCCGGACGTCACGTGGGACAAGCAGCACATCGACATTCTCTGCGCGCGCTTCGTGTTGAACCCGGATCGTTTCGACGTGGTGGTGGCTACCAATCTGTTCGGCGACATCCTGTCCGATCTCGGTCCCGCGTGCACGGGCACGATTGGGCTCGCGCCGTCCGGCAATCTGAACCCGGACCGCAAGTTTCCTTCGCTGTTCGAGCCGGTGCATGGCTCGGCGCCGGACATCGCCGGCAAGAACATCGCCAATCCGATCGCGATGATCTGGTCCGCGGCGATGATGCTCGACTTCCTCGGCAATCACGAGGGCAAAGAACGCGAGGCGCACGACGCGATTCTGGCTGCAATCGAAGCGACACTGGTTGAAGGCCCGCATACCGGCGACCTTGGCGGTAAGGCGAACACGACCGAAGTCGGTCAGGCCATTGCCGCGAAACTCGGCTGAAGCTCGCTAATCTTCCTGCCAGGACCCTTTCGCATGAGCATGGAAACCTACCCCATCGAGGTCGAGTTCCCCGACATCTCGGCACATGAACAATCGCCGTCGGGCATTGCCTACGTCCATACGTTCGACTCCGGCGTGCCCGGCCCGCACGTCATGATCAACGCGCTCACGCACGGCAACGAAGTGTGTGGCGCGATTGTCGTGGACGACCTGCTGCGACGCGCGTTGCGCCCGCGGCGCGGACGCCTCACGCTCGCGTTCGCGAACGTCGCGGCTTACCTGAGCTTCGATCCCGCGAAGCCTGACGCCGCCCGGTTCGTCGATCAGGACTTCAACCGCGTCTGGACCGCCGCCATGCTCGACGATGTGTCGCGAACCTCCAGCGAACTAACGCGCGCGCGGGCGATGCGGCCGGTTATCGACGGCGTCGACCTGTTGCTCGATCTGCACTCGATGCACGAGAAGAGCAAGCCGCTGATCGTGGCCGGGCCGCTGCAAAAAGGCATCGATCTCGCCACGCAACTCGGTACACCGGCCACCGTGATCTGCGACGAAGGCCATCCGGAAGGCCGCCGCATGCGCGACTATGAAGGCTTTGGCGACGCAGCCAGCCCGAAGAACGCGTTGCTGATCGAATGCGGGCAGCACTGGGAACAGACTGCCGTGGCAGTGGCGCGCGACACGACCGCGCGTTTCCTGCTGCTCGCCGGTGTGGTCGACGAGAGCGATCTGCCGCCTGACTGGCTCGCGCCGTTGCCGCCTGTGCAGCAAATCGTGCGCGTAACGGAACCGGTCGTCGCAACGAGCATGGACTTTCGTTTCGCCGGGCCGTACACCGGGCTCGAAATCTTTCCTGAAGCCGGCGCCGTCATCGGCTGGTCCAACGGCGAAGCCGTCACCACGCCTTACGACAACTGCATGCTCGTCATGCCTTCGCTGCGCCAACTGCGCCCCGGCGTGACGGTCGTGCGCCTCGGCAAGATCGAACAAACCATTGCCAACACTTTAACCAGCGGCCAGTAAGCGGGCGCGTGCATTTATATAAGGCGGCTAAAGCCATGAAGGTTCAACAAATCAAACAAAGCGTGAATCTGCAGAATCTGGAGGACTGGGGCACGGCTGGACTGCCCGGCACCACGCCGATCCGCGTCTCGGGCGTACAACGGGTGATCAAAGGAACGGAAACCATCGACACCGGCATCTTCGAATGCTCGGCCGGCACTTACCGCCGCTCGGTCAAGCAGGCCGAAGTGATGCACATCATCGCCGGGCATGGGCGCTTTACGCCCGACAACGAGGAGACGATCCACTTTGCGAGCGGCGACACGCTGTTTTTCGAGGCCAATACCGAAGGTCTTTGGGAAGTGGACGAGACCATGCGCAAGGTCTATGTGATCCTCTGATCGACTCTTGCAGTTTCTACCCGGCGCGCTCACACGCGCCGCGGCCTCCGCGCTATTCTCTGCTTCGTCACCGCCCTTTCCTTTCGACGCGCCCCGGCCACAGTGTCGGGTAATCCCGCGTTGACCTGCCGTTATCAAATTACTTACAGTGGCGCTTGTTCGCTGAGAGAATCGTAGTTCTATATACGAACAAATAAATTGATAGCGACGGCAACCCTGTCCGCATACCATGCATGGATGAAGCCGACAGAGTTGCAGGCGCAGGCATTGCGCGCCGCCCAACGGCACGCGATCGTAAAGTAAGACAAGGCTCGCTGCGACGGGCCTTTTTGCAGTCAGGAGACGCATCATGAATCGCAGCAACGCTGTGAACGTTCAGACCTTCCTCAACGAACATCCATTTTCACCGTTCCAGTGGCTGGTCTTTTTCATGTGTTTCGTGATCGTCCTGCTGGACGGTTTCGACACGGCCGCCATCGGTTTCATTGCACCGTCGCTACTCGCGGAATGGGGCATTGCGAAACCGGCGCTCGCACCTGTACTGAGCGCGGCGTTGTTCGGCCTTGCATGCGGCGCGCTGGTGTCGGGGCCGTTGTCCGACCGGCTCGGACGGCGGGGAATGCTGCTGGGCTCGGTGCTGCTGTTCGGCGCCGCCTGCCTCGGTTCGGCATTTTCGACGAGCATCGAATATCTGACGGTGCTGCGCTTCATCACCGGCGTCGGCCTCGGTGCGGCCATGCCGAACGCCGTCACGATGATGGGCGAGTACTGCCCGGACAGTCGCCGCGCGACCGTGATCAATCTGATGTTTTGCGGCTTCCCGCTCGGCGCGGCATTCGGCGGCTTCCTCGCCGCGTGGATGATTCCGCATTTCGGCTGGCGCAGTGTGTTGATGCTCGGCGGTATCGCCCCGCTTCTCCTGCTCGTCCTGCTGGTGATCAAGATGCCGGAGTCGGTTCGCTACATGGTCGCCAACAATCAGCCGGTCGCGCGGATTCGCGCCGCTCTGTCGCGCATTTCGAGCGAAGCCGCGCAGGCGGACTCGTTCATGATGACGGAAACCGCGCCGCAAACGGGCGGCAAGGGCGCGGGTGTAGTGCTGTCGCGCGCGTACATCGTCGGCTCGCTGATGCTGTGGATCACGTACTTCATGGGCCTCGTAATTTTCTACGCATCGATCAACTGGATGCCGATTCTGCTGAAGGACGCCGGCCTCACGCCGCAGCGCGCGACGCTGATTTCCGCGCTGTTCCCGCTCGGCGGCGTAGGCGCGGTTGTGTGCGGCGTGCTGATGGATCGCTTCAACGCGAACCGCATCATCGCGGCCTGCTATGCGTTGACCGCCGTGAGCGTGTATTTCATCGGCCAGGCGGTGGGCAATGTCGGCGCGCTCGTGTTTATCGTGTTCGTTGCAGGGGTGCTGATGAACACCGCGCAATCGTCGATGCCCGCACTCGCTGCCGCTTTCTACCCGACGCAAGGCCGCGGCACGGGCGTCGCGTGGATGCTTGGTATCGGACGCTTCGGCGGCATTGCCGGTTCGTTCCTCGTAGCGGAACTCGCGCGCCGTCACTTCACGTTCGCCGGCATTTTCGGGACGATCGCCGTGGCCGGCGTGATCGCGTGCATCGCGCTGCTGATCAAACAGGCGGCGCGGCCGCATGTGGCAAATGCATCGGTGCCTAAAGCGGAGTCGTTCGGACACTGAGCGCCTCGCACGGAAGTGCGTTGCTGGTCCAGACAAGCCGCCTTTCGAGGCGGCTTTTTCTTTTCAAGCTCCAACCTGCATTGCCGGGTTCGGGGCTTGCTGCAAGTGATGCCAACCATCTTATGGAGCACACGACATGAACCTCGATTCTCTTGCCAGCTCTCCTGCCTATTCGCTGCCCGTTCGCCATGTTCCAGTTTTTGGCATGGCGGCGGCATCCGATCCACCGGCTGATGAAAACGACGACGACCTGGATGACGAACTCGACGAAACGGGCGGGGTCACCAACAGGAGCAATGGCAAAACAGGCACCGACACCGAAGCCGAGCCGGACAAGAAATAGTCGCCCACAGCGACGAATCGACGCGGGCAGCAAGGGCTCGCTACCGCGTTAAACTGCGGCCTTTGCGCCCAACAGGATTCGTCGTCATGAAACGCGTGGTGATATCGGCATTGCTTGCGGGATGCCTTGTTCAAACGGCCGTTCAGGCCGTGGCACAAACGGTCAGCAATCAGTGCTTTGCGATTGGCGATATCGCCGGCCAGGTCGCTTCGTGGCGCGCGCACAAGAAGACCAAAGCGCAGGCGCTCGATCAGGCCGCAAAGTACTATCGCGACGATGCAGACCGCCAGACATTTGCCGCCATCATCGAGAAAATCTATGCGCCCAACGCGCCACGCATGACGCCGGACCAGGCCAGCATGGCGTTCACGTCCGAGTGCGCGACGGCGCGCAACGAACAGGCGTTAGCGGACTAACGCCTGCGACCGTGAATGCTACGCGGGCGGTCGCCACTTGTCGTGCGCGCGTCGACGGGTCCATGCCGCAGGCGCTAACGTTGCAACGCAATCAGCAGAATATGCTGTGGGCGCCCGAAAAAAACAATCTGCACACCGTGGGCCGCTTTTTGAGGCGATTCATTGATTGCCGGACGCGCGTAGCATCGGCTTATGGAACGAGCTTCGCGCTGCTCTACACCCGCTGCGCGCTTACAGAAACCGTACGCCCGATACTGTCAAAACGGCAACCCAAGGAGCAACGCAATGTCTCTCGCATTGACGCGCAATGAACTGATTCGCCCGCTGAATTTCATCGGCGGAAAATGGATCGCCGCCGCGAACGGCGCGCGCTTTCCCGTCACTAATCCCGCGACCGGCGACACCATTGTCGAAGTGGCGAACAGCAGTGCCGCAGACGCACGCGCCGCCACCGACGCCGCGGCCAGCGCGTTGCCCGCATGGCGCGGCAAGCTGCCGCGCGAACGTGCTGAGATTCTGCGCCGCTGGCACGCGCTCATCGTTGAGAACACCGAAGACCTCGCCAAGCTGATGTCGACGGAACAAGGCAAGCCTCTGGCGGAAAGCCGCGGCGAAGTCGCGTATGGCGCGTCATACGTCGCGTGGTTCGCAGACGAGGCGACGCGCATCTACGGCGACATCATTCCGCAGCAGCAACGCGGCAAACGCATGAGCGCGGTGAAGGAAGCCATCGGCATCGTGGCCGCGATCACGCCGTGGAATTTCCCGCTCGCGATGATCGCCCGCAAGATCGCGCCGGCCCTTGCGGCCGGTTGCACGGTGGTCGCCAAGCCCGCCGAAGACACGCCCCTCACCGCACTCGCGCTCGCCGCCCTCGCACAGGAAGCCGGCGTGCCCGACGGTGTGCTGAACATGCTGTCCGCTTCGCGCGACCAGGGCATCGAAGCGGTGGCCGATTGGCTCGCCGATGCTCGCGTTCGCAAAATCACGTTCACCGGTTCGACGCCGGTCGGCAAGCATCTTGCGCGCGAGTCCGCCGCCACGTTGAAAAAGCTCTCGCTCGAATTGGGCGGCAATGCGCCTTTCATCGTATTCGACGACGCCGATCTCGACGCCGCCGTCACCGGTCTGATGGCAGCGAAGTTCCGCAATGGCGGCCAAACGTGTGTATGCCCAAATCGCGTGTATGTGCAAGCGGGTGTCTATGAGCGTTTCGCCGATCTGCTCGCGAAACGCGTGGCGGCGCTGAAGGTTGCGCCTGCAACGGATCCGAGCGCGCAGATCGGCCCGATGATTAACGAACGCGCAATCGACAAGATCGCGCGTCACGTGGAAGACGCCGTAAAACAAGGCGCAAAAGTGTTGACCGGCGGCAAACGCCTAACGGAACTGGGCCCGAACTACTATGCACCGACTGTGCTGACGGACGCGAATGACGGCATGCTGGTGTGCTGCGAAGAAACCTTCGGACCGGTTGCGCCGCTGTTCCGCTTCAGCGACGAAGCCGAAGCGGTGCGTCTCGCGAACGACACGCCGTTCGGCCTCGCCGCTTACTTCTTTACGCAGGACGTGCGGCGTATCGACCGTGTCGCCGCCCGGCTGGAAGCAGGCGTAATCGGTATCAACGAAGGCGCTGTGTCGAGCGAAGCGGCGCCGTTTGGAGGCGTAAAAGAATCGGGCTATGGCCGCGAAGGCTCGAAGTACGGACTCGACGATTATCTGTCGATCAAGTACCTGTGCCAGGGCGGCTTCGACCAGTAAGCAAACGGCTTGCGTTAAATCAAAGCGTTGCGATGGGCTTCCACCAGTTCTGCCATGCTGTTAAAGCGAAAGTCGATCTTCGGCTGGGAGCCCGGGTCCATTGTCGCGCCAAAGCCCTCTTTGGCATGCCGGCGATAGATCCAGCACGACGCAAGTCCGAACTCATTTGCCGGCTTGTGATCGTGAAAGAGACTTTCCGCCGTGTGAAGAATCTTGTCCTTGGAGATGCCGCGTTCACCGAGCTTCTCCAGCATGTACTCGAAATTGCGCGGTGACGGCTTATATGAACCGATATCTTCAGCGGTGAAGATTGCATCGAATTCGACCTGCAGCTTTGCGTTGCTATAGCTGAAGCTCTCATTGTCCACGTTCGAAAGAATGACCAGCTTGTAGTTCTGCTTCAGGTACTGCAACGCCGCGGCTGAATCGTCGAATGCCGGCCAGTTCTGAATTGATCTGCCATAAGCCATGCAGTCGTCGAGCGTGTACGGCACGCGCCATTCTTCGGCGAGGCGCTTATAGACGATCGGCAACAACTCCTGATATCGCCGGTAAGGCGTGTACTTTTGCTGCGACGACTCGTGTCGCGCGTGTGCTTCGAGTACCTGGTCGCGTGTCAGCGTTTGCTCGACGCGTTCGAGAAGCGGCCGCAAGCCTTCGAAAATGCCTGTTTCCCAGTCGATTAGCGTGCCGTAGCAATCGAACGTCAACGTGTCGAAGTCAGTCAGTCGCATTGATTGCGCTCCTCATTTTCGCGGATCATAGGCAACAGTGTAGGGTATTCTGCGCGTACCGACGTCAAACAGAATCGCTATGAATCTTAGGGCCCTGCAGTGCTTCGTGATTCTCGCCGAGGAGCTTAATTTCAGCCGTGCTGCTGAACGGCTTCACATTGCGCAGCCCGCGCTGAGCCAACAGATCCGCTCGCTCGAAGAGCGGCTCGGCACGCAACTGGTTGATCGCGCTCGACGGCCGCTCACGCTCACCGAAGCGGGACTTTACTTGTGTACAGAGGCTCGCCAGATACTCGGCGCCCTCGAGCAGGCGAGCCTCGCGACGCAGGAAATCGGCATAGGCCGGCGCGGCTGGCTCAGCGTCGGCTTCACGCGCTCGGCGATGTACAGCATTCTGCCGCCCGCGCTCAAAGCGTTTCATCAAGCGTATCCGCAGGTGGACCTGAAGCTCTTCGAAATGCTCACCGAAGAACAGACCGATGCGCTTCGCGACATGCGGATTCACATCGGCATTGGCCGTCAGCCGCTCGCAATCGAAGGATGCACGTCGTACCCGCTGCTGCGCGAACGGGTGGTGGCCGCGTTGGAGCCGGGCCATCCGCTCGCCGCCCGCAAGAGCTTGAAGATCACCGATCTCGCCGACACACCGTTGATCCTTTACCCGAAGCATCAGAATGCGCAGTTCAAGCGCTCGGTTCTATCGTTGTATCGCGATGCCGGACTGACGCCGTTCGTCGCTCATCAGGCGTATGAGATTCAAACCGCTATCGCGCTCGTGGCCGCTGGGCTGGGTGTCACGTTCATTGGCGAGTCGGTAGCGCGTCTGGGCCGGAGCGACGTTGTCTATCGCCACCTGACAGGACCGGCTTCCAGATATCGCTCGACGCTTGCCGCGACTTTCCGCTCCGACGACGCGTCGCCGCACTTGCGTGCGTTCCTCGCCTGCCTTCCGCCGCCCGTCGAAAACGCCGCACTATAAGCAAAAGCCTATAGAAGCATAAGCAACCGGTCTTGGACTGCTCACCCGCCCGTTCTTATCATTGCCTGCACATATGACAAGAACGCAGGGACGGCGCACTCGCCGTCGCCGCAAGGTAGGAGACAACATGAACCCGATCGACGAAGCCGCAACCATGCGAAAGGTATATGGGCGTCTGATGCCCCTGCTTTTCGCCATGATGTTCTTCAATTACCTCGACCGCATCAACATCGGCTTCGCCGCACTCGACATGAACAAGCAGTTGGGCTTTAGTCCCGCTGTGTTCGGTTTCGCGGGCAGCATTTTCTTTGTCGGCTACATGTTGCTGGAAGTGCCGAGCAACCTGCTGTTGCATCGCGTTGGCGCACGGCGCTGGATCGCACGCATTCTTCTGACGTGGGGCGCCGTGGCCGCGGTGACTGCGTTCGTGTTCAACGACACGAGCTTCTACGTGCTGCGCTTTTTGCTCGGCGTCATGGAAGCAGGCTTTCTGCCGGGCGTCGCGGTGTATCTGACGAAGTGGTTTCCGGTGCGCTACCGGGCGCGAGCGGTGGGCGGCTACATCATCGCCGGGTCGTTTTCGGCAGTGCTGGGCGGACCTATATCCACGGCGCTCATGACGTACGCGGACGGCATTCTCGGTTTGCACGGCTGGCAGTGGATGTTCATTCTTGAAGGCGTGCCGGCAATGCTGCTCGGTCTCCTCACCCTGCGCATCATGACCGAGCGCCCGGCCGACGCCGAGTGGCTCTCCGTCGACGAAAAGCGCTGGCTCGAATCCACGCTCGCCGCAGAACGAGAAGCCTTGGGCGGCAACACGCACTTCCCGCTCCTGCGCGTGGCGGGCGACATTCGTGTGTGGAGTCTGGCTTGCCTGTTCGGCTGCGCACTGGTCGGCATTTATGGATTGTTCCTGTGGTTGCCGCAGATCGTCAAAAGCCTTGGACACCTTACTAATCTTGAAGTCGGCTTTCTGTCCGCCGCGCCGCCTTTACTGGGCGTGCTCGGCACTTTCCTGATCAGCCGCAGCTCGGACCGCACCGGCGACCGGAAGAAACACCTTGCTTTCGTGTACGGGATGAGTGCGCTGGCCATTGCCGGCAGCGCATATGCGCCGAATCCGGTGATCGCCTACGTGCTGTTGTGCGTGACCGGTCTGTTTATCTATGCGGGCAATCCGCTGTTCTGGAGCCTTGCATCGTCGTTCAGAACCGGTGCGGCAGGCGCCGCGACTATCGCGCTCATCAACACCATTGCGCAGTTCGGCGGCCTGGTCGGCCCATGGAGTATCGGTCTTGTGCGCAGCGCAACCGGCAACTTCAAGCTCGCGTTGCTGACGATTGCAGCGTTCCTGCTCGTGGCCACGGTCATCGCACTGGTGATGCGTGTCACGGCATCGGAAGACGAAGCAGAATCGCTCGCCACAGGCGACGCCGCGCCGCGTGCGTAACGAACATCGCGACAACAAGCAAAGGCATTGCAAACCATGATCATCGATTGTCACGGGCATTACACGACCTCGCCGCCGCAGCACGAAGCCTGGCGCACGCAGCAGATTGCCGCGTTAAAGGACGGCCACACGCCGCCCGCACGCCCCAACATTAGCGACGATGAAATCCGCGAGAGCATCGAAACGGGCCAGTTGCGCATTCAACGCGAACGCGGCACCGACCTCACGATCTTTTCGCCACGTGCCGCGGGCATGGGTCACCATCTCGCCACCGCGCAAGCAAACGCGCAATGGTCACGCGAATGCAACGACCTCGTGCATCGCGTGTGTTCGCTGTTTCCGCGCAACTTCGTGGGCGTATGCCAGTTGCCTCAAGCGCCAGGCGTGCCGCCCGCGAACTGTATTGACGAATTGCGGCGCTGTGTCGAAGAACTCGGTTTCATAGGCTGCAATCTGAATCCCGATCCATCCGGCGGACACTGGTCGGGTCTGCCGCTCACGGATCGCTCGTGGTATCCGCTCTATGAAGCAATGGTCGAACTCGACGTGCCCGCGATGATCCACGTGTCGTCGTCGTGCAACCCGAACTTCCATGCAACCGGAGCGCATTACATCAACGGCGACACCTCCGCGTTCATGCAGTTGCTGACTGGCGACCTGTTCGCGGACTTCCCCACGCTGCGTTTCATCATTCCACACGGCGGCGGCGCAGTGCCTTATCACTGGGGACGTTATCGCGGCCTCGCGCAAGACATGCAGCGACCGCTGCTGCGTGATTACCTGCTAAAAAACGTGTTCTTCGATACCTGTGTCTATCACCAACCGGGCGCTGAGTTGCTCGCGAAAGTGATCCCCGTCGAAAACATTCTGTTTGCATCGGAAACGATAGGCGCGGTGCAAGGCATCGATCCGGAGACCGGACACCATTACGACGATACGCGCCGCTATATCGATGCAATCGAATGGCTTAGCGACGCCGAGCGCCAACGTATATATGAGGACAACGCGCGTGCCGTCTATCCGCGGCTTTCGCGTCAACTCGACCGGCAACTCGCGGCGCAAGGAGCTATTGTATGAACCCAATCGGATGGCGGGAGTATGAGTCGGCACCTCAGCCTGGAGCGGCGACTCTCGTCGCATTGCGCGAACTTGCGGTGTCCCTCCTCAGCGACAACATGGCACGCGCGAGTGGCATGCTCGGATTGCGACCGTATCATCGGCCAAAGCCGCTTGCGGGCACCGCGGTCACGGTGCATACCCGGCCTGGCGACAACCTGGCGATTCATCGCGCGTTCGATTTCTGCAGACCCGGCGACGTGCTGGTGATCGACGGCGCCGGCGACCTGACCCAGGCGCTGATGGGCGAGATCATGGCGAGCTTCGCTCAGAGTCTGGGCGTGGAGGGACTCGTGATAGACGGTGCGATACGCGACGTCGGCGCGCTAGGTCAGCGCGACTTTCCGGTGTACGCACGCGGCGTCACGCATCGTGGTCCGTACAAGAACGGACCTGGCGAAATCAACGTGCCTGTCACCGTCGGCGGCATGGTGGTCCATCCAGGCGATATCATTGTCGGCGATGAAGACGGCCTGCTCGCAATCGCGCCCGCCGACGCCGAAGCTGTTATCGAAGGCGCGCGCCGCCAACAAGCGAAAGAGATGGCAGCCTTGAAGTCGATTGCCGAAGGCAACTTCGACCGCTCGTGGGTTGCCCCTCAACGCGACAGGATGATGAACACCTGACAGTGAGCCTCATGGCGCAATATCTGAACGCTGAAATGCTTGTTGAACTGGCGCGTGCCGCAGAGGCGCGCACCATCGGGCCATGCGCGTGCATGAAAACGCCGCTCGACGGCTGGCAGTCGCAACCGCTTTCTCTCGACGAAACGCAGTTCGAGGAAATCGGCACGCTGCTGCCGCAAGACTATGTCGAGCCTACTTTCAGCGAGTACTTGCCGGACAAGACAAGCTATTGGTCGGCCGACGCGCCCATTGCGCCGCGCTACTTTCCGTACAACCGCTGTGCAGTGTGGAAGTGCGTCTTATGCGGACGTCTCTATCTGCACTACACCGAAGGCGGCGGCTATTTTGTCGATCGCAGAATTCGCGCGGTGAAAGCCGATTTGATTGAAGACGTGCCATTGCTTCCATAAAGCCCGAGCGCAATAACGCAGTAACGCTGTAGCGCCCTATCCGCTGACCAGTCGAGCAATCTGTGTCTCCGATATCGCGCGAACGTCCACGCGGCGCGGCAAAATCGCGTCGCGGTTCGCACTGTCGGCCACTTTCTGAAGCGCGGCAATATCCTTATCGTTGACGAAATGCTGTTTGAGCGACGCGCGCCGCGTGATTGCTTTCGCGGCATCGAGCGGAGAGCGCGTCAACGTCGCATAAATCTGTGCATATGCATCGGGGTTCGCCAATGCCCAGTCGCCCGCACGTTGCAGCCTCAACAGCACGTCGGCGATAGCCGCGCGTTTGCCCGCGTCCGCAAGCGACGCCCCTGACGCAGTAATAAAGCCTAGCCCGCTATTGATGCCAGTGCCGTCGCGCAAAACGCGGGCGCCGCGTTGGACGGCAATGCCGTAGTACGGATCGAATGTCGCCCACACCTCGATGGATCCGGAAGCGAACGCCGCAAATGCATCGACGGGCAAAATGAAGCGCACCGTCACGTCGTCTTTTGATAGGCCCGCTTCGGCGAGCGCGCCATACAACTGGAATTGCGAAATGCTGCCGCGTGCCGACGACACAAACACGGTGCGCCCTTTCAGGTCGGCAACCGTGCGTATCGCAGAGTTCGGCGGGACAAGGATGCCGAGTTGCGCACCCGAACCCACGCGGGTCGCCACGATCTTCAGCGTCGGATCGCCAACCGCCGCCGCGAGTACCGGCAGATCGCCTGCCGGTGCGAGATCGACGGCGCCCGCGCGTTGCGCTTCGAACAGCGGCGCCGCCCCCTGAAAATTCGCCCAGCGAAAAGCGTATGGCGCACCGTCGAGCACTTTGGCCGCCTCGACGAGCGCGCGCGTGCCGCCGGCCTGGTCACCGAGTACGAGCGTGGTCGATGCAAGATCCGCAGCCAGCGTATGTTGCGAATGCAAAGCGCCGGTTGCCGCGAAGGCGGGCACGGCACCCAACAGTTTCAGCATGCGCCGTCGCGTTGAAAAAGAAGTTGGAGCGGAATGAGCCATAAGCCCTCACGTCAGGTCGATACGTCAGCGTATCGAGCCGCGCGCGGCATGGGAATGAATCGATTTCGATAACGTTATTTGCTGGCGCGCTTTGGCGTCGGGCGCGCGCTATGACCGTCGAAGTTGAAGGGCATGCAGGTCGTTGCGAGGCTTGTATGTGAGTGCTCCAGTACACGCAATAAACCGCCACTGTGTCGTTTGAAGTGCCGCTTTGACTACCCGCGATTCAAAGTTGAAACGAATCGGTCCGACGCCGGCCAAAAAACCACCTCAATTCGTCGGGGAATGCCGCTAACAACGCACCTGGGTCAAATCCCTAAATTTGGGCTGCACAGCACAGCCATGGCCTGAAAGCGCGATTTTCCATCGCGGCAAGAATGACCTGCAGATGAGGCACAAATGATTCAACTCGGTCAGAACTACGCGAGTCGGCATCTTGCGAAGTGCGATCAACGGGCTGCAACCCCGGCGCGCTATGGAATCGACCACGACTGGCCCACTCCTTGCTTTTACCTTTTCATACAGCCGGCGACACGACCATCGACCAGGTCTTGCCAACGGGGGCTTCTCTTATAGCTCGAGAACGAGCAGCGAGAAGAACGATCCGGCTGCGAAATAAAAGAATGCGAGGAGTACCAGAAGATGCAGTCTCTAATCCTCATTCGAACGGGCTTGCGGTGTGCCGTGCGCATCGCGCGTCGTCTTCTGGCATCGCATCTCGCGGTCATATTCAATGCGCCGCTTACGTTCCCTGTTTCCCGCAAGCTAATCCCGCTGACAGTCGCGCCGCGGCACAGCCACCACACAAATCGTAGCGGGCCGTTTTCGGCTCCTGCCCGGCCGCTCTCATCCGCAGCGCCCGGACGCCATTTTCTGTAGCACCCTTGTAGTGAGCAGTACGTTGTACCCAAACCGTAGTTATTCGATGCCATTTAAGTTAGCCATCCTAAAGGGAGATCAATCATGAAATCGTTTATCAACAGCGCCAAGGCATTCATTCGCGACGAAGACGGCGTGACCGCCATCGAATATGGCCTGATCGCCACGCTCATCGCGCTCGCCATCATCGTTGGCGCGACGGCCGTTGGTACCAATCTCAACGCGAAGTTCAACTTCATCGCAGGGAAGCTCGCGTAAATACGGGCCGGTGCCGGCGGACGAATCGTGCAAGCGTACCGTCCGCCGCCACCGCCGTTAGCCGCTGCCCGGCCCGCAAGGCCGCCATCCAGTTGAACGGGAGTTGATCATGCAATCGCTCATTGAATCCATTGACGCATTCGCCCACGACGAAGAAGGCGTCACCGCAATCGAGTATGGCCTCATCGCCACGCTCATCGCGCTCGCCATCATCGTTGGTGTGACGGCCATCGGGACGAACCTCGAGGCGAAGTTCATCGCGATCTCCGGCTATCTGGCCTAGTTTCGCGCGAAGTGCCGATGGGCGTGCCGCGTTCGCGCCGTCGTCCATCGCACCGCCCTTTTTCAGTTTGCGGTATTGCCGACGAGAGCTTGCCATGTTGATTACCAGCAACGTCCTGCCACCGATCGCCCCGTGCGTCATCGCGCTCGTTGTCGCTGCCGCCAGTACGGACATCCAGTGCCGGCGTATTCCGAACATGCTGGTCGGCGCCGGTCTGCTCGGCGCGTTTTTTGTGCAGTGCTGGCTCAAGGGATTAGGCGACGGCGCCGGCGCGTGGTTCACGGGCGCCGTTGTGGGAGTCGCGCTGTTTCTGCCGTTTTATCTCGTGCGCGGCATGGCCGCCGGCGACGTCAAGCTGCTCGCGATGGTCGGCGCATGGATTGGGCCGCTGCTCGTGTTCCATGCGGCTCTCGCCACGTGCGTGATCGGCGGCATATGGATGCTTGCGCGCACCGGGCGGCGTCATCAGTTGGGAAAGGTGTGGGCAAATCTTCGCGTCATTGTCCAGCCCGCGTTGCGCAAAACAGGCGCGGCTTCCATCGAATCGGTGGGATCGGTGCCCTACGGCGCAGCCATCGCAGCAGGAACCATTTCCGTCTTGCTGACGGCAACGGCATAACGGAATCACAACCGCGTGCCGGACGACGATCCGGCATCAGAAGCGATAAAGCCGTGCTCGACGTAGCGCGCGGCACCGGGGAGCAGGACATGAACACGAACGTTACGGCCACAGCCCAGGCAGCGAGCGCACCTCTCGACATGGACGCCGGCCAGAGCTGCACGAACGACATGGTATTGCGCGCGCCGCGCACTGTTGCGGACACCGGCTTGCCCGCGCTCTTCGTCGCGCATCTGGTTCTGAAGTCCCTTTTGCAGAACGGCAAATCGTCGCTCGGCGATCTCATTTTGCGGCATTGCCTGACAGCAGCGGCACTCGAAGAAACGATCGGCTTCCTGGTGCGCGAACATCTTGTCGAAATCGCCCATCGCGGTGCCGCCGATACCGATGTCTATCTGCGCCTCACCGATGCCGGCCGCGCTCTGGCAGCTCACGAAGCGAGCCGCTCCAACTATTGCGGCCCCGCGCCGGTCACGCTCCAGGCGTATGTGAGCATGGTCAACGCGTATTCGGTAAAACGCATCCGCATTGCGCAGCACGACGTGCGCGCCGCGTTCCCGGACCTGATCGCCGATATGCCGTTGATCGATTCCGCAGTCGCCGCGTTGAACGCCGGCCGCCCGGTCATGCTCTATGGCCCGGCGGGCGGCGGCAAGACCTACCTTGCCGAACGGCTTGGGGAATTGCTGCAAGGCGCTGTGCCGGTTCCCTATGCGATTCATGTAGCGGGCGATGTCATCCAGTTGCACGATCCGCTGATTCATCGCGACGCTTGCGCTAACGCCCTGCCTCACGTAACCGATCGCCGCTGGCGAGTATGCGAACGGCCGGTGGTGATGTCCGGCGGCGAACTGACATTGGCGATGCTCGATCTTCAGTACAACGCGAACAGCGGCTTTTATCAGGCGCCGCCGCATATGAAGGCGAACATGGGCATGTATGTCGTCGACGATCTCGGCCGCCAGCGCGTCGCGCCCGCCGATCTGCTTAATCGCTGGATCACGCCGCTCGATCGCGGCGTCGATCAGTTCTCGCTGCAGTCGGGTGCGCGCTTCGTGAGCCCGTTCGATGTGTGGCCCGTCTTCTCGACCAACCTCACCCCCGCCGAACTGAACGACAACGCCTTTCTGCGCAGGCTCGGCTCGAAGCTCCATGTCGGCCCGCTGTGCCTCGACGACTACCGGCGCCTCTTCGACGCTCAATGCGCAGCCCACGACATTGAACAGGCACCCGGCGTGTTCGAGTACCTGCTGCACCAATTGCATCTGCGCAGCCGGACACCGCTTCTCGCCTGTTATCCGGCCGATCTTCTCGCCGTGCTGCGTTCGTTCGCGCTCTATCACGGCGATGTACCGGTCGTCACCGAATACCGTCTGGCGCATGCATGGCACAGCTATTTCGGCAGCGCGCCGGAACATGAAGACACGCATTTATCCCATGCCGGGGAAGCCGGCAAACGGTACGCCGGCGTCTGATCAGCAGGTGCCATCGCAACTCATGAAAGGAGTATCAACATGAAGACCAGTCGCGCAATTGTGATGTTAGGAATGGCTCTGCTCGCGGGTCTTGCCGCCGTCGGTTTCGCCTCGCGATGGTTGCTGCAGGCGTCGTCGTCGGCCGTCACGCCGGTTGCGGTGGCCACCGCCGAAGTGAGTCTCGGGCAGCCGCTGAATCCGAACATGATCCGCACGGTGAACTGGCCGTCCGCAAGCGTCCCGCCCGGCGCGTTCAAGGATGCCAAAGCACTTGACGGACGTGTGGTGCGCACGAGCCTCGAACCCGGCGAGCCGGTGATCGAATCGAAGCTCGCTCCGCAAGGCACCAAGGGCGGCCTCTCGGCGGTGATCGGCGAAGGCAGGCGTGCGATCACGGTGCGCGTGAACGATGTCGTGGGTGTGGCGGGTTTTGCACTGCCCGGCAACTATGTGGACGTGATCGTCAACACTCAGGAACCCGAAGCGAAGAACTCTGACCCGCAGCAGAGCATCTCGAAGATCGTCCTCGAAAAGATTCTCGTGCTTGCCGTCGCGCAGCAGGTCAGCCGCGACGACACGCAGCCCAAGGTCGTCAACGCAGTCACGCTCGAAGTGACGCCTGACCAGGCCGAAAAACTCGATCTCGCGCGCAGCGTCGGCAGCCTGTCACTCGTGCTGCGCAACCAGATCGACGACCGCGCGTTGCCCACCGGCGGCGCGACCAAGGTCACGCTGCTAGGCAGGCCCGCCGCGCCGGCATCCGCGCCCGTTGTCGCGGCGGCGCCCGCTCGCGTCAAATACACGGCCCGCCCTGCGCCGAAGCGCGACTGCGTCGGCGTGCTGTCGGGAACGCAAGGTAGTCAGGAATGCTTTTGATCACATAACAGTCGGGCAATGCCGCCGCGTGTCGCGCACGACAGTTCGCTCGCAACGGGGCTACGGGGAGATAAAGAAATGAAATCGAGTCAACGGAAACTCATGAACGGCTGCGGGATGCGCGCCGCGTTGCTGACCACAACGATATGCGCATCGCTGCTCAGCACGCAGGCGGTGCACGCCCAGGAAGCGCTCGATCCGGGCATGTCCGGCAAAGGCGTTGCTGTGCCCATGCCACGCGGTCCAGTGCAAATGACCATCAGCATGAATCCAACAGCAGCGCAGCCCGCGAGCGCAATGCAAAGCGCCGCCGCCCGCGGTCCTGCATGCAGCCGCACGCAGAACGAGCAGAGCACGGTGGTAGTGCCAATCGGCAAGTCGACGCTGATGCACACCGCGGAACCGGTGCGCAATCGCACGCTGGGCAACCCGTCGATCGCGCAGGCCACCATGGTGTCGCCGCAAACGCTGTACGTGGTCGGGATGGCGGTCGGCACCACCAACATGATCGTGCAAGGCAAGAGCGGCGCGTGCGAGGTCATCAACGTGGTAGTGAACGCGGATTCAGGCGGCCTGCAGACTTCGCTGTCGCAACTCATGCCCGATGAGCCGAACATCCGCGTCTCGACGGTCGCGGGAGATCTCGTGCTCGCCGGCCGCGTGTCGAATGCACAGGCCGCCAATCAGGCACAGGAAATCGCCAAAGCATACGCACGCAGTTCGCTGCCGGCAGCCAACGGCGCGTCGAATGGCAACGCCAAGGCCGCGACGGTGCTCAACATGATGAGCGTCGACTCGCCGCAACAGGTGATGCTCGAAGTGAAGGTCGCTGAAGTGTCGAAGACAGTGCTCAACCAGTTGGGCTCGGCAATGAACATCCAGGGCGGCTTCGGCTCGTGGAGCGGCGCGTTGATCAGCAGCCTGCTCGCGGGCGTGTCGAGCATCGTCGACGTGAACAAGGCGAATAACCGGCCATTCAATGTCGCGATCGACGGACAGCACGGCGATAACCTCGTGAAGATTCTGGCCGAGCCGAATCTCGTCACGTTAAGCGGGCAGGAGGCGACATTCCTCGCAGGCGGCAAGGTTTTCATTCCGATTCCGCAAAGCAACCTGAACGGCGTGGCGACCATCGTCCTGCAGGAAGAGGAATTCGGCGTCGGCCTGAAGTTCACGCCGACTGTACTCGCCGGCGGCCGCATCAATCTGAAGGTGGCGCCGGAAGTGTCGGAGCTGTCGTCCACCGGCGTCACGGTCGGTGCGACGAATACCAACAATCTGACGATCTTGCCGCTGATCACCACGCGCCGCGCTTCCACGACGGTGCAGATGAACGATGGAGAGACTTTCGCGATTGGCGGCCTGATCAAGAACAACGCGTCGGGCACGTTGAAGGCGATACCGGGTGTCGGCGAAGTACCCGTGTTGGGCGCGCTCTTCAGAAGCACGTCGTATCAGCAGGACCGCACCGAACTCGTGTTCATCATCACGCCGCACCTCGTGAAGCCGTTGCAAACGGCGGCGAATCTGCCGCTGCCCACCGACCGCCTGAGAACGCCGAACGAGGCCGACGTTTATCTGATGGGCAACATGGAAGGCCGCGATCCCGCTGTCGACAACAAGCCCGCGCCGCCGATGCCTGCCCCTGCGCCGTCGCCGACGATGGCTCCGGCACCGTCGCAACCGCAGGTTCCGGCAGTCGTTCCCGCCGCGGAGCCGCCCGTCTCCGCCATGGTGCCGAATCCGGCAGCGGCGAGCACACCGCTGCCTGAGGCGAAAGCCGCGCAAATTGCTGCTCACAACTAACGCAACCCCTCGGAGAACGTCATGACAAACCACACCATTTCCTCCTTGCGCTGGGCTGCGTTACTCCTGCCGGCGTGCCTCGCGCTCAACGGCTGCATGTCGACGACACCCGACTTCGACCGGCACTTCGGCGAATCGGTGCGCAGCTACACCGAGGCCCAGATCATCGACCCAGACGCGGCCTCCAAAAATCCGTCGACGGCGGGCGTGGACGGCAAGGCTGCGGTCGCGGCGATGTCGAACTACAACGCGTCGCTGAAGGCACCGACAACGTCCGCCAATGCATTCGTAATCGGCGTGGGCCGCAGCTCTGCCGGCGGTGCGGGCGCGGGCGCGGCCATGCCTTCGCCTACGAACGGCGAGTAGGCAACGCGAGCCTTGCAACGGCGCGAGCCGTCGCAGGGCCAACCCGGCAACGATTCCGCGGACGACAACATCATGATCAATATCCTCATCAACTCCGAGCACACGGGCCGAATGTCCGAGGTCGTTCGCCTCGTCACGGACTGCGTCAATTGCACGACGACCCGCATGCAAGGCGCGCCCTCCACGTTGCTGGAGCGCGGCGACAGTCTCGATGCGTTCGACGTGCTGATCATCGACGCGGCGTCGATCGAGCGCGCCGAACTCGATTCGGTCAACCTGCTGGTGCACCGCTATCCACGCCTCACGTGTCTGTTGCTGTTGCCGCAGACGTCGCCCGACACGCTGATCGCCGCGATGCGCGCGGGCGTTCGCGACGTGCTGAACTGGCCGCTCGACGCACGAGCGCTCGGCGCCGCCGTGCAGCGTGCCATGGCCCCGCACGCCGACGAGGCTCGCCACGAAACGCATATGGTGTCGTTCATTTCGTGCAAGGGCGGCGCAGGCACGAGCCTGATCGCAGCGAACGTGGGTCACGCGATCGCGACGCTGCACGGCAAGCGGGTGCTGCTCGTCGACCTGAACCAGATGTTCGCCGACGCCGCGTTTCTCGTAAGCGATCAGGAACCGCCGTCGACGTTGCCGCAAGTCTGCGCGCAGATCGAACGCATCGACGCCGCGTTTCTCGATGCGTCGCTCACGCACGTCACGCCCGGCTTTCATGTGCTGGCCGGCGCGGGCGATCCGTTGAAGGCGCTCGAGATTCATGAAGAGCAGCTTGAATGGATTCTCGGCGTGGCGGCGCCGCGTTACGACGTCGTGCTGTTCGATCTCGGCCAGAGCATCAATGCGCTGTCCATCGTTGCGCTCGATCGCAGCGCCGAGATTCACCTGGTGCTTCAGGCAAGCATGCCGTATGTGCGCGCGGGCCGCCGTCTGCAGGAGATGCTAGTGTCGCTCGCGTATTCGCCCGACAGGATGCGCCTGCTATTGAACCGGCACCGCCGCCACGACGAGCGAGCCGCGAGCGCGCTCGAACAGGTACTCGGCAGGCGTCCTTCGCATCTGATCGCCGACGACCCGCAAGCGGCGGCCGAGGCCGTCAACCTCGGTGAGCCGTTGCTGAAAAATGCGCGCAACAGCGCGCTCACGCGCAGCATACAGGCGCTCGCACAAAGCATCGTCAATCAGTCGACAGGCGTCGTCCCGCAGAAGAAGCGCGATGACCCGTTGCTCGCCCGGCTGTTCGGCCGCTCGGCCACGCAGCGGCAGTCGACGGCGTCATAACGTCAGCCAGGAGAATCTCATGTCACTACGCGAACAGATGTCGTCACAAACGGTCCATGCGCTGCCGGAACGCCAGGCGGGCATGCGCGCGCCGCTCGGTCTCGCGCGAGCCGCTTACCAGACGCTCAAGCGCAAGGTTCACGAAGCCGTGCTCGATCGGGTCGAACTGGAACGTCTCGCGCGGCTGCCGGCCGAGCAGGTGCGTCAGGAAATCGGCGGGCTGATCGCGCGCATCCTCGAAGAAGACAAGGCGCCCGTCAACGACCTCGAACGCAGGCAGTTGATGACCGACATCCACGACGAGATGTTCGGTTTCGGTCCGCTCGAAGCGCTGCTGCGCGACCCGAGCGTATCGGACATTCTGGTCAACACGTACCGCACGACGTACGTCGAACGCGGGGGACGGCTGGAACTCACGGACGTGACCTTTTACGACGACGCGCACCTGATGAAGGTGATCGAGAAGATCGTCTCGCGGGTCGGGCGGCGCATCGACGAATCGAGTCCGATGGTCGACGCGCGCCTGCCTGACGGCTCGCGCGTCAACGCGATCATTCCGCCTTCCGCCGTGGACGGGCCGCTCATGTCGATCCGGCGTTTCGCAGTGAACCCGCTGCAGATGAGCGACCTGGTGGCGTCGCAAAGCCTCACGCCACCCATGGCCGAGCTGCTCGATGCGCTCACGCGGGCAAAGGTCAACGTGCTGGTGTCGGGCGGAACGGGCAGCGGCAAGACCACGCTGCTGAACATTCTGTCGGGCTTCATTCCCGAAGGCGAGCGCGTGGTAACGATCGAAGACGCAGCCGAGTTGCAACTGCGCCAGCAACACGTGCTGCGTCTGGAAACGCGGCCGCCGAATGTCGAGGGACGCGGCGAAGTCACCCAACGCACGCTCGTGCGCAACGCGCTGCGGATGCGGCCGGATCGCATCATCCTCGGCGAAGTGCGCGGCGCCGAAGCGCTCGACATGCTCAATGCGATGAACACCGGCCACGAAGGATCGCTCGCGACAATTCACGCCAATACGCCGCGCGACGCACTGACGCGCCTCGAAAACATGATCAGCCTTGCCGGCCTCGCGCTGTCGCCGAAGAATCTGCGCCAGCAGATTTCGTCCGCGATCTCGGTGGTGGTCCAGGTGGCCCGCTTGACCGACGGCCGGCGCAAGGTCGTCAGCATTCAGGAATTGACGGGCATGGAAGGCGAGATGGTGAATATGCAGGAGATCTTCACGTTCAAACGAACGGGCATCGATCAGAACGGCACGGTGCGCGGCCACTTCTGCGCGACCGGCGTACGGCCGAAGTTCACCGAGCGGTTGCAGGCGTTCGGCATTGCGCTGCCCGACCAGCTCTACGATCCGGCACGGCGCTTCGATACGGCGTAACGGTCGGCGCGGCGCACGCGGCTCATCTTTGTGAGGCATCTATGAATCCGATCTTTTACGCCTTCGCTTTCCTGCTGTTCGTTGCGGTGGTTCTGGGTATAGAAGGGGTGTATCAATGGTGGAACAGCCATCATGGGCCCGCCGCGCGACGCCTCGATCAACGGATCAGAGCGCTGTCGGCGGGCGCGCATGTGCACGGCGAGCGCCTGTCCATCCTGAAGGAGCGCATGCTCAGCAATTCCGCGCCGCTCCATGCGCTGATGTTACGCGTGCCGCGCATCCACGCGATCGACCGGATCGTCGTTCAGTCGGGGTTGAACCACACGGTCGGGCGGCTCGTGATGCACAGCGTGGTGGCCGTTATCGTCGTGCTGCTCGCGGCCAATTTCTCTCCAGTGCCAGTGCCGACGCTCGTCATGGTGCTCGCCGTCGCGGCGGCCCTCGCGTTCCCAACACTGCGCGTGCTGCGCGCTCGCGCTAGGCGCCTGCGTGTTCTCGAGCGGCAGTTGCCCGAGGCCGCCGACATGATCAGCCGCGCATTGCGAGCGGGCCATTCGTTTTCAAGCGCCATCGGCATGCTCGGCAACGAGTTCGCCGAGCCGACGGGCGGCGAGTTCCGTACCGTCTTCGACGAAATCAATTACGGCGTCACGATGAACGAAGCACTGCTCAATCTTGCAACGCGCGTGCCGGTTCGCGATCTGCGCTACTTCGTGATCGCGGTGCTGATCCAGCGCGAGACCGGCGGCAATCTCGCCGAGATTCTCGACAGCATTGCGTCGCTGGTTCGCGACCGGCTGCGTCTGTTCGATCAGGTGCGCGTGCTGTCCGCCGAAGGGCGCCTGTCGGCATGGATCATCGGCCTGTTGCCGTTCGCAGCGGCGGGCGCGATGAATCTGTTGAACCCAAGCTTTCTCTCGGTGCTCTGGGAAGATCCCGCCGGGCTCAAGGTCATCGAATCGGTGTTCGTGTCGATGCTGTTCGGCGTGCTGTGGATGCGGCGGATCGTGCGGATTCGCGTATAACGCCGGCCGTGCGTGAAGAGAACCCAATTGGAGAGTCACGATGGAAACGCTCGATTCAGGGATCATGTTGCTGCTCGGCGGCGTGTTCGTCGCCACATTCGCCGGCGTGGTCGCGCTCATGTGGTGGATGACGCCAAAGGATATGCAGCGCCGCATCCAGCAGGCCGGAGGCGTGTCGCTGTCGCGGCAAACGCAGTCTTCGGCCGGCTCGGGATGGGCCGAGAAAATCGCGGAGATCTCGCGGCCGATCTCGCAACTGTCCATTCCAAAGGACGGCTGGGAAGACTCGCCGTTACGGCTGCGTTTGATGAACGCGGGCTGGCGCTCATCGACGGCGGCCGGGCTTTATTTCGCGGCGAAGACCGTGCTCGCACTGCTGCTGCCGCTTGTCGGCCTCATCGCATTGATGCGCACGCCGGTCGTCAACGGACAGTACGCTGTGAGCGCAACGATTCTCGCCATACTCGCGGCGATCGGCTACTACACGCCGAACATCATATTGGCGCGCTGCCGTGCGAGGCGTCAGCGCGCGATTGTCGAAGGCTTCCCGGATGCGCTCGATCTGCTGACGGTTTGCGTGGAAGCGGGCCTCGGCATGGACGCCGCACTGATGCGAGTGGCCAACGAAATGCAGCTCGCAAGTCCCGAAGTCGCAAGCGAACTGCAATTGATGCTGCTCGAACTGCGTTCCGGCTTCACGAAGGAAAAGGCGCTGCGCAACCTCGCGTTGCGCACGGGTGTCGAGGACGTCGACAACTTCGCTTCGATGCTGGTCCAGGCGGATCGCTTCGGCACGAGCATCGGCGCTTCGTTGCGCGTGATGTCCGACACGCTTCGCACGCGCCGCAGAATGCGCGCAGAGGAACGCGCCGCCAAGATCGCATTGAAGCTGTTGTTCCCGCTGATCTTCTGCATCTTCCCCGCATTGATGACGGTGCTGATGGGACCGGCGTTCATCCACATCTACCGCATTTTGCTGCCGACGCTCGGCACGTGACGCATTCATCGGCACGCGGCGCACGCATTGGTTGAAAACAACAACGCGCACAGGGGACGAGAAATGAGCCATAAAACAACGCACTTTTCATCATTTTCCGAAACGCGCCCGGCCTCGCGCAGACGCGGGCGGCGCCGCGAGGCGGGCGTCGCGGTGGTCGAGTTCGGACTCGTCCTGCCTCTGCTGTTGCTGATCGTGTTCGGCATGGTCGAGTTCAGCATTGCGCTGTACGACAAGGCGGTGATCACCAATGCGAGCCGCGAAGCTGCACGCGCCGGCGTGATGTACAAGGTACCGCCACTCACGGCCGCTCAGATCACCACTGTCGCGCAGAACTATGCGTCGACGTATCTGATCAGCTTTGGCGCGTCGCCGTCGCCGTCGCCGGTGAGCGTAGCCGTAGATCAATCGTCGGGCACGACGACCGGTCAGCCGCTCAAGGTCACGCTCACCTATTCGTATAGCGGCGTGGGGCTCGGCACGATCGTCAGTCAACTGGTGGGCTCGGTGCCCATCACCGCCATCACCACGATGAACTACGAATAACGACGCGCAACCGGCAGGCCGCCACTGCCCGGCGCAATCCACACGCGATGGAGGTTCACATGAGACCCCGAAGAAATCCTGCGCCGGCGCGGAACCGGCAACGCGGCGCCGTAGCGGTGATGACCGCGCTGTGCCTGACCGTGCTGATCGGCACGACTGCGCTCGCGGTCGACCTGGGCCGCGCGTGGGTCGTGCGCAACGAACTGCAGAACGCTGCCGATGCGGCGGCGCTTGCCGGCGCTGGAGCGCTCGGGCCGAACTACGCGACCCCGAACTGGACGCAGGCGGAAACGAAAGCACAGTCCGCGATCACGCTGAACCGGACCGAAGGCTCGCTACTGCTGACGGCCCAGGTTCAGAGCGGCTACTGGAACGTGACGGGCACACCCGCCGGCTTGCAGTCGCTGCCTGTGCCCTCGCCGGGCGCCTACGACAAACCCGCCGTGCGAGTGACGGTAAGCCGCGCGGCCGGGCAGAACGGCGGACCGCTTCCGCTCGTGCTGGCGCCGATCATCGGCATCAACACAATGCCGATCAGCGCAACGGCTGTGGCGGTCATCTCGGCGCCGGGCTACGCCGCGCCCGGCGCACTTTTTCCGACAGCCATCTCGAAGTGCCTCTATACGGCCTACTGGAATGCAACGACGGGACAACCGGTAAACGATCCCGCAACCGGCCGCCCTCAGGAGTTCAGCATAGGATCGACTTACCACTATGCCGGCTGCGCGGCGAGCGTGGGCTCCGGGCAATGGACATCGTTTCAGTACAACGTTCAGGACGTGACATCGATCCGCAATCTGATCGCCAACGGCAATCCGCTGCCGCTCAATATCGGCGATACGACATGGATTCAATCCGGCGTGAAGAATACGATCTACAACTCGGTGCCCGCTCCCGCCGATGTTCTGCTGCCGGTGGTCGACACGCTCGATACGGGCAGCCCCGTGCCCATCGTCGGGTTCGCGCCTTTTCATATCGACGGTGCGGTGAACGGCAGCAACCCGTACATTTACGGCCATTTCATTGCGGGCTACAAGGCGCCGTCGGCTAGCGGAGGCTCCGGCGCCGCGACCTATTACGGTGCCGTCACAGCGCCGAGTCTCGCCAACTAGCGAACATTGCCCAACCTCGCATGCCGCGAATCCACCTGCCGGGAACGTTCGCTGCGACTGTATAGCCTGGCGCCCGCCATCGCGGTGACATACGTCGTCCGCGAGACCGGCGCCGGTCATTTTTTTCAACGCTTCAAGTAACCCTTTCATACGATGCGTTTACACGAGGGTTGCAGCGGACTTCGCGGAACGGAAAGAGCGGCAGACATTGCGCGCGCTCCGACCGGGGAGTCCCCAACGGCAGGAGTAGCGACATGCAAAACGCGGAAGACAATCCCACGCAGAAACAGCAGAACGAAATGGCCGCAAAAAGTCCGGTGCATACCCCTGCAGCCGGAACGGCTTCTCCAGACGCTCATACGCAAGCGAAAGAGTTCGGCAGCTCGAGTAACGCTGGCGCGGCCGAGCCGACGCGGCGCAGCGACAACGCGCAGAATCTGCCGCCTATCGATCTCGACGCGCTGACCGCCGATTCGCCCGACCCCGTGCACCGGGCGAACAGCCGCACGGTCTCGGTGGACGCGGCCAACACGGCGTCAACGGATAACACCGTCGACACCGACGGCAAAGGTCTTGAAGCAAAGCGAGGACTGTCGCCGTGGCACGACAACGTCATCTCGTCGAATGCGACGCTCGAAAACAACGTTCCCGCGCCCGCAATGGGCCTGGGTGGCATAGACAGCCGCGCCGGCGGAAACATGCCGCTGATTGCGGCGCGCGACGGCTGGCAAGTGTCGTATCGCGGCACTGTCTACATCGAGCGAAGGAACGGCTCGCTCGCAGAACACGTCATACAGTTCGACGCCCGCAGGGCAAGCGGCAACGAGCCAACGTAAGCTGCGGTAATCCGGCGGGACTGCGCAAGGCATGGACCTTGCGCAGCGTTTTCGCCGGACACATGGCGCGCCTCCCTCCCCGGAAGCACACCGCTGTCGCCTGCCGGCGCACCAGTTCGGGAAGGCACCATGGAACTCGTCGATCGGAGCGATCGGAGTCGCGCTAGCCGCGTGCGCGGACGGCGGCGCTCACGCGTTTTATCCCGCTATGCGGGTCGGCCGGTTCGTCTCATCTGGCGCTATGTCGCGCGTCACAAAGTGGCTCACGTCATCATGCTCGTCAGCGTCGTGGCGGCGGTCGGCTTCGCGCTCGCGTCGCAATACGGTATCCGCAATCTGATCGACGCGCTGCCGCAAGGGCGCGCGCATCCACAGACGGTCGAGTACGCGTTTGCCGTGCTCGTCGGCCTCATTCTCGCGGACAACCTGATGTGGCGCGTAGCCGGCTGGGTCGCGGCCCGCGCATTCGTGCGTGTGACGGGCGACATCCGCCAGGACATGTTCGAGTATCTGACGGGACATGCACCTTCGTTTTTCGCGGACAAACAGCCGGGCGTTTTATCCAGCCGTGTGTCGGCCACGGCGAACGCGGTGTACATCATCGAAAACACGGTGGCATGGACCGCTTTGCCGCCGACGCTGACCGTGATCGGCGCGATCGTGATGGTGGCCACCGTGAGCGTTCCGATGAGCGTCGCGCTCGTCGCCGTTTCGGCAGCCCTCAGCGCGTGTCTGTTCTGGCTCGCGCGCAAGGGCACGTCGCGGCACGAGGCGTTCGCGAGCCAGGCGGCTTCCGTAGACGGCGAACTGGTCGATGTAATCGGCAACATGGGGCTCGTGCGTGCGTTCAGCGCGGTCAACGCGGAGCAACGGCGCTTCGACGGCCATCTCGAAGCCGAGGCCGTTGCTCGCAAGCGCAGTCTGCTGTATCTGGAGAAGCTGCGCCTGCTGCATGCGTTCGCCACCGTGGTGCTGTCGGCGGGTGTGCTCGGCTGGACCGTGTGGCTTTGGACGCAAGGTAGAGCGAGCACCGGCGACGTGGTCCTCGTCGGCTCTCTGGGCTTTTCAATTCTGCATGGTTCGCGCGACGTGGCGGTCGCATTCGTCGATTTAACGCAGCACGTGGCGCGCCTCGCGGAAGCATCGCAAACTTTGCTGACGCCCTATTCGATGCCGGAACCGCCCAAAGCAATACCGCTCGCGGTGCGCGAGGCGACAGTCGATTTCGACAACGTCTCGTTCGCTTATCCGGGCCGCAGGCCGGTATTGAACGAGTTGACGCTGCACATCCAGGCAGGGGAACGCGTGGGACTGGTCGGACCGTCCGGCGCGGGGAAATCGACCGTGCTCGCGCTGCTTCAGCACTTCTACGAACCGGCCACCGGATGCGTACGCATTTCCGGCCAGGACATCTCGCAAGTGACGCTGGAAAGCCTGCAAGCGGCGATCTCGGTGGTGCCGCAAGACGTCACGCTGCTTCATCGCTCGTTGCTCGACAACATCCGCTATGGCTGCCCCGATGCAAGCGAAGCCGACGTGAGGCGCGCGTGCGAAGACGCCAGCTGCATGGATTTCATCGGGGCATTGCCGGACGGCTTGAACACGATAGCCGGTGACCGCGGCGCGAAGCTCTCCGGCGGACAGCGCCAGCGCGTCGCAATTGCGCGTGCAATCCTGAAGGACTCGCCGATACTTCTGCTCGACGAGGCGACCTCGGCGCTCGACACCGCTTCGGAAATCGTCATTCAGGCCGCGCTCGAACGTCTCATGCAGAATCGCACGGTGATCGCGATTGCGCACAGGCTGTCGACGTTGCAGTCGTTCGACCGGATCATCGTGATGAACCGCGGCCGCGTCGTTCAGCAAGGCACGCCCGCGCAACTTGCCCAAGTGCCGGGCATCTATCGCGATACGCTGGCGCGGCACGGCCGGCGCACCCCCGCCCCTACGCTGAACTGACCTGCCCGCGCCCCTGCCGCATTCAAACGACTTCGCGGCAAGGGCTAGCCGTCCATGCGCTCACCTTGTGTCCTGATCAACTCGACGAGACGCTTCGCGGGCATCCGGTAACTGGTCTGCTGTTGAATACCCCATTCGGAGCGCTCCGTTTCGACGAGCAAAACGTACTTGCCGTCCGGGCTCGCTTCCAGGTGCTGCATGTTCAGCATTTCCTCGCCGGCAATATCTGTTTCCTGCCCGAGCGTCATGACACCTTTCGCGCCACATCCCATGCCACGCCTCCATGCCGTTGCCGCCGGCGATCGCAGGTCCGCTTCGTCGCCTGCATCGATCCAGCAAAGCGCGTACCGGCGAAGCAGTCACTGGCAATTGACGGATAATCGGGGCTGCGTCTCGCGCGCTCGCTGCGTTGCGCCAGACCGGTTCATGGTTTACCGCACTACTCTGCTTACCTTCGTATGGCGAGCATCGGAACACTTTCACAACCGCACTGAGAAGACTTCACCATGCGCATACCACCCGTCAAAGCCATCATCGCTTTTGAGAGCGTGGCTCGAACTGGGAGCGTCAATCGTGCGTCGGAGGAGCTTGGGCTGACCGCTTCGGCGGTGAGTCATCAGATCAGCAATCTGGAGTCGATCATCGGCCAGACGCTGTTCTACCGCTCAGGCCGTGGCCTCGTGCTTACGCCGACAGGCGAGCGCTATCTGTCGGACGTCACGGGTTCTCTTGCGGACCTGAGCCGCGCGACCGAGCGCGCGTCGAGCCGCACCGAGGTCGACATTCTGCGCGTGCATTCGAGCCCCAGCTTCGGGCTGATGTGGCTGCTGCCGCGGCTCGCATCGTTTCAGGAAGCGAACGGGGACATCCAGTTGAACCTCGCATGCTCATATGAAGATGTGTCGTTCACGAGCGGCTATTACGACATCGACATTCGCCACGGTTATGCGAACTGGCGCGATCTCGAAGTGCGGACGCTGCGCAACGAGTTCATTGCGCCGCTGGCGTCGCCGGCCTATTTGCGGAGCCACCCGGTGAAGACGCCGGAAGATCTGCTCGCCCATCGTCTGATCTACTCGGAAACGCCGCTCGTTCAGTGGAAGCAATGGTTCGGGCGTACCGGCGTCTCTGCCGCGCACAAGACGTTCGATTTCTCGTTCGACCGCTCGTACATGTCGCTCGAAACGGCGGCGCTCGGACTCGGCATCGCGCTCGAAAGTCTGATGCTCGCGTCGGTACGGATCAAGGAAGGCGCCCTCGTGCCGGTGTTCGATCACTCGCACGCGGTCGAGGTCGGCGCGCATCATCTGGTGTGCCCGCCGCAGAATGCGGAGTTGCCACGGGTCGCGCGATTCATCGCGTGGATCGACCGGGAAATCGGTCAGAGAGAATGCGCGGCTTAAAAACACCGGCAGATCGACACCAGGGTATTCCAGCACCGTGCTCATTCGGCGGATTGCTTCGCAGGCCGCCAACCCGCGCGCAGCAAGCGTCGCGTCCGCCCTCCCGAACACCTGAAAATTTCTCAAGCATAGTTGAGCCGTACTGCGTTGATGCCACGCGCGGCGTGCCGGACACTGGCTCCATCACATCAACATTCAGGAGACAAGTGATGCTGCTCGAGAACAAGGTGGTTATCGTCACGGGCGCGGCTTCCCCGCGTGGCATCGGCAAGGCGACGGCGAAGGCACTGGCCGCCCAGGGTGCGCGCGTCGTGATTCTCGATCTGCGCGAAGAAGACGCGAAAGCGGCCGCCGCCGATCTGGGCGCGGCACATCTCGGCCTTGCTTGCGACGTCACCAACAAAGCTGCATGCGTGCAAGCTGCAACCGCCACGCTCGAACGTTATGGCCGCATAGACGGCCTCGTCAACAACGCCGGCATCACGCAGCCAGTACGCACGCTAGACATTAGCGCCGAAGGTTTCGACGCAATCGTCGATGTGAATCTGCGCGGCACGCTCTACATGTCGCAAGCCGTACTGCCTGCAATGAAGGAGCAGAAGCACGGCAGCATCGTGTGCATGTCGTCTGTGTCGGCGCAACGCGGCGGCGGCATTTTCGGCGGCCCGCATTACAGCGCGGCGAAAGCCGGTGTGCTCGGTCTTGCGCGTGCGATGGCCCGCGAATTCGGTCCCGACAGCATCCGCGTCAACTCGATCACGCCGGGGCTCATCCAGACCGACATCACCGGCGACAAGCTGACTGCGGAAATGCGCGTGGACATCATCAAAGGCATTCCGCTCGGCAGACTGGGCGACGCCGCCGATGTCGCGAACGCGTGCCTTTTTCTCGTGAGCGATCTCTCGACGTATCTGACGGGCGTCACGCTCGACGTCAACGGCGGCATGCTCATTCATTGACGACAGCGCTCGCCCGCGAGGCGGCGCTGTGTTCCTGGCACCCGGGCGAACCCGGGGCCCATGGAAGGAGACAAACATGAAATCGAAATACACCGCTTCTGCTATCGACGGCGAAGTGTTGGCGCACTCAGACGCGACGAGCTTCGAATCGCGCACCTACGCCAAGGTAAGCCGCAGGCTGATTCCGTTTCTGATGCTGTGCTATCTCGGCGCGTATCTGGATCGCGTCAACGTCGGCTTTGCGAAGCTGCAGATGCTGAACGATCTGCGCTTTAGCGAGACCGTCTACGGCATGGGCGCGGGCATCTTTTTTCTCGGTTACTTTCTTTTCGAGGTGCCGAGCAATCTGGTGCTTCACCGTGTCGGCGCGCGCAAATGGCTTGCGCGAATCATGCTGACGTGGGCGGTGATTTCCGCGTCGTTCGTCTTCGTGAAGTCGCCCACCGCGTTTTATGTTTTGCGCTTTCTGCTTGGCGTTGCAGAAGCGGGTTTCGCGCCGGGCGTCATTCTTTATCTGACGTACTGGTTTCCCGCTGCCCGCAGAGCCAAGGCGTTGTCGCTCTTTTTCATGGCGATTCCGCTTGCGGGCATAGTCGGCGGTCCGCTGTCGGGCTGGATCATGCATTCGCTCCACGGCGCAATGAATATGGCCGGCTGGAAGTGGCTGTTCATGCTTGAGGCTCTGCCGTCGCTCGTGCTTGGAGTCGCGATTCTTCTGTATCTCGACGACGGCATCGCCAAAGCGAAATGGCTCACCGAGTCGGAGAAGAATCTGCTGGCGCGCAATGTCGCCGGCGATAACGCGCACACCACTGCCCATATTTCGATTCGCTCGTTCATTGGCGACCGTCGCTTGTGGCTGATGGCAGCGATTTATTTCTGTGTCGTGCTCGGTCAGTACGGGCTGACTTTCTGGCTGCCGACGATCATCCGTAAATCAGGCGTCGCCGATCCGCTGTGGGTGGGTGTGTTCACCGCGATTCCTTATCTTTGCGCGATCGTCGCGTTGCCGCTGATCGGCATGAGTGCGGACCGCCGGCGCGAACGCAGACTTCACCTGGCCATTCCAATGCTGATCGCGGCGGCGGGCTTTGCGGTCCTGCCTACGCTCGGCAGCGTGCCGGCGTCGATCGTGTGTTTGAGCATTGCGGCTGCCGGCATCCTCGCGTCGTCGTCGCAGTTCTGGTCGCTGCCCACGGCGCTGCTCGGCGGCATGTCTGCCGCAGCCGGCATCGCGGCTGTGAACTGCTTCGCCAATCTTGCGGGCTTCTTTTCGCCCGCCATCGTGGGCTGGCTCAACGACATGACAGGCCGTTCGACAGCGGGACTGATCTTCATCTCGGTTGCGGTGACGCTCGGCGCATGCCTGGTCTTCCTCGTGCCCGCGAAATCCGTGAACCGCTGACCTTTTCCAACTATTCCGCTTAAACCTCAGGAGACGACATGAACAGTCCATCCAATGCGTCGACGGCATCGCTTGCCGAACACGCTTACCGCATCCGCAGAAACGCGCTCTTAATGGGCGAGGTGCAGGGCCAGGGTTATATCGGGCAGGCGCTCGACATCGCCGATGTACTGGCCGTCGCGTACTTCGGCGCAATGCGCTATCGCCCGGAAGATCCCGAGTGGGAAGAGCGCGACCGCTTCCTGCTCTCGAACGGACACTATGCGATCGCGCTGTACGCGGCGCTGCTCGAAGCAGGCATTCTGCCCGCCGAAGAACTGGAGACCTACGGCAGCGACGACAGCCGTCTGCCCATGTCCGGCATGGCGAGCTACACGCCCGGCATGGAGATGTCCGGCGGCTCGCTCGGACACGGCCTGACGATTGCGGTCGGCCGCTGTCTCGGACTCAAGCGCAAGGGCTCGAAGTCGTTCGTGTACACGCTGTTCTCCGACGGCGAATTCGACGAAGGCGCGATCTGGGAAGGCATCATGTCCGCGAGCCATTGGAAGCTCGACAACCTGATCGCCGTTGTAGACGTGAATAACCAGCAGGCCGACGGACCGTCGACACAGATCATGGCGTTTGAACCGCTAGTCGAGAAGCTCGAAGCATTCGGGTGGTTCACGCAACGTGTGGACGGCAACGATATCGGCGCCGTGGCCGCCGCGTTCGACGCGGCCCGCAAGCATCCCGGCAACGAGCCGCGCATGATCGTCGCCGATACGCGCATGGGTTGCGGCGTGCCGTTCCTCGAAGAGCGCGAGAAGAACCACTTTATCCGCGTCGATGCGCACGAATGGCAATTGGCGCTCGAAGCACTGGAAGCAGGGAGACAAGCATGAGCAACGCAACCATGAGCAAACCGCGCCTGAAGACCTCGGCGATGATCGCGTCCATTGCGGGCGAAGGCCAGCTCACGCGCTCGGCGCCTTTCGGTCACGCGCTCGTCGAATTGGCTCGGCAGAAAACCAACGTTGTCGGCATGACGGCCGATCTCGGCAAGTACACGGACCTGCATATCTTCGCGAAGGAATTCCCTGAGCGCTACTACCAGATGGGCATGGCGGAGCAATTGCTGATGGGCGCGGCGGCGGGCCTCGCGCACGAAGGCGCGCAGCCGTTCGTGACTACCTACGCGGTGTTCGCGACGCGCCGTGCGTATGACTTCATGCACCAGGCCATTGCCGAAGACAACCTCGATGTGAAGATCGTCTGCGCGCTGCCGGGGCTCACCACTGGCTACGGTCCTAGCCACCAGGCCGCGGAAGACCTCGCGTTGATGCGCGCGATGCCGAACATGACCGTTGTCGATCCTTGCGATGCGCTCGACATCGAACAGATGGTGCCGGCCATTGCCGCACACAAGGGCCCTGTCTATGCGCGTCTTTTGCGCGGCAACGTGCCTGCGGTGCTGGACGAATACGACTACACGTTCGAACTCGGCAAGGCAAAGATGCTGCGCGACGGCGCGGAAGTGCTCGTGATCTCGTCGGGCATTATGACCATGCGTGCGCTCGAAGTCGCGAAAGCGCTGGAACGCGAGAACATCGGCGTGGGCGTGCTGCACGTGCCGACCATCAAGCCGCTCGACACGCAGACAATCGTGCGCGAAGCGAAGCGTTCGGGCAGGCTCGTCGTGGTGGCGGAGAACCATACGACGATCGGCGGTCTGGGTGAGGCCGTTGCGGCCGAACTGATGCGCGCCGGAGTGTCGTGCCCGTTCAGGCAGGTGGCGCTCCCCGATGCATTCCTCGCTGCAGGCGCACTGCCGACACTGCACGACCGCTATGGTATTTCGACCTCCGCAATGATCGAGTCGATCAAGGGCTGGCTCGGTTAGAACCGCACATTGCGGATTCCATTACCTGTGAGGTAATCGACGCGCCTCCGGGCGAGGGCAATCATACGCAGCATGCGAGTTCCGGTTTCTTCATGCATGGAGGAGTGAACATGACTGCGTATGCGATTGCCCATTTGCACGACGTTGAAATGTGCGCTGAGATTGTCGAATACCTCGAGGGTATCGACGCAACCCTTACGCCATTCGGCGGCCGATTCATCGTACACGGCGCACGGCCGCACGTCGTGGAGGGCGAGTGGCACGGCGACCTGATCGCAATTGAGTTTCCCGACCTTCCGACGGCGCGCGCCTGGTACGCGTCGGACGCGTACCGGCGCATCCTGCCGTTGCGCATGCGGCATGCTCGCGGACCGGTAATCCTCGTGGAAGGCGTGGACGGGAATCACAAAGCGACCGACATCCTGCGTTGAATTCCGCGTTGAATTCCGTCGACACCGCGGTTCGGCAGCGGGGAACTCCGAAGCGCACGGAGTCCACAACCCTCATAATGCGATCATTCGAAGCCACAAATTCGCGCCACAATGATCGACCTTCAAGCCCAAGCAAGCTCCTCGCCCCGCCTCACCAGCCTGTCGCACGGCGGCGGGTGCGGCTGCAAAATCGCCCCCGGCCTGCTCGCTGACCTGCTCAAACGCAGCGCGCCGCTGCCGTTCTTTCCAGACCTGCTCGTCGGCAACGATACCGCCGACGACGCCGCCGTCTACAAGCTGAACGACGAGCAGGCGATCGTCGCGACCACAGACTTCTTCATGCCGATCGTCGACGATCCGTTCGACTTCGGCCGCATTGCGGCGACCAACGCGCTCTCCGACGTCTATGCAATGGGCGGCAAACCGCTGATGGCGCTCGCCATCGTCGGAATGCCAATCAACGTGCTGCCGCACGACGTGATTGCGGCAGTGCTGAAGGGCGGCGAGTCGGTGTGTGCGGACGCCGGCATTCCGCTCGCGGGCGGACATTCGATCGACTCGGTCGAGCCCATCTACGGCCTCGTAGCAATCGGCGTGGTCGATCCGCGGCGCGTGAAGCGCAACGCGGGCGCGCAGGCTGGCGACGTGCTGATTCTCGGCAAACCGCTCGGCGTCGGCGTGCTTTCGGCTGCGCTGAAGAAAGACCGGCTCGACGCGAACGGCTACGCCGCCATGATCGGCGCGACGACCAAGCTCAACCGCCCGGGTGCTCAACTCGCCGGGCTCGACGGCGTGCATGCGCTCACCGACATCACGGGCTTCGGCCTGCTCGGCCATACGCTGGAACTGGCGCGCGGCTCGAAGCTCACCGCGCGCGTGCGTTACGCCGACCTGCCATGGCTGCCGGGCGTAGTCGACTTTGCCGAAGCCGGCGTTTTCACGGGCGCCTCCGGGCGCAACTGGGATGCTTACGGTAAAGATATTTCGTTGCCGGCAACATTGCAGCCGAGCGCGCGCACCTTGCTCACGGACCCGCAAACCTCAGGCGGCCTGCTGGTTTCGTGTTCACCCGACGCTGTGGACGACGTGCTGGCGCTCTTTCACGCCGACGGTTTCGGCGACGCTCGCGTGATCGGCGAAATGGTTGCAGGCGAAGGGCGCGTAGAAGTGATCTGAAAGAAGGCGGCGGCTGACAAGGCGCGGTGAAAGGCTGCAGAAAGCCGCGCGCTGCCGCCAATCGCGCCGCATGCGATAATTTCGGTCTATCCGGCACCGCTTTGTCCGCTTTTCCCCCGTACGCCCTTGAAAAACCTACTCGTCAGCCTCGATCAAGCAGGTGATTTCGATGAAATCATCGACGTACGCACGCCTCTCGAGTTTGCAGAAGACCACATTCCGGGCGCGATGAACGCGCCGGTGCTCAGCAACGAGGAGCGCGTGCTGGTCGGCACGATGTACAAGCAGGTGTCGCCGTTCGAAGCCACGAAGGTGGGCGCGGCGCTGGTGGCCCGCAATATTGCGCTTCATCTGGAAACGACGTTCGCCGACCGGCCGCGCAACTGGCGACCGCTGGTTTATTGCTGGCGCGGCGGCAAACGCTCGGGCTCCGTCACCACGCTCTTCAACATGATCGGCTGGCCCGCGCGTCAGCTCGACGGCGGATACAAGACTTACCGGCGCGCAACCGTCGAGGCGCTCACCACGCTGCCGAGCCAATTCCGTTACGTCGCACTGGTCGGTCCGACCGGGAGCGGCAAGACGCGGCTCCTCGCCGCGCTCCACGAAGCAGGTGCGCAGACGCTGGACCTCGAAGCGCTCGCCGCGCATCGCGGGTCGCTGCTCGGCGCATGGGCTGGGGTCGCTCAGCCGTCGCAAAAAGGCTTTGACACCCTGCTCGTGAGCGCGCTGCGCAGCTTCGATCCCGCGCGCCCGGTGTTCGTTGAGGCGGAGAGCCGTCGCATTGGCGCAATCACGCTGCCGCTCGCTCTGCTCGACACGTTTCATCGCGGCGATTGTGTGGAAGTGGCGGCGAGCCGCGAAGACCGCTCGGCGTTTCTGCTTCACGACTACGCGCAACTGTTCGACGACCCCGTGTCGTTAAAGGCGCAGCTGGAACGTTTGATCGGCTTGCATAGCCGCGAACGGGTCGCCGGGTGGCAAAAACTCGTCGACGAAAACCGGCGCGCCGAACTCGCGAACGAGTTGATCGAACTCCACTACGATCCGGCATACGCGCGCAGCAGCCATCAGCATTTCACGCAACTGCCGCAGGCGCTGAAAATCAGTTTCCGGCCGAACGACGCAGACGTCGTTGATCAGGCTAAAGCGCTCCTCGCGCAACTCGATAAGCGTTCAGTCGCGCTAGTCTGACCCAACCTTAACGTTACGAACAACATGCAATCAACCCTTCGGCAGCCCCGCGTCGCGCTTGGCTGGATCGTGTTCCTCGCGATCGCCGTCGTCGGACTCTTCTATGTGAAGTGGTTTCCGTATTACAACCGCGCGTTCGTCGCCGCGAGCCAGCATTCGATCGGCAAGTCGATCCTGATGGGTACGTCTGCGAGCGCGCCCGCCGCGTCGTGGCAGTCCGCAATCGACTACGCGTTTGCCTACGGCAAGGCCATCTGGCAGGCAATGGTGCTGGGTCTGTTGCTCGGCTCCGCGGTGCAGGCGCTGATTCCGCCGCAATGGGTCGCCCGCGCGCTCGGCCGCAGCGACTTCAGCAGCGTCGTGAAAGGCGGCCTGATGTCGTTGCCCGGCATGATGTGCACCTGCTGCGCAGCGCCGGTGGTGGCGGGACTGCGCGCGCGGCAGGCGGCGCCCGGCGCGGCAATCGCATTCTGGCTCGGCAATACGGCGCTCAATCCGGCCACGCTGATCTTCATGGGTTTCGTGCTCGGCTGGCAGTGGATGGGCTTGCGGCTCGCTCTCGGCCTGGTCATGGTGTTCGGCCTTGGCTATCTCGTGAACCGCATGGTGACGCCGAAGGAAGCCGAGGCGTCGCGCGAAGCCATCGCGCAACTGGTCACGACGGATGAACCGGGCACCGCATTTACGCGCTGGGTGAAAATACTCGGCACGATGACGCTGCGTCTCGTGCCCGAATACATCGTGCTGGTGCTGATTCTCGGCGCGGCACGCGCGTGGCTCTTTCCGCACGTTGGTCCGGACATCGACAACAGCGTGCTGTGGATCGTCGCGCTGTCCATCGCCGGCACGCTGTTCGTGATCCCGACGGCGGGCGAAGTGCCGATCATTCAGGCGATGCTGTCTTTCGGCATGGCAGCCGGGCCTGCGGGCGCGCTGCTCATGACGCTGCCGCTAATCAGCGTACCGTCTATGGCGATGCTGGGTCGCTCGTTTCCGAAGCGGGTCCTGACCGTCGTCGCGTTGGCCGTGGTGGTCTGCGGCATAGTGAGCGGCCTGCTCGCCGCGTCTCTGGGGTTCCGATGAAAAAGCTCGCGGCGTTTACGCTCGCGTCGTGGTCGGCTGCGGCGCTTCTCTACTTCGGCCAGCACTCGGTCGCGCTGATCGCGGTGACCGGCGTACTCGTGCTGGCGAGCTTCGACCTGCTTCGTCCTTGACGCGGGTTTAACAACGCGGGCTTAACAACGCGTGCTAGCGGCCATGCATAGACACGGCCGCGTCACACCGCGTCTAGTCGCGCTAACGTACCGTTGCTGCTGCAAGTGTCGTGCGACGGCGAGCGCTGATCAAAGCAGCGATGCCCGTACCAATTCCCAACGTCAGAAGACACGCAGTAGGCACCAGCATCGGCGCAATCTGGCTATGCGCCGCTTTGCCGACATAAGGCATCAGATTCTGTCCCGCGAAGCCGCCGAGATTCCCGATCGCATTGATCGCGGCGACACTCGCAGCGGCGCGTGCGCCCGAGAAAAAGCGCGGCGGCAGCGACCAGAAGCACGGATACAGTAACGGAATGCATGCCCCGCCCAGGCACAGCGCCGCAAAGCGCAGCGTTGGGGTCGGCAGCACGAGGCTCGACGCGAAGCCCACCACGCCGACCGCTGCAACAATGCTCATCGCCCTCAACACCACGCGCTCACGCTTGAGCTTGCCGGGAAGCCACAGCAACAGCAGCGTGGCCAGCGCCCACGGAATCATATTGAGCACGCCGTTAAGCGACGACGACACGCCGTCGCTCTTGAGCAGCGTCGGCATCCAGTAGGTCACGCCGTACAGCGACGTCGACATCAGCATGTAGGTCAGCGCGAACATCAGCACCTTGGGATCGAGCAGCGCGGCCCACGGATGCGTCGCCTTGGCATCGCCCGCTGCCTCGCGCTTGAGCGCGGCGAGCACCACATCCTTTTCCTGTTGCGAGAGGAACGGTGCGTCGCTCACCGAATTCGGCAGATACTTCAGCGCGACAAATGCAACCACCACAGCCGGCAGGCCGGTCGCGATGAACACCCACTGCCACCCGGCAAATCCCCATGTGCCGCCCAGCGTGAGTAACAGACCGCCGATCAGCGAGCCCAGCATATTGGCGAGCGAACTGCCGAGCGTGAAGAAGCCAAGCACTTTCGTGCGATAGCTCTGCGGGAACCACTGCGTGAGGTAATAGATCACGCCCGGATAGAACCCTGCTTCAGCGACGCCCAACGCAAAGCGGAACGAATAGAACACCGGCAGCGACCGGGCAAACGCCATCAGCACCGTTACGATTCCCCACGTCATCATGATGCGGGCGAGCCATGCACGCGCGCCGAAGCGATGCAGCGCGAGCGTGCTGGGCACCTCGAACAGCAGATAGCCGATGAAGAACAGCGACGCGCCCAATCCGTACGACGCTTCGGTCATGCCGAGGTCGTGCACCATCTCCAGCTTGGCGAAGCCGACGTTCTGGCGGTCGATGAACGAAATCAGGAACATGACGATGAGTAGCGGCATTAACCGCCACGCCATCTTTTTCATGACCTGCTGCTCGAATGCTAATTGTGTGGACATGATTTCTCCGCTTGCCCGACTGCACGGCAAATAAAAATTGATACAGTCATATATATGATTGTAGGAATTTCAGCCGGACGCCATGGGGTGATACCCGCATGACGGGCAACGCCACCTTGAGTAGGAAGCTGTGTTCAGCGGAAACAGGCGGGCTAACGCGGGTCTAGCGGATTTCGACCTGGTACTGGAATGTATCGGCCGCGCCACGCGTGCTGCGCCATTCGAACGGTGTGCCGGCGAAGTCGGAGGCGACGCGGTGAACCAGAATCACCGGGCTGCCGGTTTTCATGCCGAGCAGCGAAGCCGTTTCGGCGGTAGCCTGTTCTACGCGGAGAATTTCGGTCGCGGAGGCCACCATCTGCTTGCAGAGCCGTTCGTAGAGCGGGTACAGCAGGTCTTCGAATTTGTCGAGCGGCAACGCGGCAAGCGCTTCGAAACGGGCGCGCGGCAGCCAGATTTCCTCCGACAACACCGCCTGCCCTTCGATCATTCGCACGCGCGACAGATGAATTGCCTTCTCCGAGGCCTTCATACGCAAAGCGTTGCGGATCTCTTCGCTGGGCTTCACCACCTCGCGCCTCAGGACGCGCGCGGTGGGGCGCACCGGCTGCCCGTCGCGCGAGACAAAACGAAAGAAGCGGAACAGCGACGAGTCGAAGCGCGGCCGCCGCACGAACGTGCCTTTGCCTTGGGTGCGGGTGAGCACGCCGTCGCTGACCAGCAGGTCGATCGCCTTGCGAACGGTGCCGGTCGAAACGTTGTAGAACTGGCCTAGTTCCGCCTCGGTGGCGATGGCCTCTTCGGGCGCCCATTCGCCGGCGGCAATGCGGCTCACGAGGTCGTCGCGCAATTGCTGATAACGGGGCAGCCGGTCGTCCGGCCTGGACACGAAAGACGCCGTATTCATGGATTCATACAGTTATGCAGAGGAGTAACTACTGTACCGCATTGAATCGATCGAAAGCGAGCAAGGGTTATTACCCAATGACCCGCAGTCCGATTGGGCGCAAGATTCATACAGTCATATATATGAATCACCGAAACAGCAGGACGAACGGACGGAGATGGCTATGTTCAATTGGTACAGGCAGGGTACGCCTGTCGAGCGCAACACCTTCTGGGGGTGTTTCGCGGGATGGGGTCTGGACGCGCTCGACGTGCAGATGTTCACGCTTGCCATTCCAGCGATCATCGCGGCGTATGGCATCGACCACACGCAGGCGGGCGCGATCAGCGGTGTGACCCTGGTCTCGTCGGCGCTAGGCGGCTGGATTGCTGGCGCGCTGTCGGACCGCTTCGGCCGCGTGCGCACCTTGCAGATGACGATTCTCTGGTTCGCCGGCTTCACCTTCCTGTGCGCATTCGCCCAGAATTTCCCGCAGCTGTTGCTGCTCAAAGCGCTGCAAGGCTTTGGATTCGGCGGCGAATGGGCTGCCGGTGCTGTGCTCATGGCGGAGACGATCCGCACCGAACATCGCGGCAAGGCAATGGGCGCGGTGCAAAGCGCGTGGGCCGTGGGTTGGGGCGCCGCGGTGCTGGTCTACGCAGCCGTATTCTCATGGCTTCCCTCTGACACCGCCTGGCGCGTGATGTTCGCAGTCGGCCTGCTGCCCGCCGGCCTCGTGCTATTCGTGCGGCGCAATCTGAAAGAGCCGGTGCGCGTTGAGCCCGCCGGCGCGAGAGTCGGTCCCAAAGTCTCAGCGTTTGGTCAGATCCTGCAAGTGTTTCAGCCTCGCGTGCTTCGAACCACGATCATCGGTGCGGTGCTCGGCACGGGTGCTCACGGCGGCTACTACGCGATCATGACGTGGCTGCCCACGTTTCTCGCGAAGGAAAGGCATCTGTCGGTGTTGAACACTGGCGGTTACCTCGCCGTCGTGATCGTCGCGTTCTGGTGCGGCTGCATGCTGAGCGCGCTCCTGCTCGATCGGATCGGCCGGCGTCGCAACATCGCGTTATTCGCTTTCTGCTGCATCGTCACCGTGCTCGCATACGTCATGTTGCCGTTGACGAACATGCAGATGCTTGTTCTTGGCTTCCCGCTCGGCCTCTTTGCCGCCGGCATTCCGGCAAGCCTGGGCCCGCTCTTCAACGAACTCTATCCCGCCGACATGCGTGGCACCGGCGTCGGCTTCTGCTACAACTTCGGGCGCATTGCATCCGCAGGCTTTCCGGTTCTGGTCGGCTACATGAGCCATTCGATGTCGCTCGGCGCGGCCATCGGCATCGACGCAGCCATTGCCTACGGGCTTGCGATGACCGCGGTACTACTGCTTCCGGAAACGCGCGGCAAGCGTCTGCGCGATACCGCGCCGGAGCAGGCCGCAGATGCAGCCGATGCAGCGCGCCTCAACCTGAACTCTCCGCGCAGTTGAATATGAACGCACACGCATCCTTACCGTCGTTTGCACACGGTGGCGTCGACACCCACGCACACGTTTTCGAGCAGGGCTTGCCGTTGACCGGCGATCGCCGCTACGCGCCCGCCTACGACGCAACGCTCGACGACTATCGGCCGCTGCTGAACGCGCATGGAATGACGCATGCGGTGCTCGTGCAGCCGAGCTTTCTCGGCACCGACAATCGCTATCTGTTGCACACGTTATCCGCCGACACCGAGCGTTTGCGCGGCGTTGCTGTCGTTGCGCCGGACATAAGCGCGAATGAGCTTGATGATCTGCATAGGCATTGCGTAACGGGAGTTCGGCTTAACCTTATCGAGCAGCCGCTGCCGGATTTGCGCGCACGACCGTGGACGTCGTTGCTGGACCACGTTGCGCGACTGGATTGGCATGTCGAATTGCACCGAAACGCAGCCGATCTGGCACCGCTGATCGACCAGCTTCTGGAGCGCGGCGTGCGAGTCGTCGTCGATCATTTCGGCCGGCCCGATCCGGCATTGGGCACGCAAGACCAGGGTTTCAAAGCGCTGCTCGGCTATGGCAAGACGCGGCGGGTGTGGGTAAAGCTGTCTGGCGCATATCGCTGTACCGCACCGGACTCTGCGTTCGTTGCAGACGCGACACGGCAATTAATCGAGCAGTTTGGGCCTGACCGTTTGATGTGGGGCAGCGACTGGCCGCACACGCAATACGAAGCGGTGACGAGTTATGGTGACACCTTGTCGACGCTGCTCGACGCCGGTCTCGATTCGACCGCTCTCGGCGCGATTTTGCGCACCACTGCTCGCTCGTTCTATGGATTCGACGTTGAGTCTGTCGCGAATGCGTCCGCAACGACGGCAGCCGTGCAACGCGCGACGTACTGAATGCAGAGAGAGGAAAGCGAGGAGTTACAGCGACTGTTTTGACAGGACAGTGGACGAAAGCGGAGCCGCTTTCGTCCACCTCACTGATGCGTTGGTAGGCTCGATTGGATTCGAACCAACGACCCCCACCATGTCAAGGTGGTGCTCTAACCAACTGAGCTACGAGCCTGTAGAGGCGCGAATTATAGAGAGTCTGTCGAAACTGTACAAGAGCCGGACGGCATTCTTGTTGTCGACGCTCGCGCCACTCATTACGACGCGCTCCATTCGGCATCTGCATCGAGTGGAAAGACCGGGCGCCGGATATTCTGGAAAGCGAACAGGCCGTAGTCCGAACTCGTCACGCCCCGGCTATCGCACTCCACGAGCCCGGCGGAGATCGGCACGAAAACCGGACGGCAATACATGCGCGATTTGAGTAGCAGGAAACGCGCGCGACGCGGGTCGATACCAACGCTTTCGAACACGCCCAGGTCCCACGGCTCGTGCGTGTGTTCGGTCACGACCAGCTTCACAGTACCCGTATCGAGAACCGCGGCGCGTCCCATGTGGGCTCGCTGCCCGGTGTAAGTCGGCCCGCTGATCACATACTCGCCGTCGGTCAAGGCTCGCACGACACCGGTCATCGCGACGGGCGCGCGCGGCGTCACCGCACTGCTTCCAACCTTGTTGCCGATCGTGATGGTCACCGTGCTGCCGACGCCCGCGGCCATCAATGCGGCCATCGCCTGCGGATCGCACAACGGCCCGGTGACGATGCCGTCCAGATTCTGCCGGAGCGCTTCTTCGAGCAGATCCATCGTGTCGCACGTGCCGCCCGACATGCAGTTGTCGCCATGATCCAGCAGAAGCACCGGCTTGTCGGCGTCTTTTGCGAGAGCAGCGGCTTGCGCAACCGATTCCGCGAGCGGCGCGCTGCGATAGACGAACTCCTCGCGCTCGTTCCAGATTTGTTGCGCGATTCGCTCGGCCACTGCTTCCGCCTGCGCGCGCTCGCCATTGCCGACAACCACGACGCTGATACACGGCGCAGCGATATCCGCGAGCGAAAAGCCGGACAACACCGAGACCGCGAGCATGCCCTCGGCCTCGGCGGCGCGCGCCGCGTCGACAGCACGCTTCATCGCGCCCTCAGCGGTCGCGCTGCGCAGCGTGTGCGTGAGCAGAGGCGGCTGGCGCCAGGCGATGACCGGCTTCGCCTCGCCATGTATCAGATCAAACAGCAGACGCGCCGCGTGCGCGCCAGTCTCATACATATCGACGTGCGGATAGGTCTTGAAGCTGACGATCACGTCCGCGTTGTCGATCATTTTCTGCGTGACATTGCCGTGCAGATCCAGCGCGACGGCAATCGGGGCATTGGGCAATGCCGCGCGCACGCGTTCGAGGAGATCGCCTTCGCCGTCATTCGAATTTTCCGCGACCATTGCGCCGTGCAGGTCTAACATCACTGCATCGCATCCGCTCGCGGCGGCCAGAATTGCGTCGCAGATTGCGTCGTATGCGGCCGCTTCGACCGGCCCGCTCGGGTTGGCCGCCGCCGACACCGGCGTAACGATCTGCGCGCCTTCGCGTGCAGCGGCGTCGATGAACGCGGCCATTGCGGTCTGCATGCCCTTGTTGTCGTTGAACGCGTCGTCGTTGAAGCTCGGGCCGGCGTTCGCACCGTTCTGGCCGAAAGCGGACAACGGCGTCGGCACCGGCGAGAACGTGTTGGTCTCGTGATTCATCCGCGCGATGAGGATTTTCATACGTTCGAACCCTCCGACATCGGCGCTGTCTGGACAACTTGCGCCGCTCTCAACATGGCGTGCAGCAACACGTTGCAGCCGGCCTCCAGATGATCCGCGCGCGCGTCTTCGATTTCGTTGTGGCTGATCCCGTCCTTGCAGGGCACGAAGATCATCGCGGCAGGCGCGACGCGCGCGAGATACACGGCGTCATGGCCGGCACCGCTGATCACGTCCATTGACGAGAGGCCCAGCATCTCCGCGCCGTGTTTGACGGCGGCCACCAGTTCCGTCGCGAACGGTTGCGGCGCAAAGTACACGACCGGCTCGACCTCAACCGCGATGCCCGCTTTTTCGCTCGCGACCGTGCAGGCGTCGCGCAGCGCGCTGTCCATTGCGGTCAGCGTGGTGTCGTCGGCGGCGCGCAGATCGACCGTCAGCTTGACGCGGCCTGGAATCACGTTGCGTGAGTTTGGATGCACGTCGACCCAGCCTACCGTGCCGCGCCCATGCGGCGCATGGTCGAGCGCAATACGGTTCACGGCGTGAATGAGGTCGGCGGCAACGAGCAGCGCATCGCGGCGCAATTCCATCGGCGTCGGCCCTGCGTGCGCCTCCATGCCGTGCACGGTCACGTCGTACCAGCGTTGACCGAGCGCGCCTTGCACGATGCCGATAGTTTTGTCGTTTGCTTCCAGCACCGGGCCCTGCTCGATATGTGCTTCGAAATACGCACCAACGGTATGCGGTTTCGTGTTTTCTCCAACGTAGCCGATTGCGGTCAGCGCGTCGCGCACGGACACGCCGTCCCGATCCTGCTGCGCAAGCGCATGTTCGAGCGTGAAAGCGCCTGCAAACACGCCTGAGCCCATCATCACGGGAACGAAGCGCGAACCTTCCTCGTTGGTCCAGACCGCGACCTCGATCGGGGCGAGCGTTGTAACGTTTGCATCGGCCAGCGTGCGCAGCACTTCGATGCCGGCGAGCACGCCGTAGTTGCCGTCGAACTTGCCGCCGGTCGGCTGCGTGTCGATGTGGCTGCCGGTCATCACCGGAGGCAGCTCGTCGCGCAAACCAGCGCGGCGCGCAAAAATGTTGCCGATCGCGTCGATGCGAACCGTGCAGCCTATTTCCTTCGCCCAACTAACGACCTGATCGCGTGCTATGCGATCCAGTTCGGTTAGCGCGAGCCGACAGACGCCGCCCTTCTCGGTCGCTCCAATTTTCGCGAGCTGCATGAGACTGTTCCAAAGCCGTTCGCCATCAACGCGCAAACGACTCACTGCCTCGGTAGCCTGCGATTCATGAACTTGCATCAGTGCTTCCTCATAGTGAAGTCGGCGCGGACTCAGACAACGCCGACGCCCAGATAGCGGTCCTTGATCGAGTCGTCGGCGGCGAACGACGCATTGTCGCCCGAATAAACGATCACGCCCTGTTCGATGATGTAGTGACGATCCGCGAGTTGCGTGCAGACTTCGAGGTTCTGCTCAACGAGCAAGATCGCCACACCTGCCTCGCGAATGAGTTTGAGTTGCGCGACGATTTCTTCGACGATCACCGGCGCGAGGCCTTCTACCGGTTCATCGAGCATCAGAAGACGCGGATGATTCATCAGCGCACGGCCAACCGCTAACATCTGCTGTTCACCGCCGGACAGTTGTCCGCCGCCGTTCGTGCGTCGCTCTTTCAGCCGCGGAAAAATGCGGTAGATGTCGTCGAGTTGCCACGGCGAATCTTTGCGCGCGCCGAGCCGCAAGTTTTCTTCCACGGTGAGCAACCGGAAAATACCGCGGTGTTCGGGCACGAAACACACACCACGCGAGGCGATCTTATGCGGCTGCAGCCCGCTTATGGTCGCGCCGTTGAACGTCACGCTGCCGTTCTTCGGCGCGACGACGCCCGCGATCGCTTTGAGCGTGGTGGATTTTCCTGCGCCGTTGCGGCCCAGCAGCGTAACCGTCTCACCTTCCGCGATCTGCAACGAAACGCCTTGCAGGATGTGACTTTTGCCGTAGAAGCCGTGAATCTGCTGCACGTCGAGAATCATGCGCGGCCTCCGGTAATCATGTTGCCGAGATAGGCGCTGCGCACGCGCTCATCGCCGCGAATTTCGTCGGGCCGCCCTTCCACCAGCACGCGCCCTTGTTGCATGACGGTGATCGTGTCGGAGATGTCCATTACGATGCCCATGTTGTGCTCGATCAGGACGACGGTGTAGTCCTCGCGCAGGCCGCGAATCAGTTGCTTCATATCGTCGAGGTCGTCGATACCCATGCCCGACGTCGGCTCGTCGAGAAAGATCGCCTTGGGACGCGCCGCGAGTGCCATGCCGACTTCGAGCCGCCGCTGCTGACCGTGCGACAGAGCGCCTGCCGACACTTTGCTGAAACGCTGCAACGCGAGGCGTTCGAGTATGTCGTCGACGGTTTCAGTGTGAGCCAGTGCGCCGCGCGGCGGCGACCATGCATTGAGCGCACGCACGGAATCGACACCTTGCGCAGCGAGCCGCAAGTTTTCCTGCACGCTCAGATTGGCGAACAGACTCGTCACCTGGAACGATCTCGCGACGCCGCGACGCACACGCTTGTGATCGGGCTCGTGCGTCACGTCGTGTCCGTCGAAGACAATCGTTCCCGCGGTGATCGGCAGAGTGCCGGTGAGCACATGGAAAAGCGTAGTCTTGCCGGCGCCGTTCGGACCGATTACCGAGTGCACGGTGCGCGGCATGATGCTTAGGTTGACCTCGGAGAGCGCCGTGAATTTACCGTAGCGCTTCACGAGGCCGCTTGCGTTCAGAATGGCCTCGCTCATGCGCGCTCCTTTGCGGTGTCGTCGGCTGCTGCGTCTGCATCGGCTTTGTCATTTCGGCGCAGGGCGTGCCAGATGCGCTCGCCGAGTCCCCATAGACCGCGCTGCATGTACAGGCTCACCGCCATCAGTACGATGCCGAGCAACAGCAGCCAGCGCGGCCACAACGTCGAGAGCCAGTCGGCGAAGAGCACATAGAAAGCGGCGCCCAGCACGGACGCGAAGAGGTTGCCGGTGCCGCCGATCACGGTCATCACGAGGATCATCTCGCTCGTGTGGTAGTCGATGTTGGAAAGCGGCGCGATGCCGGTCATCAACGCATGCAATGCGCCCGCGAGTCCGGTTACGGCACCGGAGATGACGAACGCCATCAGCTTGAATCGCTTGACGTCGTAGCCGACGGCGGCGGCGCGCGCTTCGTTGTCGCGGATCGCAAGCAGCGTGCGGCCGAATACCGAGTGCGAGACGCGCATCAACAGCCAGAACACGACGAGGAAAAGTACCGCGACGAATCCGTAGTACTGCCACGGGGAAGCGAGCGGAATCAGCGCTTTGCCGGGCAACCCGAGCGCCGGCCGCCGAATGTCGAGCAGTCCGTTGTCGCCGCCGGTCAGGTCCGGCGTGGTGTAGGCGAGGAAGTAGAACAGTTGCCCGAATGCGAGCGTCAGCATCACGAAGTATGTGCCGCGCTGTCGGATCGAAAACCATCCGACCAATGCGGCTGCAATTGCACCAATCGCGATTGCCGCCAGCAGCGCGACGGGCACCGGCAACGCGGCCCTGGTCAGCACGAGCCCCGCGCTATAGCTGCCGAGTCCGAAGAAAATGCCCTGCCCGAACGACAGCAGTCCCGTGTGGCCGAGCAGAAGGTTGCAGCCCAATGCGGCGAGCGCGAATACGAGCACTTCTGTCGCGAGCGAGCCGGAGCGCAACGTCAGCGGCAAGATGCACACGACGAGCAGCGCGAGCAACAGGAACCGATAGCGATGCAGCGCGTGTCGCGGAACGGGCTGCGATGCACGCGTAACTGCTTTAGTGTCGGCGGCTTTGGAAGTATCGATCATGCGGCTCTCCCAAGCAGGCCATTGGGCCGCAGCAGAAGAACGGCCGCCATCGCGACGTAGATCATCAAGCGCGCGCCTTCGGGCCACAGCGTGCTCATGACGCTTTGCACGATGCCGACCAGCAGGCCGCCGACCAGCGCGCCGAGAAAATTGCCCATGCCACCCACCACCACGACCACGAACGCGACGCCGAGCGCCTCGATACCCATGAAAGGATCGACGCCGCGAATCGGCGCGGCGAGCACGCCGGCGAGCGCGGCGGTTGCGGCACCGAGCGCGAACACGAGGCTGAACACCCGCAATACGTTGATGCCGAGCAGCGAGACCATCTCCGTCGATTCGCTGCCGGCGCGCACCGCGCTGCCGAGACGCGTACCCTCGAGCACCCACCAGAGCAACGCCGCGAGCACTGCAGTGAAGCCGATCACGAACAGGCGGTACTTGGGATAAACAAAACTGCCCCAGATCACCACGCCGTTCAGCATGTCGGGAACGGCCACGTTGTCACCGAGCGGCCCCCACACGAGGATCGCGCATTCCTGCACGACGAGCGCGAGGCCTACCGTCACGAGAATATGGAACTCGTGCTGCTGCGCGTAGACGTGCCGCAAAATCAGCTTTTCGACGACCCATGCCAAGGCGCCGACCGCAATCGGCACGACGATCAGCGCTGTCCAGAAGCTCATCGACCACTGCATCGCCTGATAGCAGAAGTAGGCGCCGAGCAGATAGAAGGCGCCGTGCGCGAAGTTCACGAAGCGCAAGAGGCCAAACACAATCGACAAGCCGACCGCGAGCAGGAAATACAGCATTCCGACCCCGATGCCGTTGACGATCTGCAGCAGATAAACGTTCATGGCGTCCGTGTGAGGAATTGGCGAAATTCACTGCCTGTGCTTGTGCGTGTGCGTGCGCTCCGTGCTCTCCTGCGCTCGCACGTGTATGTGCTGCGGTGCGCGAGGCACCGCGGCGCCCGCGCGAATCAAGCCAGCTTGCAACCGGTCTTGTCGAGCGGCAGAAACGATTGTCCTGAACTGACGATATCCGCGTAGTCGTCGGCGTTTTTCATCTTGCTCTTCGCCTTGCCCTTTAACAGATAATAGTTCTTCAGCACCTGATGATCGCCCTTGCGAACCTCTTCAGGTCCTGTCAAACCATCGTATTTCATGCCTTCGAGCGCGGCGACCACTTTCTTCGGATCGACGTTGCCGGCCTTTACAATGCCGTCCAGCAGAATTTTCGTGCAGATGTACGAGCCGGCCAGGCTGTAGTTCGGATTCGTTTTGAAGGCCGCCTGCGTGCGTTTGACGAGATCGCGGTTGAGCGGCGAGTCGATTGCGTGCCAGTACTGCGCACCGAAATACACGCCGTCGCACAGGTCCGCACCGAGCGATTCGAACTGCTCGAGACCCGAAGCCCACGCGAGCAGAATCGTGCAGTTGTTCTTCATGCCGAAGCTGACCGCCTGGCGCAGCGTGTCGGAAGATTGCGAACCGAAGTTGAGGATGAGCAACACGTCCGGCTTGGCGGCGACTGCGTTCGTCAAATAACCGCTGAACTCTTTTTCGTTCAGCGAGTGATAACTGTTGCCTACGTGCTCGATGCCCTTCTCCTTGAAGACGGCTTTTGCGGCGGACAACAAGCCGTCGCCGAATACGTATTGCGGCGTGATCGTGTACCAGCGTTTGGCCTTCGGCATCATCTGGATCAGCGGACGCACGGTCTGTTCGATTGCGCCATACGTGGGCACCGACCAGCGGAAGGTCGCATCGTTGCAGTCTTTCCCAGTGATTTCGTCCGCACCCGCTGTGGTGATGAAGACGCCGCCGGCTTTCTGAACTTCCTTGCCCATCGCCAATGATTCGGACGACAAAATACCGCCCGCAAAGAATCGTGCATTCTTCTGTTGCGCGATTTCCTGAACGCGGCGTACTGCTGTTGCCGGCTTACCTTCCGTGTCGAGCACCGAATAGGCGAGCGGTTCGCCGAGAACCTTGCCATATTGTTCGATGGCGAGCTTCATACCGAGGTCTGCATACTTACCGTTGGCGGCGAACGCGCCCGACATCGGCACCGGACAAGCGAACTGCACGCTGCCTGCCTGTGCGAAGGCGCTGCGCGCGACGAGCGACCCCAGCGAGCCCGGAACGGCCGACAATGCGGCCAGCTTCAACATATTTCGGCGATTCAAAATGACGCTCCTTGGAAGAGACACGCACTGAACGACTGCGAAAGCTTGCTGGCCACGGTGAACTTTCCACCACGTCGGCTTTGTTCTATTTATCATGATAAATAGGTTGAATCCGATCGTAGGTACAATAAATTCCGGTGTCAATAAGGCAAAATTCCTGGCGGCAGCGAAGTAGCTTTGCTTGCAACGTAGTGGGCGCCGGCGGAACGTCGATGGTGCAGTACACAAATGGGAGCATGAAGATGGCCATGGATCGAACCAAGGCTGGCGCAGCGATTGAGATCAAGCAGCAGAAGCGCGGCGATCTGGTCGCGGAGGAAATCAAGCGACTGATCACGGAAAAGGATCTGAAGCCGGGCGATCGCCTTCCACGCGAGGTCGAGTTGCAGCAACTCTTCTCGGTGAGCAAAAGCACGATCCGCGAGGCGCTGAAGTCGCTTGAAGTTCAAGGGCTCATCAAGGTGACGACCGGCCCTGCCGGCGGCGGCATGGTGGTGGAGGTGCCGCTCGATCGGACGTTGCAGCTTCTGCAGAACTATCTGTTCTTCAAGGACGTTTCGATCGACGACATTTACACCGTGCGCAAACTGCTCGAGCCGGAACTCGCGGCAGGCGCGGTCCCGCACCTGACAGAGCAGGATTTCGAAGCGCTGGAGGCGAGCATTGCTTGCTGCGATAGGCCGGCTTCGGCGCACGGCGGGCAGGACATCGTCCGGCAGCGCCAGGAGGACGTGAACTTCCACGACATTCTGGCGGCGGCTAACCCGAACCCGTTTTTGCGTTTCAGCTGCGAGCTGATTAACGAGATGATCCGGCAGCTCATCGAGTTTCGTAACGATACGCCGCAGGCCGAGCACGAGCGGTTCGGCCAGGCCAACGTCAAGATTCATAAGGCGATCACGAAAGCAGCGCGCGAGCGTGACGTCGACAAAGTGCGCGAGCTGATGATGGTCCATATGACCGAGGCGCCGCGATACGTGAAACGGATGAAAGGGAAGCTGCGCGGGCGACTTATTCTAGACTCGGAGATCCGCCGCCGGGTGCGGGCGCGAAGCGCTGGTCCGGTGGAGGCGGAGGGAGATGGGGGGTGATGCTGCGGGGTGATGGGGTTGGTGGCGGTGCGGGGGCGGTGCCAGAGAAGTCGGCGGCTAACGACAAGAGGGCTCAACCTTTTGACGCGCGCGCCGTTATTGCATCTGCACAGCACGTTCACTGGACCTTCATGGCACAACCTATTCCGTTCTCCCGAAACACCGGCGCGGCACGCGCCCGGCATGCCAAGGCGATGCTGCTGCCGATGGCACGCCAAACCGCGGACGATCTCGCGCTGCGCGTGCATCTGGCGCTAGACGCGTTGCGACGAGGCGACGGCGGGATAAGCGATGCGCAGACACTGACGCAAGTAATGCTGCTGACGGGTTTTCTGGCCGAATCGGGTTTCGGCTCCGCGACTGGCGAGCAACTCGGCGAGGCCGAGCGTGCGATAGCCAAGGTATTCGACACCGGACGAGATACCGGCAGATGGATGCTCAATGAGAACGGATTCGCGATATTTGCACAGATCGCTACCAACTACGACCAGCAATTACACCGCGCTCCGCTTTGGGCAATTACCGAGGTCAGCGAGCGGCTGGACCGTTTTACCGCGGGGCTGCCGGATCAATTTGCGACGCGAAAGAGGGCTTAGTTGTCGCCCGATTACCGGAGTACTGAATAGCCGAGAATCGCTTCAAGCCGTATTCGTCCGATGACGACAGCGATTTGTTTGCTTGGCTGTTTTACCGCCGGTAAACGCAGAAACCCCACCTTTTGTGGGGTGGGGTTTCTGATGCTGCTGGGGAGCCTGACGATTACCTACTTTCACACGGGCAATCCGCACTATCATCGGCGTGGAGTCGTTTCACGG